>DAOUJE010000054.1:0-40465 GCA_034423055.1 Dehalococcoidia bacterium | reverse complement strand
CCGGATGGTGGTCGTATCGTGTTTGTATCGGACCGCGACGGCGATGCAGATGTGTACGATATTTACGTTATGAATGCGGATGGCAGCGGCGTGGAGCAGATTACGGATGGGTGCGGTAACGGTGCACCCGTGTGGTCGCCGGACGGAGATCGGATTGCTTTTACATCGCTGGGTGATGTATTCGTGATGTATTCGGACGGAACGGGCGTTGTTCAGCTTACGGGGAATCCTCATGAATCTTGTGTGTCGTTGTTTTTTTCCGACCGTGATGGAGATGGCGAGAACGAGTTGTACGTGAGGAAAGCTGACGGCAGTGTTGAGTTGTTTACGGACTACGGATCTATGGACTGGGACTCAGCGGACTGGTTGCCTTCATGGTCTGCTGATGGTGGTCGCATTATTTTTCAATCCCATCGTGATGGAGATTTCGATATCTACGTTATGAATGCGGACGGCAGCGGTGTGGAATCCTTGACCGAGAACGATGATGTCGACTGGTGGCCGTCGTTGTCGCCGGATGGCGGCCGGATCGCGTTTGTATCTAATCGCGATGTTTATTATGGAGAGATTTATTTGATGAATATGGATGGCACTGGTGTGGAGCGATTGACTGAAAACGAGCATACAGATTATTGGCCTGCGTGGTCACCGGATGGTGGTCGTATCGCGTTCGTATCGGACCGCGACGGCGATTGGGGCATCTTCGTGATGAACGCGGATGGTAGCGGGGTTGTGCGGCTTGGTGAGGGGCGTAGCCCGGCGTGGTCTCCGTTGTTGGAATGATGTAGTAGAGGGGCAGAAGCGATACAGTTCATCGTTCCATGACACGTTTCAGGCGGCGCGCGGTACCCTATATACTCCCCAAAGAATTCACACCATTCTGACCAACGCCACCCCATCCGCGTCAACGTTGCACAGCGTCACATCCTCGATCAATCCATCTCCTCCTGCCTTGATGTTTTCTTCATTCATCCGGACTTTGATGTAGTTGTCGGTTAGGCCTGACTTCCCGCGCTGCCCTTCCCAGAGGACAGATCGAACTTGCCCCAGCATCGACGCTTTGAATCTCTCCGAACTCGTAGCGGCGATGCAGCGGAGCTCTTTGGCTCGCTCTGACTTGGTAGTTGGGCCGAGGTGATCGTCGTAGTGGTGCGCGCTCGTTCCGGGTCGTGCGGAGTATGGGAAGATGTGGGCATCTGAGAAGTCGGCGGTCCGCATCACTGATGTTGATGACTGATGATCTTCGTCGGTCTCGCCGGGGAAACCGGCGATGACATCGGTAGTTACGCCGCATCCTGGGAGCCGGGTTCTTACTAAGTCGACTTTTCGCAGGAACTCGTCGGAGGTGTAGGTTCGCCGCATCTTGCGGAGGATCGCGTCGCTACCGCTTTGCAGTGGCATGTGGAAGTGCGGACAGAGTCGGCCTTCGCCTTGGTTGGACCAGACATCCAGCAGACGATCGTCGATTTCTGGGGGTTGCAACGACGATACTCTGATGCGCGGCATCTCGGTCCGCGCCAAGACATCCGTCAGCATGAACGGAAGATCGACGCCGGAGTCGAGATCGAACCCGTAGTGTCCTAACTGTGTACCGGTGAAAACGACTTCACGGCAGCCGGCGCGCTCTAGTTGCAAAACGCGGCTGACGATCTCGTCTATAGGAACACTTCTCTCGCGTCCTCTCACCTTTGGCACGATGCAGTAGGCGCAGACCTGATCGCAGCCTTCTTGGATCTTGACCGATGCCCGAGTACGTCCTAGCAGCGCCTCGCTCGGAATGACGTCGCGGCCATCAGCGCATGGCGTGAGGTCGATCTTCAAGCGGTCGGCTATCGTTTCGACGAGTTGCGGTTTTGCCCGGTTTCCCAGAACCAGATCGACGCTGTGCAGACTCGCCGTCTCGTCAGCAACCCGTTCAGGGTAGCAACCAGTCATTACTGTCAACGCGCTGGGATATCTGCGCTTCGCGGCGGATATGGCTTGACGCGCCTTCTTGTCGGCGACGTGAGTGACAGTGCAGGAGTTGAGTATGAAGACATCTGGCGGGTCCGAATTTTCTCGGCTTCGCACCTCGAAACCGGCACGCATGAACTCTGCCGCCATCTGCTGCGAATCGGCGGTGTTCAGTTTGCAACCGTGCGTCTCGATTTCAACCGTGGTCATGCTCCGTACGATTCTATGAACGGTGCTGGTCGTAACGTACACGTCATTCTGAACTTGGCGCAGCGGAGTGAAGAATCTAAGTTGTCAGCCGTGTCGCATTGCGCGTAGATTCCTCGCTACACTCGGAATGACAGGGATTTGCTCGGGTTGAGACAATGCCAGGCATTGTGGCGTTGACAGGGCGGCCCCCTGCGCTTGTGTCGGTCCTTTGGGCTCCACTCGTCCGCGTCCTCCTCGCTTAGCGAAGGGGATGGTACGACGCAGATATATACTTCATTCAGCACATCTGCAACGTTTATCAACCGACGGGAAGACGCAAAAACATGAGCGACCGGGTAGTCGTCACTGGTATTGGGTTGGTTACTCCTTTGGGAACCGACCGGGAAAAGACTTGGAAAAACCTCGTCAACGGGGAATCGGGTATCGACTACATCGGCGCGTTCGATCCTGAAGGTTTTGAAACTCGTATCGCTGCAGAGGTAACAGACTTCGACGCCAACACTATCCTCGGTCGCCGTCAAGCTCGACGCATGGACCGGTTCACCCAATTCGCGTGCGTCGCAAGCCTCGAAGCCTTGGAGCACGCCGGCATCGAGATGGAGGACGAGGATGCCGACCGTGTCGCAATCCTCATCGGTAGCGGTGTCGGCGGGATCATCACGATTTCCGAGCAACTCGAAGTTCTGAATGATCGAGGTCCTCGCCGAGTAAATCCGTTCCTCGTTCCCATGATGTTGGGCGATCTGGCCAGCGGGCAAGTCTCGATGATGATCGGCGCAAAAGGGCCTAACTTCTCGGTCGTATCGGCATGTGCAACCGGAACCGATTCAATTGGGGAAGCTGCTGAAATGATCAAGCGCGGCGTCGTAGACGTCGCCATCGCTGGAGGTACCGAAGCCGCGATCTGCCCGATCGGAGTGTCGGGTTTCAACGCGTGCAAAGCTTTATCGACGCGCAACGATGACCCGCAAGGAGCATCCCGGCCTTTTGATTCCGAACGAGACGGTTTCGTGCTTGGCGAAGGAGCTGGCGTGATCGTCATCGAATCTCTGGAACACGCCGAGAAACGTGGCGCTGATGTCCTTTGCGAACTCGTCGGCTACGGAGCCACGAGCGACGCCCATCATGTAACTCAGCCGCACCCCGAAGGTGAAGGCGCAGCTGATGCCATGAAGATCGCGGTGGAGCAGGCCGCTATTGAGCCGGAAGAGGTTGCATACGTAAACGCTCACGGAACATCGACACCCTTGAACGACAAGTTCGAGACGATCGCGATGAAGAAGGCTTTCGGCGATCATGCCTACGACGTCTGCATCAGCAGCACAAAGTCGATGACCGGGCATCTTCTCGGCGCGGCGGGCGGCATCGAAGCCGCGTTCGCGGTGCTCGCCATCTCCGAATCGGTTGTGCCGCCGACCATAAATCTCGAGAACCCTGATCCCGACTGCGACCTCGACTATGTTCCTAACTTGGCGAAGCGTGGGCGGGTGCCGGTTGCGATGTCGAACTCACTGGGATTCGGCGGTCACAACGCTTCGGTGTTGTTCAAGGAATTCGAGAATTGATTTCGCGGCAACGAGCCGCGTCAATCAATTCGCAACGCGTCGTCGAAACGCCGGCCCCTCTTCAACCAATAACCTCGCGCTGGCGTGTCGCCGAACCGCCACCTGATGGTTTCCATCTCTCGCTGAGCAATCAGGCGCCGGCAGGTTCGCTTGCCATCGCATCTTCCTTGCTTTACCACCGCGGCATCCGCACCGACTCCGACGCGCAGTCGTTCCTGAATGACGGTCTCGATGCGATGGCCCCGCCCAGTGTTCTGCCGGGTATTTCGAAGGCGGTAGATGTGATTCTCGGTGCCGTGCGCGATGGTGAAGGCATCGGCATTCTCGGAGATTTCGATGCCGACGGTATCACGGCCACGGCGATTATCGTCCTGACGCTCCGCAAACTCGGCGTGGAGCCGAGGTATCACCTGCCTCACCGTGAGATAGAGGGACATGGCATCTCGCTCGAGGCGTTAGAGAGTTTCAAGGAGCAAGGTGTCAGCGTCATCATCACCGTAGACACCGGCATCACGGCGTTCAAGGAAGTTGATTATGCCAATGTGCTGGGCATCCGCGTAGTCATCACCGACCATCACATCCCGCTAGGTGGCGAGTTGCCGAATGCGGCGGCGATTGTCAACCGACACTTGTCGGAAGACGTTGAATTGACCGACTACTGCGGTGCGGCGACGGCTTTCAAGTTGGCGATGGCTCTTCTGGCAGAATCAGGTCTTCATCCGGCGCCTGAACTGCTACCCCTCGCGGCTGTTGGCACTTTGGCGGACCAGACCAAGCTTCACGGCGACAACCGCATCATCGTCCGGCAAGGCCTCAAGCAATTGGACGACGTGGCTCCACCCGGGCTCATCGAACTCACTCGTTTGATCAACGGCAAGATCCGGCACAACGGACCGTACGACGCCGAGTTCGTGACGTTCCAGCTGGCTCCGCGTCTGAACGCGCCTGGTCGCATCGATTCTGCCGATCCGAGTTTGCGACTTCTGATCTCGACTGATATTTACCAAGCTATGCAACTGGCAAACCATCTCGACGATGCGAATCGGAAGCGTCGCAGCATCGCCGACAAGGCGTGGCGGGCAGCGCAACCTCTGATCGATGAGATGGTGCGCGATGGTCACAACGTGATGGCGATCGAGGTAGATCCGACGTTGCCGATGGGTGTTTTGGGTCCGCTTGCCGGTCGTGCATCGGAATACTCGGCGTCTCCGGCGTTTGCGTATCAAGTGATCGACGGCATCGCGCGGGCGAGTGCTCGAAGCGTTCCCGGTTTCGATATCCACCGTGCATTAGAGGCGGTCTCGAACAAGCTCGAACGCTTCGGTGGACACGCCGCCGCGGCTGGATTTGCAGCCGAGATGGAACTGATCCCTGAGATAACGGCGCACCTCGAAACGCAAATGTCGTGGTCGGAACTAAGCGCCGCTGTCGACGAGCGCATCATCCGTACTGCGGACTTCGAGCTTGAGCTTCACCAACTAGGTCACTCGCTCTGGGACTTTGTAGACATGATGTCACCGTTCGGCACTGGCAACTCGGAGCCGTTGTTCCTGATCCGAAATGCGGTCAGCGCAGACATCAACTACATGGGGCGCAACCAAGACCATGTTCGGCTGGCGCTGAGGGACGACACGGGTCGATCGTTCCGCGCGGTGGGTTTTGGCATGGCGGACAGCCTGCCCCCAACTCGGGCGGTAGATGCGGTTGTGAGTCTGAAGACCGACTACTACCGAGGCAATCGTCGCCGGGAGCTGAGGTTGCACGATATTGCGGGGAGTATCAGCCGGTGACAGCCGTTTAGGCGGCATGGTAAGTGAAGTGTCGGCGATTCGACTGGAAAATCAGTAAGTTTGACTACGCAAGTGGTTGAAATGCACCACGGCTCGATAGTCTCGACTAGCAATGGCGTGGTAAAGGTCAAAGTCTACAGTGATAACTGGAGTCTCTTTGCACGCGACATCGACCAAAACCGCATCTGTCAGACCCAACCGCCGAAACTCGGTAACTGTCGACGCCTTCTCGCTGGCGACCACGATCTCTTGGATCATTGATTTCAAAACGTCAAAGAAGCGTTGTCGCAGTTCTTTCTTACCGTAGGGCAAAAGATTAGAAGTTTCAGTCAGCGTATTTGGCGTTACGTAGACTTTCTCGACGGTATCGAGGAGTTTTATAAGAGTGTCAAAGTCGTTCCGAGCGTACTGCTTCAACCGAGGATGTCTGCCGATCAGGGTGGGTTGAGCGGTCCCGACGACTAGCAAAACGAGAAGATTTGCATCGACGAAGTAACCATGCGTTGCCATCAGACAGCGCTAGAAGATTCCAGGATACGATCCTTCAAAGATTTGACTCGACCGTCGGCATCGTTGATGCTCAAGACTTTGTAAGATCGGTCAGTTCGACCATATTCGGTCAATGTGGCTACCAACGGGTTTTTGCGATCCCACGGCCTGGAAAATCCGATCGTAACGTTCCATTGCTGCGTTATCTCGTCGAACTGCACCTCTTCCAAACCGAGATTCTCGATGCCTTCGTCTGCCATTAAGTCGGCAAGGTAGGTCTTGGCGGTTCTGACCGCTTGTTTTACATCCATAGTCTCATCCTCCGTCGGCTACTTCACGAGGCCTTCGATCTCCAATCCCAAGTCGAGGTTCTGTTCACATACTACCGCGCCAACTCTCGCTGGCGTTCGCGGCGTGAGCGTCCGGCGCTGGGGCGATCTGCTGGGGCATTCGCGGGGTTGCCACCGCGCGGGCGTCGGATGCGGCCGATGGGGCGGACTTTCCAGATGATCCACGGGATCGTCACGAGCCATACGATGATGGCGATGAGGTGTGCTTCTTGGAGACCCCAGAACTTGACATCGTCGAGTCTGATGAATTGGATGCCGAAACGGGCGGTTGCGTAGAGGGCGAGGTAGATCATGAAGATGCTGCCAGCAGGTCTGACGCGTCCGCGCAGTAGGAAGATGACGCCTAGGATGATGATGTTGGTGATCATCTCGTATACGACGGCGGGGTGGACCGGTTTTTCGACATCGGTGCCGAAGATATCGGGGTACTGATCGATTACCGAGCGTGCCGGGCTGTCGATGTCGGTGAAGTACCAGCCCCAGAAGAGATCAAGCGGATATGACCAGTGCTCGCCGTTGATGATGTCGCCGATTCGTCCGATGGTCTGCGCCACGAGCAAGGGTGCGGCAGCGATGTCCATGAATCTGCCGATCGGCGCTTTCGCGAAGTAGGCGTAGATCATGCCTGCGATCCAGCCGCCCAAGATACCGCCCCATAATCCGATACCGCCGTTCCAGACCGCGAAAATCGACAGCGGATCATCGCCGTAGATTTGCCAGTTGTCGAGAACGTGGACGATACGTGCGCCGACGATTCCTCCTAGCACGCCCCAGAGCGCGGTGTTGTAGACCTGTTCCTGATCGAGCTTCTCTCTTATCGCCGCTCTTCCCGACATCCATATCGCGGTGCCAACGGCAATGAAGGTGAGGAAGCCGTGCCACGAAAACGCGGTGGTCGTGCCGCCGAATATGTACGGATCGAAGGGTATGTTGATCACTTAGTGCGAAATCTCCGCTGTAACAGTTGGCGAGATGAAGTCGATTCTATCGCGGGGAGGTCGGCAGACGGAATCGCGGGTTCGATCGTACAGTCCGAATGTCGAGATTCAATACCCCCGCCTCGGGGCATTGAGATTCAGCATATGCGTGGTAGATTGAAGATAGTCCCAACGTGGCCGATTGATCCTCGCCCAGTTGAAGCAAGAACTGGCGAGATAGACTGTGATGACGACCCGAAGCACAAAGAAACCTGTGTACCAGCACATCGAAAGATACCGTGCTGAACTTCAGCGGCTTCGCACGTTCGGAGGCTCTGACAACGAACAGAACATACGACGCGCGTTTGAGATTTGTCTCTCGGCGTACTGCAAAGAGCATCGGGACGATTTGGAGCTAGTGCCTGAACTCGCGCTTCTGTCCGGAATTAAACCGGACGGAACCGTCAAAGACGTGTTGCGGATGACGCGCGGTTACTGGGAGGCCAAGGACACTCACGACGACTTAGATTCCGAGATCCAGAAGAAGCTGGACCGCGGTTATCCACGAAACAACATCGTCTTTGAAGATTCTATGCAAGCGGTCCTGATACAGAACGGTCGGATCGCGATGCGGATAGACATGGGGCAAACAGGCGCTTTGCACCGCCTCATTGAATCGTTCCTCAACTATGAACTCCCAGAATTAGAGGATTTCCGATCTGCCCAGCATCAATTCAAGACTGATTTGCCAGAGGTTCTCCGCAACTTGAGAGCGGCTATCGACGAGGCTAAGCAAACCAACGATGGTTACCGAAGCGCGGCATTGGACTTCTTGGAGCTCTGCAAGCAGTCGATCGGTCCTGCGGTGAGTGCCGAAGATGTGCAAGAGATGCTGCTGCAACACATCTTGACCAAGGACATCTTCCTGCGCGTGTTCGCCGAAGACCAATTCCACCGCGAGAACAACATCGCGCTACAACTCGACGGCTTGGAGCGAACGTTCTTCACCGGCAATGTGCGCCGTCAAGCAATTGACAACCTGCGGTCGTATTACGCCGCGATTGGTCGCGCTGCCGACGACATCGCGGACTACACCGAGAAGCAGCGGTTTCTGAAGGCGGTCTACGAGGATTTCTACACGGCTTACAATCCACGAGCCGCAGATCGCTTGGGCGTCGTCTACACGCCGAACGAGATCGTAGATTTCATCATTCGCGGCTCGGAGCAGCTATTGCAACGACACTTCGGGCGCTCGCTCGCCGATGCAAATGTCCGCATCTTAGACCCGGCAACCGGTACTGGCACGTTCATCACGAATCTGATCAACTATCTCCCTTTGGACCGCCTCAACTACAAGTATGAAAACGAAGTCTTCGCCAACGAAGTCGCCATCCTCCCCTACTACATCGCGAATCTGAACATCGAATACACATACAAAGAGCGAACTGGCGATTACCTGGAGTTTCCTAACCTGAGTTTCGTCGATACTTTGGACAACATGGGATGGGTGGGCAAGAGCGTCCGTGCCGATGTTTTGCGGGATCAGGGAGATATGTTTATCGGCGGTTTGTCTGAAGAGAACTTGGCAAGGGTGAAACGTCAGAACGAGACTCCGATCAGCGTGATAATCGGCAATCCGCCGTACAACGCGAATCAATCCAACTGGAACGATGCCAACCCGAATCGTGCTTACCCTGCGGTCGACAAGCGCATCCGCGAAACTTATGTCACTGAGAGTACTGCTCAAAAGACGAAGCAGTACGACATGTATAAGCGGTTCATCCGCTGGGCGACTGACCGGCTTGATCGAAACGGGATAATTGGGTTCGTGAGCAACAGCGCATTTATCGATTCCCGGCAAGACGACGGTTTCAGAAAGGTGATCGCCGAGGAGTTCAATGAGCTCTGGGCGATCGATACGAAAGGCAATGCGCGAACCAGTGGCGAGCGAAGGCGACGTGAAGGAGGAAACATCTTCGATGACAAGATTCGCGTCGGTATTGCCCTGTATTTCCTTGTCCGCAACGAAGACGCTGATGGATTCAAGGTATTTTACAGCGCGGTGGATGACTACGCGAACTCTGAAGAGAAGATAGAGCGCATACGCGACAAAGGTCTCGGCGGTTTCGATTTTGAGGAGATCATACCCTCGGCTGATGGACGGTGGTTGGACCAGTCGTCCACAGATTTTGAGTCATTGGTCTCAGTAGCGAATCGGGAGACGAAATTCGCTGAAAACCCAGATGATGAGAATGCGGTCTTCGGTGTGTATACGACAGGTGTCAGTACGAACAGAGATGCTTGGGTATACGATTTTGACCTTCGAGGGCTGACGGCGAAAGCGCATTGGTTTAGTGCTGAATACAACGCGTTGCTGTCGGACGAAAAGCATCCTAACGCTCCAGAAATCAAATGGAGCCGAGATTTAAGGAACGAATTCCTGCGTGGACGTCGGATCGTTTACAACGAAACGAACCTTACACAGACCCTATACCGCCCGTTCATAACTAAACACCATTTCGCTGATACGATCATGAACGATCGGCTGAGTAAGTATCACCGCGAGATGTTTGGTGCAAGATTCTCACTTCCGAATTCCGTTTTGAATATCTGTAGGAACGGAAAAAGTTTCTACATCCTAGCATCCAACAGACTGACAGACCTGCACTTCACCGGTGATACGCAATGCCTCCCTCTTTACCGCTACACGACGGATGGGGAGCGCGTCAACAACATCACCGATTGGGGCTTGCAACAGTTTCGAGATCACTACTCCGATGATGGTATCGATGCGGAAAAGGTGTTTGCTTACACCTACGCGGTGCTGCACGATCCGCAATATCGTGAGAAGTACGCGGTTGATCTGTTGAGAGAGTTCCCGCGCCTGCCCTTTTACGATGATTTCGAGTTTTGGGTACGCTCTGGTCAGGAGTTGCTCGACCTGCACATCGGTTTCGAGTCGGTTGAGCCGTACGGGTTGAAGGTAGAGGGTCAGGCGGGTGAAGCCAGGCGGGTTTTGTTGCGAGCCGATAAGGAGCGCGGAGTGATCCATTTAGACGATGCGTCTTGGATCAGCGGTGTACCCGATTCGGCATGGCGATACATGCTTGGAAATCGCTCTGCTCTGGAATGGGTGTTGGATCAATACAAGGAACGCAAACCGCGCGATCCGACGATCGCGTCTCGTTTCAACACCTACCGTTTCGCCGACCACAAGGATCGAGTGATAGACCTGTTGCAACGTGTCTGCACGGTCAGCGTTCGGACGATGGATCTGGTTGACGAGATGGAGCGATTGGAGCGGGCTTGAGATTCCTCGCTGCGCTCGGAATGACAGGAGTGCTGCCAAACCCTCCCCCTTTGCCCAAGGGGGAATTGAAGGGGGTTTAGAATCCGATCGGGCATACCCCGCGAACTCGCTTCGCTCGTTCGCGCCCCTTTCGTGCCAACGAAAGGGGCTGGCAGGGCTAACTGCGCCTCTATTGCACACTGAACATCGCTTTACACACTCCCGTTTTTCTACGATTCGATGTATGGATCGCAACATCACAGCGTTTTTGGAGCATCTTGCGGGTGAGCGCGGGCTTTCGGAAAACACGATCGGAGCGTACCGCAACGATCTCGCAGGTTTGACGACGTTCATCGATGAATCGTCTATATGCGACCCAGAAGACGTTGATTGGGATCGGTTCGACGAGGCGAGAGTGGCTGATTTCGTGCAACATCTCGATGAACGGGGTTACGCCAACGCCACTAGGTCGCGCAAGATTGCGTCGCTACGGTCGTTCATGCGCTTCCTGCGCGAAGAAGGTGTTACCGGCGATCTCGCTACTCGGCGATTGAAGTCACCTCGAGGCGGCAAGCCGCTACCCAAAGCGTTGAGCATTGACGAGGTGGAAAGTCTTCTCGATCAGGTGACAGAGGCATCGACTCTGGCGGAACTGAGAGACCGTGCGGTCGTGGAGCTGCTCTACGCTGGTGGCCTGCGTGTGTCGGAGGTAACCGACCTCGATGTTGACCATGTGAACTTCGACAACTTCACGATCCGCGTATTGGGAAAGGGTTCGAAGGAACGCATCGTTCCCATCTACGACGCGGCAATGGATGCTCTCGCCGATTACTACGCTCTAGGTCGCCCGAAGTTGGGCAAACTCCAAGACCCTGATGCGATGTTTCTGAACGCCCGCGGTACGCGCATCACTCGTCAAGGCTTGTGGCTGCGACTCAAGCAGATCGCGTTCGATGCCGGGATCACTCGCAAGATCACGCCGCACATGCTCCGGCACAGCTTCGCCTCGCATCTGCTCAACGGGGGCGCGTCGTTACGGCACGTCCAAGAGTTGCTGGGGCACGAGAACATTGCGACGACTCAGATATACACGCACCTGACCTCGGAACACGTCAGACGAGAGTATGACGCGGCTCATCCGAGGGCGTGAGTTCTCTTCAATACCCTTTCCGCCTCGGGTAAGCACAAGGAGCGTGGCAACAATCCCCCTTCGTTGGATGGAAGGCGTTGGATGGAAGGGACGCGAGTGCAGGCGAGTGGAGTATGTACTGGGTGGCAGGGACGGCAATTTATGGGAGCAGAACGCGTGTCGGGCATCCCCGCGAAATTCGCTTCGCTCTTTCGCGCCCCCTTCGCTTTGCGAAAGGGGCAAGAGGCTATCAGATATCCAATATGGCGAAGCCTATCGCCATCATTATGTACTGAGCCAGTGCGAATCCCAACGCGGTGGCGCCCAATCGCTGCAACCAGTTGGAATCGTATTGCCAAAGCGAACCCAATCCGAACAGCAGCATCGGTGCCGGTGCGAGAACCCATGCCCAATCTCCCGCGTAATCCCTCAGCACAACCGCCGCAGTCAATGTTATTTGCAGTAGTAATGCACCGACGGCAAACCCACCGACAGCCAAGATCAGAAGGATCGCGTACGACGTCCGCTCTTCGTCGTCCAGATCCTCTGAGACATCTCTGAAGAAGAGGTCCTCCTCTTCATCGTCTAGATCATCATCCACCGCAGGCGATTCGGCGTCTTGGCTGTCAGTTTCTCGCATATTTTCTCAACTAGCTCCGTGGATCAGTCCTCGAACTCGGCCCAGATCGACTTGGCGTAATCGAGCGATATCCCATCCTTGTGCCACTGATCGCCGTTTTGCGTACCTTCGATCGCCATGTAGCCGCTGTAACCCGCGTTCGCCATCGCCGATATCGCATACCGGTAGTCGACCTCGCCGTCCTGCAATGGAACGCGGATGAACACGGTTCGCTGGTTCTCAGGATGGTAGACGCGGTGCAGGTTCTTGCAGTGCCAGTACTTCGAGATCGGCGCCATGGCGTCGATCGCATCGTCGTAGTCTTCTTCGGGCACGTCGTAGGTCCAGACGATGTTGCCGATGTCCGGGTTGATGCCGAAGTTCTCACGGTCGATCATGTCGTTGATCATCACTGCCGACCACGAGTTATCGACTGGCGAGTTCTGGTGCACCTCGATGGTGATATCCACATCGTCGGTCGCATCGCAGACCTCCTGGAACGCGGATGCCAGAGAGTCGTAGACCCACATCTCGGCATCCCTACTCGCGTCCTGGGACTTGGGCCAGCCGCTCACGCTGCCGGGAATCGATCCGGGTGGATGCCCCGGGTAACGCGCCGGCGCGCTCAACGCGCCATTGACTACTTCTGCACCTACATGCTCGGCATACTCCACTGCGCGCATCAGCTTCTCGCGATTCTGCGGGCCGTGCCTTGCTTCGGTCAGTGTGCCACCAGAGCGGATCGCACCGACCTTGAGTCCATGGGATCGGACTCGTTCGCCAAACTCCGATATGGACTTCGCATCGCCCAGCCTGTCTAGCACCTCGAAACCGCACTCGATGGCATCGAAGCCGGTGTCGCGTGCCCGGTCTAGGAATTCGGGCGTGTAGTTGTCCGGGTGCAGATCCCACGTGTCGACAGACTGTGGGTAAAGCGTGAATCGCCGGTGGGCGTAGCAGAAGCGCATGACGTGCGTTTGTCTCTTTTCTAGTTACTAATCGCGCCGCCATAGGCGACACGTTTCAATCCATGCGTTCGCAGTTTAACACCGCAACGCTGCAACCGACATCCGAATAAGCAATCACGCGACTTCTGCAACTTCCGGACGTTCCGCCACCCTTGGAGCGACCTCATTCTCAATCCGTCCACCCAGACTTCTTTCCGCCATCTTCAACGAATAGAGGCTTTGTAGGTCCATCCAGATTTCCGCAGAAGTCCCATAGTACCGCGATAACCTCAACGCCAGTTCCGCATCCAAATCACGCGCTTCATCGACGATCGCACGAAGGTGTCCGTCCTCGAGCCCCATCGCTTGCTCCCAATCCTTAATCTTCGAGCCTAGATATTCGATCTCTTCGGCAAGGAACTCTCCGGGATGGATGGGAGGCATCCCGTTAGACAAGCTGGCTGGCGGTCCTCCATCGATTCCAATCGGCAAGGCGGTACATTCAAACATGTTCCGGCTGACTACCTCTTCGATTTCATCCATATCTAGTTCCACGTCAACCTCATGCCCCAAGGGAATCACTTCGTCTTCGATTTGTCTACCGTACTGTTGTTCAGCCAACTTAAGCGAATAAGCGTTTTGCAGATCAAGCCACATCCGAGCACCCGAACCGAAATATCGGTCGAGTCGCAACGCGAATTCAGGGGAAATATCGCACTCACCTGTGAGGATCTGTTCTAACGTAGGAACCGGCACGCTCAACTCTGACGCCATCAATTCGCGCTCTAACCCCAATGCAGACACCACCTCGTTCAGATATTCGCCTGGATGCATCAACCCGATCCGACTCTTTTTGTTTATGGTCATTGCTCCTGCACCTCAGTGATAGTCTACGATTTCCACGTCGTACGGCCCTTCGTTTCCCCAACGAAAACAAATCCGCCACTGGCGGTTAATTCGAATCGAATACTGTCCTGCACGGTCGCCACGTAGCACTTCCAATCGATTCCCTCGAAATCTTGCCAACCCGCGCAAGCTTTTGGCTTCGTTCAACATAGCCAAACGGCGTCTTGCCTGACGCTCGAATCCCTGAAAATCTCTGACGAATTCGCCGCGAAAGAACCGTCTTGTTTTCCGATCAGCAAAACTCCTTATCGCCATCTACTGCCTTTCTTACTCTAACATCTGTACAGAATTGAAGTCGCGCGTCAAGCTGACGCAATGTGTAACATGAACCCGTCTGCTCATTCCGAACACATGACAATCAGTCCTGAAAATCTCCCGAGGCCTCAGAAATGAAAATCACCGACCTACGCGCTTACGTCGTCAGAGCCCAAGAATCGCGACCTTGGATGTTTGTCGAGATCGACACCGACGAGGGGATCACCGGATACGGCGAATCGACTAACGTCGGTGGCGGCGGAGCAATTGTCATCGCGCAGACCTATGCCTTGCTGAAGCACGACCTCGTGGGGCAAGATTTCTCCGACGGGTTGATCGGTCAAGATCCGAACCACATCGACCGCATCTGGCATCAGATCTATCGACGCTTCGGAACTCTGGGCTCGCGCGGCTTCGCTACCACGCTCGCGAGCGGCGTCGATATGGCGCTTTGGGACATCAAAGGCAAGGCGTTGGGCAGAACGGTTTATGACCTTCTCGGCGGTCCGATGCGCGATTCTGTACCGCTCTACAGCCACTGCGGACCGGCAGACGACATCGACGCCTGCGTTGCTGATGCCAAGGCGCAGGTGGCGCTTGGATATCAAGCGCTGAAACTAGATCCCTTCTCGCCCGAGATGGGAGCGAAGCACCGCCGCTACATCGACGGCAAAATATCGGCCGCCGGGGCATGTCACGCGGAGGACTTGATGGCCGCGTTGCGAGAGAGCTTAGGACCTGACATCGAACTGATGATTGACGCGCACGGCAACTTCGATGTTTCGACGGCGACCGATCTCTGCAACCGCATGATGCCGTACAACCTCACCTGGTTCGAGGAGCCGCTGCAACCCGAGAGCTTGGAGGCGCACCGCCAGCTACGTCGCAACACCGACATCAACCTATGCATCGGGGAGCGCAAATACACTCGTTGGGACTTCCTGCCCTATCTGACCGAGGGTTTGGTCAACTACATCATGCCCGACATCTGTTGGACTGGCGGCATCTCCGAGATGAAGAAGATCGCACATCTTGCGGAGACCTTCTACATCCCGATCTCGCCGCACGACGCTTCGGGATCGTTCAACGTCATATCGGGTGCTCACGTCCTGATGAACGTGCCGAATATCTACCGACTGGAGATGAACCACCACGCAGTGCCGTCCTACAACGCCTGCCTGACCGAGCCGTTGGACATAAAAGACGGTCACCTCTACCTGTCAGACAAACCCGGGATGGGGTACGAACTCGACCGCGACTTCATCGAAGCGCATCTCGACACTCAGTGGGCTGCGCTGATCTCATAGGGGCTTTGCAAAACCATCCCCTCATTGGCACTAACCTAGCTAACGATCGGGTCGCTTCAGCGATCGGGCAATTTCTGCTAGAAGACCCCAAACAAAACCGATGAGTCCTATTCCAATTGATGCGTCCGCCACGTTGAAGACGAACCAGGGAAAGATGTCGATGAAATCGGTCACGTGACCAAAGGCCACTCGGTCGATGAGATTACCGAAAACACCCGCGACCATCAGCCCGAAGCTGAGTTGTGACCGTATATCCGTCTTGGGGCGAGTCCAGTAGAGAGCGAACAATACGCTAATACCGACGGCAGACGCCACGAAAATTGTAATGGTAGGAACATTGAGCAGGTGGAACGCACTTCCCGCGTTCGTGACATGAGTAACACGAATAAATCCATCTGTCGGCCATGACCCGCCAACGGCGAGCGTTATAGAGACTAAGAACTTAGCCGCTTGGTCAAATGCAAGTGCCACAATAGCGGTGAGGATTCCAAGCCTATGCCTTAGGACAAAGGCTACCAAGTCCGCCATAGTGCAGAAATCCTACGCATATAACTACTGGCGATGCCAGTCGTAGTGAGTTTCATCGTTTTTCGATGCGGGACTAAGTTGCGACACGGGTCCAATGGATCTGAGTCGCAATTGACTATTGCCGTTGCTTCGCTGAATTTGAGAGAAGACGCTTGAAGTCGGTCCAACGGACAAACCAGCACTCACGGTGTCCTCGTGGTTTTTGATGCACAACTTGGATCGTATGATCGAGTATGGTACCCAATTCGCGTATTCCTTGGCCTACTGCTAGTGTCCGAAGCAGTCCATCCCTAATTGACAAACCCTGAAATTCACGTTTATCCTGACGAGTCGGTGTTGTAGTCAACCAACATCCGACTGATGCCTGTGTAGGTTAAGAGATGTCGATCAAAAGAATAATACTTTCTCTCGTTGTTGTCCTTGCCATCGCAGGAGCCGTAGCTGCCTCGCCCATGTTAGGTGGGTCAGAAGACAGCGCGAATTCAGGCCCCGCCGGCCCTCCAGACACTCCAGCGGGAACGGGTAAATTCTACGCGCCTTTGTCAGCAGGTGAAGTTGAAGATCCTGAAGCGGATGAGATCCAAGCATGGTGATGGGTGTGTGACTACGCGACACGTGGCGACAATGTACATCTCTCAAGTACCGGTTTTGCTGCCTCGGCGCATGGTTGGTGGGAAGATAATTCCGATGGGGATTGTCCAGAGTTTGCGGACGTAGAGGTCTTGCTTCAGGCGCTAATGTGTTACTACATCGACTATGAACCACAATACTGTTGGTGGGACACAGTTGATAGCCCTAAGAAACGAATCAAAGAAGGCGGAGGCTCAGCGAATAGGGTAACTGCCCGCAACGCATGCTCGTCAAGTGAAATAGTTGCCTACCGTAGCGTTGTAGATGTCGACCTTGTCGGTGAAGTGGATCCGCCTGACAAGCTTATAACGCCTTCAATCGACCTCCTATGCCACCCTTAGCTGACCGAATTCGGCCTTTGTCGTCGGCTACAACCTGTGGGCTTAACGGGTGATGCCCGGTTATGTCGTCGTTGCTTTTTGTAGAGGCTTTCGGGCAACTTCTGCGCGACGCGAACCTAGAGGGTTTTGCGTCAGAGAACGAGGAGGATCTCTACAGCATTTTCAGAGCGCGTGCTGAGCTAATGAGTTGGTCAACCACGTCGGCTCGCCGTCCGCTGCTCTGGGGGATGAACGATGCAGAACTGACCGCCGGAACAGATGTATCACGGATTGGGTGGGTGCAGGTGGGACTTGACATTGGTGACGCTAAACCGACAGTGCGACCATTGGTGCCGTTCGTAGGGGTTCGTTATATGAATCTCGGAATACGCCGACGTTCCGTCGACCCGGCTTTGTTGCTGCCGGCGTTGATTCAGTGTCTTTATGATGCACTCAGCCGCTTTGGGCGTGTCAAGTTGTCTGCATTCCAAGTGACGGCCAATCACTTAGAACCCAGGACCCGATCTCATGTAGGCAATCTCACCTCTATGCTCAATTGGTTCAACATTAGCCCGAACGAGAATGCTGATGCGCTCATTGTTTTCGACCAGGAGTTGCTCGGGGGGCATAGTGAGACCGACTTGGTCGCTAGCCTCCAGCGGAAAAACACCGGATCGTTCAAGTTCGGACCATTAGTGACAGTGCCTGAAAAGCACTCAATCAAACCGGGGTTTGAAACACCACTCCGCACTCTCTCCCATGCTCATTCGGGTCTTGGCGTGTCTGTCACGCTACCTGAATGGACGGCGAGTGCCGCGGGTTGGGCACTCGCGACCGTAATCGACACAGCCCGAACCAATGCGCCAGATCTCGTAAAA
Organism: Dehalococcoidia bacterium; assembly: GCA_034423055.1. GTDB lineage: Bacteria > Chloroflexota > Dehalococcoidia > Lucifugimonadales > Lucifugimonadaceae > Bin127. The sequence goes on along the minus strand of DAOUJE010000054.1, from coordinate 22,383 downwards.
TTCGCAGTTCGAATTGTACGTGTCTAGGCGACAGTAGACGCGACTCCTCCGAGCCTCCCTTGGACATACCCACTCGCATCGCTCCACTTGCCCGCGCTATTTTCGCCGAGCGGAGGGAGGCGGATTATTTCACTCTCAGCGTCGCGCGTCAGTCGATCAGCTGCCGCGCGTCGTTGCGAATCGCCGTAGGGAAAACGAATTCCGAGCCGTAGTCGACGTTCTTCGCTTCCACTTGGTAGTCCTCACACACTCCCACTTCGTGAGGATCGAACGACCAGTACATCTTGTAGCTGAGAATCTTGAACTCGGACGTGTCCACTTCCATCTCGACGTTGACTGTTGTTTTCTTGCTCCAACTAGTACGCACGTCTCCGCCGTCGAGCAACGCTTCAAACTTCAGGACATCGTCTTCTCTAGATACAATTTTCGTGTCCGAATCTTCACCGTAGATGTTGATGCTCGATAGCAATGCCAGCGGATTACTGAACGAATCTCTGAAACTCGTGAATCTCGGCACTGCTGCGACTGACGCTTCACGCCACTCACCTGCGATCTCAAACCAGTACTGTAACGAGCTGCGAGGCGCTGGTGTCCTGATCATGTAGTATCGGATTCGATCATTCTTGAAATGCACCCACTTCGGGGCTCGCGGACGAATCCCTCCGATCTCATACTGCGACCAATCGAAGCGTCGGTGGCAACCTGGCCATCCACCTCTGATCTCGAAAATCGCTGAGCCGTCATCCATGAGTCGTGCGTGGGTCCGTCGCAATATCTCCTCGACTGACAACTCGCTTTTCATCGGCGGATCGAGCAGTTCGTCGGCGAAAACTATCAGTTCCCGTATCTCTCCGAAGCGCATTCCAGGTTCGACTAGCGGATGCGAGGCGATATGGAGCAGGGCCTTGTCCTGTTCGCCCAGAGTCAAGTAATCGAGGGAGTCGTAGCTCATGACGCTGGTCCGGTCGTCGTGACGGTGCAGCATGCCGGTGAGGACGTGCATCAATTCATGGAGCGCGACGCTGTAAATCAAGTGGTCGCGACCGACTTTGTCATTGACCGTTATCGGTGGCCAGACCACCATCTCTGCGGCGACTATCGAACCGTCCGAGGCGATGTCGAACAGCGCGCAACCCGCGGCTTGGTTGCACTTCAACTCGTCAAGCCTAGTTTCAGCACGTGGCAATCCGAGGTAGGCGATCAGGTCAGCCTGTGACTTTGTGACAGTTGTCTCAAACTCCATGTTCAGGACGGGGCCGATGTCTTGGAGGACTTGGTCAAATATCGCCTTGTAATCTTCGTCTCCTGTCTTCCATACCTTGATGGGTTCGGCGACGGGCCACTTTGCGATGTAGTCGTTGCGCCAAGCGGCACAACCGACTCCCGCGTCGTCTGAGGTTTCCATTCCATGATTGGATGTATCGGAGAAACATTCCCAGATGTCGCGTTCGACACCTAATATGCGTTCCGGCACTTTCGCCGACGTGGTCAAGGGAGGTTCGTCGCGGTGCGAGAAGGTCAGTGTGGTTGTACCTGCCGGGACCTTGACGGTGTGCCGCGTTGCGTTCGGATGTTGCGAGGGATCCAGCTCGATCATGTATTCTCCGCCGCAGTCTTCCAGAACTTCGTCCGATTTGGTGCATTCGATTGAAACGAGTGCATCGCCCGTAACGAGATCACTCCCGGTGTTCACCATCGTCGTTTCAAAGACGACGTTAGCCGATCCGTCGCTCCAGTAACGGATATCTTGCGCGTTGGATACTGCTGAGAGCGACCATTCCAGCGGTGGGGGGTGCGGTACTTGGATGGTCTCTTCGATCACGTTTTCCGCGCCCCATCGGAAATCATCTTCGTTTGCACCGATGTAGAGTGTTGCGGTGTTTTCGCCAATCGGCATCCATACTTCAATCTCGTTGATGCTAGTTCCGCCGGCAGCTATCGACTCCGTCAGTTTGCTTGCTGAACACGTTTCATCTATGCACTCGATGCCGATGATTACCACGCCGCTATCGTCCACGCCTAGATTGACGACCTCAACCGACATCTTCATCAATCCGCGTCCTTCAGCGTGCCACCTTATGACCTCTGTTGATGCCAGATGCAATTTCAGATCGACGAACTCAACGTCGTAGTCAGTAGTGCTGGTGTTGTTATCGAAGCCGTATTCCACAGTTGGTGTGGAGGCGGTCAGGTGGAGCCGGTACGACCCTGGAACGAGGTTGAATTGGGCGTAGCCGACATTACTGTCGCTACCTGCGAGCGTGTCATACAGCAAGCCGAAATCCACATCTCCAGCGGTGCCGTCGTCGAGATTCTCCCATCGTCCTTGCAAACTGACTGTATCGGCGTCTCGGTCGCCGATGTTTTCGATCTTGTAATCGAGTTCGACTATTCCGCCGCGCTTCACCCTCTGGTCGGTGATTTCCAAGTCCAAATCCGAGCCGGTGACACGGATATTGGTCATGTGCACGATGTCGCCGATCACAATGCCGAGTTGCCTTTGCCCTGGCGTCAACTCGAATCTGAACTGGAACCGAGCGATCTCTTCAGCGGCAAGTTCGTTCACGATAAAGACGAGACTGGGTTCTCCGCCATCGACTTGGTAATCTACTCTGACGGTCTGATCAAAATCAGTTTTGCCAGCGTTTTCGATCTCAACTACGGCTTTGAATTTGACCGTTGATTGCGTCTGTCCGATCTCGCTAACTTCGACGCTAGCGACGCGTAGCAACGCTTGTGGCTGCTGAGCAGATGCCGTCGCGACGATGCCGAATGAAAGTAGGAGCGCGACGATAGCTGGTGCGATGATCCGTATCCGCATACGGTTCATGCTAATTCGAGAGTTCAGTGTGAACCGGGATGGAGGGACTTTGAACTAGGGTGAGTAGGATGGTGAAGGACTTTAAGGATGGGGAGATTCCTCGGCTACGCTCGGAATGACAGCCCCAGAGGATCAGAAGGACAGCCCCAGAGGATCCGAATGATGTGAGGGCTGGGAATGGCATGGAGTGCAAGGAATGATGTGAGAGCGCGGGTTTCCGGGGTGGGCATCCCCCTGCGTTCGCTGCGCTCCGCGTCCCCCTTCGCGGAGCGAAAGGGGAGGGATTCCTCGGCTACGCTCGGAATGACGGCCCCAAAGGATCAGAAGGACAGCCCCAGAGGATCGGAATGATGTGGGAGCTAGGAATGGCATGGAGTGCAAGGAATGATGTGAGGGCGCGTGTTTACGGGGTGGGCATCCCCCTGCGTTCGCTGCGCTCCGCGTCCCCCTTCGCGGAGCGAAAGGGGAGTTTGGATTCCTCGCTGCACTCGGAATGACAGCGCGAGGGGATCGGAAGGACAGGATCAGGGGATCGGAAGGACAGGGCTGGGCGGAATGACGGGGGCGGGGGGAATGACGGTGTCAGAGGCTCGGAATGAGAGGGGGTGTTATTCGACGACGCGGGAGCGGCTGCGTACTTCTGAGGGTATTACTAGGCTGGCGCCGTATTCGATGAGGTTGGCTTGGATGTCGTACTGGTCGCAGGTGAGTCCGCGGACGTCGAACTGCCAGGTCATGGAGAAGTTTGTGATTTGATAGTTGGTGGGGTCGATCTTGAATGTGGCTGATACTATGGCTTCGTCGGTCCATTCGGGTGTGACGTGTCCTCGTACGCGTTCGATTCGGAACTCGATTCCGTCTTCGTCGCGGCTTGCTTCGGTCAAAGCTTCTCCGCCGAACCATAGTACCGAAACCAGTAGCGCCATGGGGTCAGAGAATTGCGGGCTCCATGCGGTTTCGCTGATGAGTTCTTGCTCGTCGGAAACGGAGAAGCGTCGCCATGTTCGGGTGCCGCCGTCCCAATACTCTGCTCTGCCGTCTTCTGAACGCCAGAACGCGTAGAAGCGCTCTGAGGCGTCGGTGAGTCGGTACCGGAGACCGCGATGGGAGCTGAACTCTGCGACTGTCACCTGTGATGGTCCGAAGCGGTCTATGCATGTGCCACCTGACCACTCGCCACGCATGTTGTATAGCACGGATCCTTCATCATGCAAATTCAAGCGTGCGTTCTCGATGATGTCGATATTGGTCAGAGGTGCGGGTTCTTGAGGATCCAACACCTCGTCTGAGAAGACGATCAAGCTCTCTATGTCTGCGGTCGTGTCGCCTGCTTCGACTAGCGGACTTGTCAATATCCTCACGATTTCACGGTCGGACGCGCTCATCGTCGGGAATCGCAATCCGGTGTCGATGCTCATCGCGCTGTCTGGCACGTTGCGATAGCCCATTGGGACCATTACCTGCATCATGCTGTGCAACATTGCGTACTGGATCGTTTCATTTATCAGTCCGAGTTGTCGTAGTCCGGAGTCGTCGACCTCGAAGATGACGATCTCGCCTGCAACAATCTCGCCGTTCTCGTCGGTCTCGTAGTCTGTGCAGCCCCAGAAGCCGTCGCAATTGTTGAATCCGAGCATTCGCGCGTCCGCATCGGATATGCCGACGTAGACTGCGATATCTGCCCGACGTTGTTCTGGCGCCAGTTGATAGGTGAAGTTCAGCTGCGGCGCCAGTTGCTGTAATGAGTCTTGGAACTGTTCGGAGTATGCGGACAGTCCGTTTACCCATATCCTCACGGGTTCATCCTGCGACCACTTGTTGACAACATTGCCGTTGCGGCCGCTGCAACTGCCGCGCGGGAATTGGTCGCGCGGGTTTGTGTCCGAGAAGCAACGCCACAGGTCTCGGTCGATTCCGACGATTCGCTCTGGGATCGAGATCTCTATTTCGTCTGCGATTGTTTTGTCGATGTCTACAATCTCCCCGCCGTCGAGACTCAAGTCAATCTCGCCGGCTGGCGAGCGGAGCATGACAGAACCGCTTGCCGGCCCGTAGCCGTCAGTGAGTTCAAGTGTCAGGACATCACCACAGGTAGACACGACTTCTTCGTCTTTGAAACAGGTGATTGCGATCGTGTATTCGCCTGGTATCGGTTCAGCGCCGTCGTTTCGCAACGATGCAGTCACATTGATCGCGGCATCGCCGTTGGAGTAGTATCCGACCAGCTCAGCTTCGGATGCGAACACTGGATCGATGTCTGGCTGCAATGGCACGTCCACGGTGATCGGTATCGTGTTGGCATCGCCCCAGCGATAACCGTATTCGAGGTCGCCGGCGAAGAGGACTATACCGGAGATGCCCTGTGGGACGACGGCATCGATCACGCCTGAGAACATTCCGCCGGGGGCGAGCGATTCGACTCGGGCCTCGCCGACGCATGTCACGTCGGGTATCTCAGGACATGCGACTGCAACCAGGAAATCGCCGCTCGGTGCAACGCCAAGGTTCGAGACACTGAAATCTATCGATATGTTGGCGGTTCCGCCACGAATGAACCCGTGCGCCTGAGCGGACATCGCGCGCAGTGACAGCGACACGTAGTCGACGTCGATATCGAATGTTGCCACGTTGTTGGAGAGCTTGGCTTCACGTTCGTCGGACGATGCTGTCACCTCGACCTGATGCGATCCCGTCAACAATGGGATGTAGAACCCTACCAACTCTGATTCCCCCGGCTCGATGGGTTGAACCGTTGCCACGAGGTTGTTGTAGGTGATCAACTGCACTGGGCCGGTGACCAAGGTGCCACTGTTCGTCAACTCAACAGTTACCAGAACCAGTCCGTCGGAGATCAGTTGATACGAGACCGGTGCGATCGACACATCAGATGCGAGCAGGTCCAGTGCGACTAAAGAGACGGCGTCTTCGATTTGCAACTTCAAATTCTGCGGCCCGCTATCAAATCTGATGTCGAACACCAATGTGGTGCTTTCGCCACCGCTCAACGGCGGTATTGTGGCGACTTCTGCCTCTTCACCCTCATTCACGATGCCGATCACGGGCGTATACTCATCTCGCCTCGCCTGACCATCGTTGACGACGTTCATCGTGATTCGGACGATTATCTTGTCTCCCTCAGGCCCTTGGACTTCCCAGTTCAGAGAATCGACGCGGTAGGCGGCCGGTATCGGTGTTGCCGTCGGGACAGGAGTCGGTGGGATGGGAGTAGATGTTGGGGGAACCGGAGTGGGTGTCGGCGTGGCGGTTGGCGGTACCGGAGTTGGTGTTGGAGGGACGGGTGTCGGAGTCGGTGGGACGGGAGTAGATGTAGGTGGAACTGGAGTGTTGGTTGCGGTTGGCTCTGGCTTGGGTGTCGGTGTTGGAGGTACTGGTGTCGGCGTTGATGTGCTGGTGGGCGGTACTGGGGTATCAGTCGGAGTGGGCGTTGGAGGCACTGGCGTAGGGGTGCGCGTTTCAAACGGTTCGGGTGTGGGCTCCTCTTCAGAGGAACAGGCACTGAATCCGATCGCTGCGACCACCACCACGGCGGTGAATGTTGCGACGGCGATGAAGAAAATACCCACTCGGGATAGCCGAGAAGGAAGGGTACCCAACGATTTCAATGCCGTTATCAAGAGTTAACGATTGGCGCGCGCGGTCAGTAGATATGCCGAGTCTAGACAACCACCGTCAACAGAATCTAGGCTCTAGCGCGCGATTGGATACCAACATCTTTCGCCTCCTTGCACAGCCGCACCCCCTGCGTGCTCGCTCCGCTTGCACGCGTCCCCCTCGCTTCGCGAAGGGGACGGAAGCTGCTAGGAACGACAAATCACCGCGTCGTACAACTCCGTCTGCCTCTGCACTGCTTCCTCGTAGACGGAACGGTATTCGTGCCTCGGCTCATACACGGCGGCGATCTGAGGCATCACGTCGTTTAGATCTGCCCAGATGCCGAGGGCGTTTAGGGCTAGGATTGCGGCGCCACGGCTGGTCGCCTGTTCTTCGGCTGGCACGTGCACCTCGCCTTGCAACACATCTGCCATCGTCTGCAACCACCATGGCGAGTTCGTCATCGCTCCGCCACCCGCGATGAAAACTCGGTCATCGTCCATTTCGTCGCGGAGCAGGTCGGCGACTAGAGAAAATCGATACGCTACCGACTCCATCAGCGCCTGCAAGATATCCAATCCTGTTGTCGAGACACGGACCCCGTTGATTACGCCGCTGGCGTTCGTAGACCAACCGACCGCGCGCTCACCGGCGATGAATGGCAGGACGGTTAAACCGTGGGCGTCGGGTCGAGTGCGTTCGAGTTCATCGTTGAGGTCGTCTAGGGACGGGAGTTTGAAGTTGTTTAGGGCCCATTCGACGACGTTTCCGCCTTCGCTGAATGCGCCGCCGAGAAGCGTTCGGTCGCCTCGCAGAATGTAGCCCCAGAGACCTTTTGGGACTTGCGGGGGTGATTGGTCGTTGGGATGATCGACCACTAGGCGCATCGCGGCGGTTGTTCCGACGGTGAGTGCGATGTTACGTCGGTCTGTACACCCCGAGCCAATGTTTACGGCAGCACCATCACCTACGGCGAGGAAGAACGGAACCTCGGCGAGTTGGGGCCAGCGCATCGAGTAGATCGGGCACAGACCGCTCTGCCCTTCCGAATACGGGGCTAACCGTGGTAGATTCGACGCTTCGAGCCCAATGGCATCCAACAGGGTCGCATCCCAATTCAACTCGTGACGGTTTAACAATCCACTCCATGCTGAGACGCTGTAGCTCGCAGGCACATTGGTCGACCCGAACCAGCGTGTAAATATGAATGTCGAGATGTCAGTCCACTTGGTTATCCGCGCGAAGGTCTCAGGATCGGTGCGGCGCATCCACATCACCCGGCCGGGGACGTATGAGGTGTGCTGCATTACGCCGGTGCGCTGGTATGCGGCATCAACGTCGATGGTTTGATGCAAGGATTCGACATCCTGAGATGTACGCGTGTCGGCATAGGTGAAGACGGGTGTTACGGGGTTTTGCCGGGCATCAAGCCCGAGTATCGTGCTGGCCATGGCGTCGAAGCCTACGGCGGCGATGTGTTCGGCGGCATCCCCGGCGAGGTCCAGGGCACGATCAATGGCGACCTCGCTTGCGCGCAGCACGTCTAAAGCGTCTTCTTCGTGAGTGCCATCAGCAGCGGTGCGCTGTTGATGCGGTATCGAAGCGAACGTTTTCGGCAAGGCGTTAGCGTCGCGGTCGTACAGTCCGGCTTTGACCGCCGAACTGCCGATGTCTACAGCCAGAATGTATGGCTTGGGATGCACTCTTAACTCCCCGGAAACGCGTAACGCTCCAATGCCGACTCGTCCACTTCAACGCCCAGCCCCGGACGATCGGTTACTTTGTAGTAGCCGTTCTCCGGCTCGAACGGCTCCTTGAGGATTTTGCTCTTTACGCGATTCGCGTGGTGTCCGTGCTCCATGATCATGAAGTTGGGGCAGGATGCTGACCACTCGACCGTCGCGGCGACCGAGAGTATCCCGCCGCCGCCGACGTGGGGAGCGACCGGGATGTTGTAGGTGTCCGCAAGCGTGGCGATACGGTGTCCTTCGGTGATGCCGGTGCGTCCGATGTCGTGCATGAGGATGTCGTAGGCGCGGCGTTCGAACTGTTCTCGCATCTCGTAGCGTGTGCGCGTCCACTCCCCTATCGCTACTGCCATGTCGAGTGCTCGGGTGATTTCGGCTTGACCGGGGATGTCGTCGGGGACTGTCGGGGATTCTAGCCATGTGAAACCCAGTTCTTCGAGGTTGCGGCCTAGCAGGATCGAGTTCGCGACTGTCTGCCGCATGTGGGTATCGACCATGAGCATGATGTCTGGGCCGACGCGTTTGCGAACTTCGCGGCAGATCTCTGTAACGCCCTCTACATCCAGCAGGAGGTGGAGTTTGAAGGCTTTGTAGCCGTATTCGAGATGCTCTTCGGCGGCATCGGCGACTTTTACGGGATCGGTGCCTCCTAGGCCGTTGTATAGCAGGATTTCGTCGCGATACCTACCTCCTGCGATCTTGTGGACGGGTTTGCCGATGGCTTTGCCGACGATGTCGTAGAGTGCGATGTCGGTTCCGCCGATGGCGTCGATGTAGAAGCCGGTAGGGTGTCCGCGCTCGCGCATTGCGCCGTAGTTGCGAGTCCAGATCGCCTCGATGTCGAAGGGGTCACGGCCCATCACAAGTGGGCGGACGATTTCGTGAACAATGGTGGCTGTGGTGTTTGGCGAAATCGGTGATTGCGCCTCGCCCCAACCGACGATTCCGGTATCTGTCTCGACCCGAATCACAGTGGTTTCGTGATGATGGGAGTAGATTGAGGTGAATGCGGATCGGTCGACGTAGTAGTCGCCGAACTCGATTGTTGGGGGGCGTGAGGAGCCTTCGGACTTTTCGTCAGCGCGTTCGGAGATGCGTATGGGGTAGGCTCTGATGTCGGCGATTTTCATTGATGGAGTCCTTGGTGGTGAGAACTATGATGCGAATGATGGGAATGATTTTAATGATGGTGTGGGTTTTGAACTAAGAAACGCAACGGCCCCACGTTGGTGTGTATAATCCACATTTGTGGATAGTAGAGAAGTTATACGACGGCTTGAGGGGGATGGGTGGCGGTTGAGGAACGTGAGGGGGAGCCATCACAACTTCTCGCATCCATCGAAACGGGGTCTGGTTACGGTGAAGCATCCGTCGAAGGATCTTCCGATAGGCACGCTGAGAAGCATATTCCGCCAAGCGGGTTGGAACTGGAGGGATCGTTGATGCGGTTTCCGGTGGTTATTCATAAAGATGAGGAGAGCGCCTATGGTGTGACGGTGCCGGATCTGCCGGGTTGCTTCTCGGCTGGCGACACGCTGGAGGAGGCGTTAGTTTCGTCGCAAGAGGCGATCCTCGGGCATGTGGAGGTTATGCTGATGGACGGTCAGGCGGTTCCGAAGCAGAAACCGATCGAGGAGCACCGGGCGAACGAGGATTTTGCCGATGGGGTTTGGGCGCTGGTGGATGCTGATGTTTCGCAGCTGTCGGGTAAGCGCGTGCGGGTGAACATCACGTTGCCGGAGCGGGTTTTGGCGATTGTGGATGAGGCGGCGAAACGGGAGGGGGAGACGCGGTCGGGGTTTTTGACGCGGGTGGCTTTGGGGTATGTTGAGGAGGGCTCTGGGCGGTAGGGGGCGCAGACTGTGTTCGAGGAGTGGTGTGTGCGTCAACTTCACAGGCAGAACAGTTTGTTGAACTTTGCGCGTGAATCTACGCATGACAGAGAAGGGCTAGGCCTCGGTTAGAGGGTGTGGAAGGCGCGGTGCTGATCGTCCGTTGGTGCATGATTTTGTGGGGCGGATGTTGGGGAATTGAACTAGGATGTGAAGGATTTTGAAGGATGGGTATGATGGGACGTTGATTGTTTTGCGGCTTTAGGAGGAGTTGCGACTATGACAGAGGTGCCTAGGCACAAAGTTTTCATCAGCTATTACCACAAGGGCGATCAGGAGTACAAGAATCGCCTTGTTCAAGCGCTGGCCAGTAAGGCTGTCGACATGTCGGTACGTGAAGGCGACATACAAGAAGAGGGGCTACATATCGACGAAATCCGCCGCAGGATTCGTGACAATCACATCGCAGGCGCAACAGTCACGATAGTTCTGATCGGCCCATGCACTTGGCAGCGAAAGCATGTCGATTGGGAGATTTCGGCAAGCCTTATCGACAGACCGAATAATCCAAGGTGCGGACTGATAGGGCTGATACTGCCGACTCATCGGGACTACCAGAAAAATCCAGAAGACCGCAACCCTCGATTGATTCCACCAAGGTTGGCTGCCAACATCGAGGGCGAAAAACCCTTCACAATCATCTACGACTGGGCCAACAACGGCCTCGGGCGAAAAATGATGCCGAAAATCCACACGGCGTTTCTGAGGCGGAAAAAGTCGCCATGGCCGGACGACGGGCTTGTGCCGTTTGCGAATAATCGAAGCGGACCGTGTCAGAGGGGATGGCAGAACTGAGGGTGATGTTTTTTGAACTATGATTGCGATGATTTTTGGTGATGCGATGTGAACGCTTCACGCCGGTACTATTCCAAGAAGATGGAGTATTCGGAGATTGGCACCTGTTCGCCGTCGATTTCGGACCATACGACGATGGTGTAGACGCCGTCACCGTGTTGGTCTAAGAGGGCAGAGATGTCGGCTTTTACTGAGAGTCGGTTGTCCGCGGCGCCCCAGTCCAACGCGGTGATCCAAGGCAGAGTGATTATGCTCCGGTTTCGGGTTTGGCTGGCGTTGTACGCTTGTTGCCATAGGTGATGGCTCTCGTCATAGGAATTCGGCGGAGGGAGGCTGGGGTCGATGTTGTAAGGATCAGGGCAAGAAGCTCGGTCGGTGGATTTGGTCACGATGTCTTCGGTGTAAAACCATCCGGCGTCGAGCGTTGGTCGGAGCGCAGCAACCTGAGTACCGCCACCGTAACAATATGTGCGTGTTAACTGGCCTGGCATCAAATCCTTGACTGGTGGGTCAAAATAGATTTGGATACCTAGGTCACCGTCCATTTGAGCAGTTGCGCCATTCGTTAAGGTGCCTGCAAGGGTCAAAATCCCGTTCTCGATGACAGGTTTTGTGGTGTATCGGACGTAATCTCCCACGAACAGCTGGGCTAACCAAAGGTTTGGTCGCTGGTATGAGATGCCGATGCCGACTTTACGGTGGTGTGGATTGAGGATGTTGCGGCGGTGTCCGGAACTCCTCATGAGCCCGTCCATCGCTTCGTCGAGATTTGCTTTGATGGACATGGAAATGTATCGATGAGGATCAGGAGGGCAGTAATCGGTGCCGCTGATGTTTTCCGCAGAGTATTGCTCGCCTCCATCGAGCGTGTAGCGCATGTAAGGTTTGAGTCCATCCGAACCCCAGTGACCGCCGAAGCAGTTTTCCCGCATGTCTTCCGCGTGGGATTGTGCTGCCGGGTTGTCGTCAAGAGTTACTTCGTTGAGTCCCGCTGCGGTTCGGGCATCGTTTATGAGCTTTAGCGCGTATTCACGGGCGGATTCCAGCTCTGATTGACTTAGACCGGAACGTTGTATTGGCGTTGTAGTTTGTGTAGGTGTTGGGGTTGGAGTTGGTGTGCTTGAAGGGGTATGAGTTGCGGTTGGAGTTAAGGTGTGTGTTGGTGTGGGTGTGATGGTGGGGGTGTGAGTTGGAGTTGGGGTGTTTTCAGTGTCGATCGTGACCGTGACGGTCGCTACGGGAGTGGGTGTTGCAACGCGTTGCTCGCTCGTAGCTGTATCAAGCGTGGCCGTGTTAATTTTCATTGCACCCCAACAGATCACGTTGCGGTCCTGCCGAATACCGCAAGTGTGATCGCGCCCACTGCTGATGGCTGTTAGCATTTCGCCGTTTGGCGGGGACCCCTGTCCGTAGTTCTCGCCGTTTTTGTTTTCGCCCCAGCAAACTGGTGTACCGTCTGCACGTAGAGCGCAAGTATGGTTTACGCCACTGCTGATGGCGGTGAAGTGCTCGTTTACGGGTGGCGATGCCTGTCCATGATTCGTGTAGCTTTTGTTTGCGCCCCAACAGACTGGTGCTCCGTCATCCCGCAAGGCGCACGTGTGAGAAAAACCGCTGCTGACCGCGACATAATAATGTGCATCATCATGTGGCGCTCTCGCTTGACCGTAATCGAACGATTCTTCCGCTCCCCAGCATACGGTTTCACTATCCTCACTGATCCCACAAGTGTGAGCGAACCCGCTGCTGAGAGACAAGAAGCCAGTTTCTGGTGGCGGTGATGCTTGACCGTAGTCGTACAGACCACCTTTAGCACCCCAACACACTACACTCCCGTCGTGACGTAGACCGCAAGTATGAAGCGCTGATACTCCACTGTGGATCGAAACAAAAGTCTCGTTTTTTAGTTCTCGCAATTGGCCTTCATCGTTGTTTCCCCAACACTCGGTTGTTCCGTTTTCGCGAAGGGCACAAGAATGGTAACGTCCGCTAGTGATTGACACGAAGCCGCCATCCTTTGGAGAGAGCGATTGACCATGATCGAATTCGGCGGCGGTGCGCGTCCAACAATCTACGCGCCCATCATCTCGGAGCGCGCACACGTGCCATGAACCACTACTTATGGCAACATATTTGATTGGTTCAGGAGTAGGGGTTGAAGTAGGTGTTGCGGTATGAGTTGGTGTGGGTGTCTGGGTTGGTGTTGGCGTATCTGTGGGTGTTGGAACGATTACTGGAGTTGCAGTAGGCTCGGGTGTGTAGGTGGGTGTTGGCGTTAACGTGTAAGTTGCGGTAGGGGTTGGTGTGGGGGTCGGCGTGGACGTATAAGTAGCAGTGGGAGCCGGCATCTGAGTTGGAGTAGGTGTGGGAGTATGAGTCGGTGTAGGTGTTGGGACAGGCGAATGCGTAAACGCCGGGATGGGTGAGGGTGTCGGTATTGGCGATGCTACCGTGAAAATGATCGTTCGCTCTCCAACGAGTCCCGCACCCCGGTACAGAGTTACTTTGAGGTGATGAGCACCAGGGACGCATGTGGCTGCGATGTGAGTTGACATCATCAAATGGTCAGCTTCATCATTATCGATATGGATTAATTCTCCCATCCCTTGACCAATGCAACGGTCATCAGAAACTGACACAACAAATGCATATCGATCGTAATAGCGTGGGTTCAAGTTTTCGAGTTGAATTGATACCTCTCTTTCCTCTCCTTGTTGGCCATTCCGATCCATATCGATCGTGATCGTTGGGTTAGGACGCGCTTCGGGTGTCGGAACAAGCAGTAGGGTCAGCGTAGCCGTCGGCAGTGGGACACTTATTTCGTCAGGTCTGAAAAGGAACATCAGTAACGCGACAGGGATGATGATCGACGACAGGATCAGAAACGCCAACAGTTTAGATATGTGCCGTTTTCGCCCACCATTGGAGGCAACGATTGGTGATTTTGGAGGCGGGTTGCCTGATCCATTGTGTTGGGTTTCTTTGTGTTGGCGTCCTCTTTGTGCCTCGGATTTCTGTCGTTCGCGTTGCAGTCGATCATCAGCAAGACGCTGTTCGTGTTCCTTGCGTGCGCGTCGCTGTTGCTCAGCAGATCGCCGTCTTTCGCTTGCACGGCGTTGGCGTTCCTCGCGCTCGCGTTCTTCTCGCCGTATATTCCGCTGGCGTCGTCCGTATTCTTCGCGGGTCCGTCGTTCTCTGGCTTCTCTCTCCTCCTGCGCGCGCCGTTCTGCTTCTTGTCTTTGACGATAGACCTCTGCTTCGCGTTGGGCCCGTCGTCTTTCACGTTCTCGTCGTTCGTGTTCTTCGCGGACTCTTCGCTCTCTCGCTTCACGCTCTTCTCGCCGTCTTCTACGCTCAGCTTCTTCACGCTGACGGCGTAGCTCAGCTTCGCGTCGTGCTTGTTCTCGTTGTCTATCGCGTTCTTGCCGTTCAAACTCACGTCTTGCCGCCTCTTGCCTTGCTCGTTCCTCTTCGGCGATCCGAGCGCGTAGGCTGAAGTAGTGCCGGTCATATTCAGCCCTGAATTCGGGATCGCGCAAGACGAAACTCGCGATTCGCACTAAGCTCACGAATGCCGTCGCTGCAGGGTCGCCAGCGAAATTGGGGTTATTCTCGATGGTTTCCTCGCGGTAGAGATAGGCGATTTCGACTTCTTCAAAGGTTGCGTTGGTCGAAATGTCCAACACGTCGTATAGATCGATCGCACGTTCCAGCAGAAACGGCAGGATACTTTCGCGGAATTCCTCAAACGGATCTCGTTGCGAGGTGTGGCTTTCGTAGTAACGTGCGCGTTCAGCAATTTCTCGGTCGTGCTGGGCTCGTTTTTCGGAGTCTCCTAACGCTTCCCAAGCTTGGTTGATGAGTTGCATCATCCGTGGCGCGTTGGGGTCTTTGTTGCGATCGGGATGCCACTGCATCGCCTCGCGGCGATAGGCGCTCCGAATTTCATCCGTAGACGCGTCTTGCGACACCCCTAGGATTTCGTAGTAGTTGAGCGGTTGGTTCTGGTCGCGCATAGTGCTGATAACCAAATTCCAATGCTACGCGGAACGCGTTATGGGCGAAAAAAATGTGGCACAAATTGACGGAGATTCACGTCTTTGGATAACCGACTGTTACCCATCCCCTCTGGATGGACGTTCCGTCCGCTGAAGCGTCGGATTCGTCGGAGGCAGAATGGCGGGGGTGCGAGCATCCCCCGCTCACGTCGCTTCGCTTGTTCGCGCCCCCTTCGTTTCACGAAAGGGGCGTGGGGGCTCTCGTCTCTGGGTACCCGCCTGCGCGGGTATGACAAGAAAGCGCGGGCATGACGGGAAAGCGGGGGTATGACGCCTGCCATGTTGCATACTTGACACATGAATTTCATGCATCGAGCGCTGGACTTGGCGGAGCGTGCGGCTGGAGGGCTGGCGCCTAGGCCGGCTGTGGGTGCGGTGATCGTTGCTCGGGATGGTGATACGATTGTCGGGGAAGGGGCTACTCAGCCGAATCCGGGGCCTCATGCGGAAGCTGTGGCGTTGGCTGTGGCACAGGATGCTGCTCATGATGGGGTTAAGGGGGGGACGATGTATTGCACGCTTGAGCCGCATCATTTTCATTCGACGACTCCGCCGTGTTCGCAAGCGATTATCGATGCCGGTATCGGGAGGGTGGTCTGCCCTACTGTTGATCCAAATCCGCAAGTCGCAGGACGTGGTTTCGAGCACCTGAAATCGGCGGGTATCGAGGTCATCAACGATGTCGATGAAGTGTCGCAGCAACGCGCGGACGAACTTATCGAGGGTTTCGCCAAGCACATTAGGACTGGACTGCCCTTCGTGACTGTGAAGTGGGCGATGTCTTTGGATGGCAAGATTGCGACGCGCGACGGTGATTCGCAGTGGATTACAGGTCCGGCGGCACGTGCTCACGCGCACTCCCTTCGCTACCGATCAGACGCGGTGATGACGGGCATCGGCACTGTCCTCGCGGACGACCCGCGCTTGACCGCGCGCGATCCCAACTCTGGCAAACGCATGTGCGGACGTCCGTACGTTCGCGTGGTGATCGACAGCGATGGCAAGATGCCAGATGATGCCGCATTGTTGGAGGAAGATGGGGAAGTCGTCCAAGCGATCGCCAACGGCAAAGCGGCGAACCGTCGCTGCAAAGTCATAAAGGTGCCCAGCCAAAGCGAAGATTCGGTCGATCTTACGGCTGTCATGCGACATCTAGGCGAGCGCGGGTGCATCAACGTTTTGGTCGAGGCTGGGGAGCGATTGACCGGCTCGCTTTTCGACTGCGGTTTGGTCGACAAGGTGGTGGTCTATATATCGACGGGTAAGATTATCGGTGGTTCCGACGCGCTCTCGCCGGTTGGAGGTTTCGGGCCGTCGGTGATGCGTGATGTTGCGAGATTGAAGAACGTTCGGATGGAGCATTTTGGTGAGGATGTTGCGATCATTGGCTATGTTGGTTGAGACTGCATTGGTTGAGAAGCGGAGATGACGGAATGTTCAGCGGAATAGTCGAAGAGGTGGGAAGAATTCACTCTTTCTCCCCCGCGAGTGGTCGCCTCGCCATCAGCGCACAGCGCGTGCTGTCGGGCGATGATGGTTTGCGGATTTCCGACAGCGTGTCGGTGAGCGGCGCTTGTCTTACCGTCACCAGTCTCGAAACGACCAGATTCCACGTAGATGTGACACCGGAAACTCAGCGCGCCACTTGGTTTTCGGAACTTCATCCGGGTGCCCATGTCAACCTCGAACGTGCGTTGCGATTCGGGTCGATCGTCGGAGGTCACCTCGTACAAGGGCATGTCGAAGGTCTCGGCAATGTCACTGACATCCGCTACGACGGCGACGCCAAACTGGTAACTGTGCGATGTGCTGGAGTGGTCTCGCGCTACATCGTCGAAAAAGGCTTCGTCGCCGTTGAAGGTGTGAGTCTCACTGCATTCGACTGGAGTCCCGACAGCTTCACTTTCACTTTGATCCCATATACCGCGATCCACACCACATTGGGCGTGTTGAAGGTCGGGGATACAGTTAATATCGAAACTGACCAGACTGGCAAATATATCGAACGGTTCGTAACGAGTCAGGAACGCTGAATCCGATGACAACTGAAGCGCGGGAGATGGGACCCGAAACCGCGGAGTCGGTTGAGCGCGCAATCGAGCGTGTCCGATCAGGTGGGATGGTCATCATGGTTGACGACGAGGACCGCGAGAACGAGGGCGACTTCGTGATGGCGGCGGAGGATGCGACTGCCAAACAGATCAACTTCATGGCGGTTCACGGACGCGGCTTGATCTGCGTCCCGATGGAAGGTCACGATCTCGACCGACTCGGCATGCCCATGATGGTCAGACACAACACCTCGCCACACTCCACGGCGATGACGGTGGCGGTTGATGCGGCGTATGGGATCACGACCGGGATATCGTCGGCTGATCGAGCACACACTATCCGGTTGCTGTCTGAACCCGAGGCGTCGTCTGAGAATTTCGTGCAACCCGGGCACGTCTTCCCGCTTCGATACCAAGAAGGCGGAGTTCTAGTGCGTGCGGGTCACACCGAGGGGTCTATCGACCTGGTTCGCGCGGCAGGCAAACGGTCCGCGGCGGTGGTGTGTGAGATCATGAACGACGACGGCACCATGGCCCGACGTCCGCAACTCGAGAAAATAGCCGAAAAACACGACATCCCCATCGTCTCCATCGCCGATCTCATCGCCTACCGACTCAGCCGCGAATCCTTCGTCCAACGCGTAACCGAGACCCGACTACCCACCCGCTGGGGCGACTTCCGATGCGTCGCCTACAAGAGCAACGTTGACCCCGCCGAACACCTCGCGCTGGCGATGGGAAAGATCGATCCCGACACGCCAGTACTCGTCCGTGTCCACTCGGAATGCCTCACCGGCGACATCTTCGGTAGCCGGCGCTGCGACTGCGGCGAACAGCTAGACGCAGCCATGGCACAGATCGCCGATGAAGGCGTCGGCGCTCTCGTATACATGCGACAAGAAGGACGCGGCATCGGGCTCATCAACAAACTCAAAGCCTACCGACTCCAAGACAACGGTCTCGACACCGTCGAAGCAAACAACCGACTCGGTTTCCAAACCGACCTCCGACACTACGGCGTCGGCGCCCAGATTCTCCTCGACCTCGGCATCCGCAAGTTTCGGTTCTTGACGAACAACCCGAAGAAGGTTGCAGGATTGGAGGGATTTGGTCTGGAAATGGTAGAGCAGATCCCACTGTCCCCGCCTGCTAACGATCACAACCTCAAATACCTCCAGACAAAGCGTGACAAGATGAAGCACCAGATCGAAGTAGAAGATGGGGATGTGGTCGAAGAGCTGACGGGCCCGGCGGCTAGTCGTCGTCGGACGCGGTTGGGCGGTTGATTCTTAGGAGGGCTTGATGGCTCAGATTGAAAAGAGTGCTGGCGAAGCGTCGGCGGAGTTTCTGGATGGAACGGGGTTGAAAATCGGCGTCGCGGTGGCGCGGTTCAACTCGGATATCACATTCAAGATGCGTGATCTGTGTTTGGCGCGGTTGGGAGAGTTGGGCGTGACGGTTAAGAAATCGCAGATTTTCGAGGTGCCGGGTTCGTTTGAGTTGCCGTTGGCGGCGCGGGTATTGTTGGACCCGCCAGTGGAATCGGACGCGGTGATAGCGGTCGGCGCGGTGATCCGTGGGGAGACTGACCACTACGAGCATATTGCGAATGCTGCTTCGCAGGGGTTGTTAAGGGTTTCGGAGGATGCCCTGAAGCCAGTGATTTTCGGGGTCTTAACTACGGATACTGTGAAGCAGGCAGTAGAACGGATTGGGCAGGCGTCGGGGTATGCGGAGTCGGCGGTTGAGATGGTTAATCGGTTGAAGGGGCTGAGGGAGAGAGGAAGGGGCCGGTTGGGGTTGTTGTAGGGTTTCCATCTGCAACAGCACTATCCCCAAAACTCCCGTTTTTCAAAGTGTCGCGTTTGTTGAGTTTACGGGATTGGTTGCGCGATTGATGTTCGTCCTTTCAAACGATGCGATCAATCGTCCCGAACAATTTCGGTAAATTCTGCTCAAGGATACGGAACCCCGTCCCGTGGTTTCTTGCCGCTCCGCTCGGCCTTAAATACATCCGAATGTCGATTGTCACGATGCCGTTGGCGAAACCGTCTCTGAAAGTCAATGAACTTGGCGCCGACAAAATATCTGCCTGGTTGTAGTGGAAATACTCTTTCCCTTCGACTCTTCTTGAGTCCGCATGCACAAACAACATCCTTTCGAATTTGGTAACGAACTTTCCAACGATGTAGTACATGTCCCAAGATGCCAGCAACGTTTGACTAGGCACATGCGTCATAAACAATTCGTTGCCGTCATCGGATACCGAGAGTTGCAAGCCCAAAGCGTTTGTATCTGTAGCCGAAACGGTCGTGTAAAGCGCTGGGCGATCTCTAGCTTCGTCGAAGTATCCCCATGTCTCGACAAGATCCTTATTCTTGAACTTCCAAACTGCCCGGTTGAACGTGAACAGCGTGATCAGATTATTCGTATTCGATCGTGTCGCCTTAACCTCGACCCGTCCGCCGATATCCGGAATCGGCAGGTTGTTCTCGGACAATCCCAACCGAGTTTCAAGCGTATGCCCGATGCCCGTTGGGCCCGATCTCTCCGTCGGAACAAACCCTTCGGCGTTAAGCCGCTGTAAGCGTTCGCGTAGTTCCGACAATCGCATCATCAACCCATCTTTCGACTGACCACGATAAATTCCGATTTCATCGTTTTGCCTAATTTACCCGGTACATTCGTCGGAGAGTTCATCAATGGCATCCGTTTGTTCGGGATATTCCGGTGGAAAGTATCAACATGCTCAAAGCCGTTCATTTCGAAAAATGCCGCCGTCGATTCGGCTGTCGGTATTTGATAACCCTTCACCGTTCGATTCCCAACGACGTAACAAGCAAAACCACCAGGACTTACCACATCAGCGACGTTACAAATGGACTTTCGATAATCTACGAAAAACGATGCAACCTCGTCAGATCTCCGAGGGTCCGCGTCGGCAATCTCACTGATTACATCGTCCAGTTTCTCGAATCCGAACCTGACGTCGCCCGCGAGTTTGGTGCCACCCATGAGCGAGTTGTCCACTCGGTTGGCGTTGTCATAACCGAGCCATTGGGACGAAAGTCGCGAAAATTGCCCATACGCCACTGTCGTCTTCGAATCTCCGTACGGCGGCGATGTCACAACGATATCGACCGATTCAGGGGCAATGATCTCTTGCGGTATCTCAACTACGGTATCGAATCCGTAGACCGAAGGAATTGCGGGTTCATCGCCAAGAGCATGATCGAGCGATGCGAAAGCCCGTCTGTTGTCGTTTAGCACATCGACCATAGTCGAAAAGACGTCTGGATCGTGATTCTCGATACGCTCGGGTGTCATCCTCACGAGTTTGAATTCGGAGTTTTTTGTCCATGACACCTTCCGCACTGTCAAACTGAACGCGACCCTGAAGAAATCGGCAATTCGCGTTGATTCGATCCAGTCGATGTGACCGCGGATCAAATCCAACTCACGTTGCACGTTCTCGCTGAACCAATAATCGATATTCGGGATGTCGGGGCGGACGGTTTGACCGTCACGCGAACCTGCGGTAACGAGTCCGAATTCGGTGAAGTCCCTTATCTCGCGGTCAAGAAGGTCGAGATCAATCGGCGCGGTCTTGGTTCTTGCGATGAGACGCGCCAGAGGGTTGAGGTCAGTACCGATCGCATCAAGGTTCGCCAACATCCCTTCAAGCAACGTCGTTCCAGTCCCGCAATAAGGATCGAGAAGAGTACCTTCCTCTGGACCATACTCGCCGATCAATCGCCGCGCCACTTGCGGAATCATCATCGCCGGATAGGGATGAATTCCATGCGTATATTCCTTCGTGTTGGCGGTCCGGTATTCCCAATCCCCGCCGAACCGACTTTGTACTTTCAGCATCGGCTATCTCTTGCTTCGTCGAATTTCATGACCATCGGGACAACAAAGTCAACCCTGTTCCCCGACAATTCGGCTCTAAGACGATGTTAGCGTCACTGCCCAAGTTCGTCCTACCTGGATGGCAAAGTGCATTCAAGTGGCTCGATAACTGCCGAATGCTGCTGGGCGAGATTAGCAACCCTTAGCATGAGGCGAGTTTTTCAATGCGTCTCATTTCCCACTCTCCGCCATCACATCTACCAACTCCTGCACTGCATCCGCCGATGCCTGCAACGCTGTACTCTCAGCGTCCGTCAACTCGACCTCGATGATCTCCTCTACGCCGCCCGCGCCTAGCTTTACCGGCACCCCCACGTAAAGCCCCGAAATCCCATATTCCCCATCAAGCATCGCCGCACACGGCAGAATCTCTTTGCGGTCGAGTAGGATTGCTTCGACCATCTGGGCGCTGGCGGCGGATGGTGCGTAGTAGGCGGAGCCGGTTTTGAGGAGGGCTACGATCTCGGCTCCTCCGTCGCGGGTGCGTTGGACGATCTCTTCGAGACGGTCGGCTTCGATCAGCTCGGAGACGGGGACGCCGCCGACGGTTGTGGCTTTGATGAGCGGCACCATGGTGTCGCCGTGTCCGCCGAGGACGTATGCGGAGACGTTGGTAACGGAGACGTTTAGCTCTTGGGCGAGGAAGGTGCGGAAGCGTGCGGTGTCGAGGATGCCAGCCATTCCGACGACTCGCTCCTTGGGGAAGCCGCTGACTTGCTGGGCGAGTTGGACCATTGCGTCGAGCGGGTTAGATACAACGACGATGATGCAGTCGGGCGAGTATTTCACAACCTGCTCGGTGACGGACTGCATGATGCGCATGTTGGTTAGGAGGAGGTCGTCACGGGACATGCCCGGTCGGCGTGCGATACCGGCAGTGATGACCACTACGTCGGAGTCGGCGGTCGGGGCGTAGTCGTTGGCTCCAGTGATTTGGGCGTCAGTGCCTAGGACGGGGCCGGACTCCAATAGGTCCAACGCTTTGCCTTGGGGCATGTCTTCGACGACGTCGACGAGGACAACGTCGGCGTATCCGCGTTCGTAGATGCGCTGTGCGGTGGTTGCGCCGACGTTGCCGGCGCCTACGACGGTTACTTTGGATCGCATTTTCTTTCCTAACTTAATGTGGATGTCTGGTCGGTGATTGTTCGGGTCTGCCGCGAGCCCCCCCTGCTTCGCTTCGCTACGCGTCCCCCTTTTGCTGCGCAAAAAGGGGAGGAAGATTACGACGCGTCAACGTAGGACTGCCATTTGGTTTCTAGGTTGGGATCGTTGACGGTGTCGGCTACGTAGGCTCCGTATTCGTCCCCCGTAGCCCCAGTATCCCGTCCAGTAGTCACGATCTTCCGTTCGTACTGACCGCAGACTTCTAGCGCCATGTCTAAGCGTCGTCCGAGGTCGGCGTAGCCGATGTGTTGGAGGAGCATGGCGGATGCTTTGAGCATGGATGATGGGTCAGCGTATTGGGCGCGTCCTTCGGTGACCATGCGTGGA
>DAOUJE010000053.1:0-21669 GCA_034423055.1 Dehalococcoidia bacterium | reverse complement strand
ACATGCAATCCGTTACCGCTTCTCGTAGTCCTTCTGAGCTGAAGCAAGCTGCGCTTGATCACATTTTTATCGGTATGAACAACCATGCGATGTTGGGTGAAGAGGGTGGTCCGCTGATCGTGGAGCGGGGGGATGGGATCTACATCTGGGATGTTGAGGGGAATCGGTATGTGGACTGCATTTCAGGGATGTATTTCCGTAACACGGGGCATGGTCGGAAGGAGATTGCGAAGGCGATTTACGACCAGATCTCGGATCTGAGTGCGAATGTTTATGCGAGTGTGACGCCGGCGGCGGTGGAGTTGGCGGCTGAGATCGCGGAGTTGACGCCGGGGGATTTGTCGAGGACGTTCTTCTGCCAAGGTGGTTCGGAGGCTAACGAGTCGGCCTTGAAGCTGGCTCAGGCTTATCACATGCGGATGGGTGAGAAGGGTCGGTACAAGGTGATTTCGCGGCGTGGGTCGTATCACGGTGCGACGTATGGGACGATGTGGTTGGGTGAGCATCCGGGGTTTCCGCGGACGGATTATCAGCCTAAGCCGTCGAGCGCGGTGCACGTTGCGGCGCCGCATTTTTACCGGTGTGAGTTCAATTCGGAGTCGCCGGAGGAGTGTGGGGAGTTGGCGGCGTTGGCGATTGAGAAGGCGATCATCAGCGAGGGTCCGGAGTCGGTTTCGGCGGTGATTGGGGAGCCGGTGACGCAGCCGTTGGGGGGTGTTGTGCCGCCGGAGAATTATTGGCCGATGGTGCGTGAGATTTGCGATCGGTATGGGGTTTTGCTGATATTTGACGAGGTGATTACGGGTTTCGGGCGTTTGGGTGAGTGGTTCGGGGCTCAGGTTGTGGATACGCAGCCGGACATCATTTCGTTTGCGAAGGGGATTACTAGTGGGTATTTCCCGTTGGGCGGGTGTATCGGAGATAAGCGTATCGGGGATGCGTTTGCGGGTGGTCCGGAGAAGACTTGGAGCCACATGTATACGTATTCGGCGCATCCTGGTGGCGTTGCTGCGGGTTTGAAGAACCTCGAAATTATCAAGCGGGAGAACTTGATTCAGAATGCTCGGGAGCGCGGTGTTCAGCTTGCGGACCGTTTGTCGGAGATCAAGGAGCGTCATGAGATGGTGGGCGATGCGAGGGGTATAGGTCTGGTGCAGGGGTTGGAGTTGGTGGCGGATCGGGAGAGTAAGCGGTCGTTTGCGCCGGAGGTGGGGATCGGTGGTCGGTTGACGGAGGCTTTGAAGCGGCGTGGTGTATGGGTGCGAGTGGGGGCGTACATCTTGCCGGTGTCGCCGCCGCTGACCATCACGGCGCAGGAGTTGGATGAGCTTTGTGATGCGATTGAGGACGCGATCGTGGAGGTTTCGGGGGATTTGAACTAGGTGTTGTTTGAACCCGGATCCTGTATCGGACTACGGGACAAGCTTGAAGGATTTCAAGGATTTAAGGATGGGGGCATACCCCTGCGATCTCGCTTTGCTCGCTCGCGTCCCCTTTCGGAGAATATTCTATTGACGGGTTGATAGTCGAAGCACCGCCGACGTCGCCAGACCGTCGGCCCTCCGGGAGGCGTCTCTGAAAGATCAGCCCCCGTCATCGCTCGATTGTTCCTCTTGCTGGTCCTGTAGCCTCTTCCGTCCAGCGAAACGGAAAGACGTGTGCCGGGTAAAAGACCGTTCGCTCGAACCTTGAACGGCATCCACTGCGCAGCCCCTTGAAGCTCCTCCCCAGTGCCGTCGAGGCGGTGGAGAATAGAGCCGCGTCCCCTTCGCGCGTGCGAAGGACATGGGTGGCGCCGTCTGGCTTGCTTTTGTTGGCGGAGCCAGCGTATGCTCCGCGTCCGAGCCCTACAGCTACAACGGTCTTCGTAACCGGGTTGTGGCAGCGTTGCGCCCGTCTTCCTTCGTCGGAAGGGAAGACGTCTTTCAGTGGCTTGTGGCGGGACACCGCCGGCGGGTCGTGTGTTGGCGACCCCGTGCTACCCCGCCCGCTGCCTTACTTCATTCAATTGTTCTTGCTGCGTCTTAAAAGGTGTGCGCACGACCCTTCTCGACGCGGCGATTCTTCGTGTCTGAGGCGCCCGTTTGACGCCCTTGGTTGTTATATTACTACAGATGTTGCGGGAATGTCAAATTGAACTAGGATGTTGAGGATTGGGAAGGATGCGAAGGATGGTTGGTGTTGGGTGTTTGGGTTTTTGAACTGTGATTGCGGTGATTTGTAATGATGGGCTGTGATTTTTTGGGTGTGACACAGTCTTGAGTGGTGGGCGTATTCAGACGGTACACTTGAGGTTATGGCGACACAGACAGCACAGGCGGGTGTTTGCAACATCCCCAACCGCACCATCTTCGAGGGCGACAACCTCGACGTCATGCGCGGTATCAACGACGACTGCATCGACCTCATCTACCTCGACCCACCGTTCAATTCCAATCGCAACTACGCCGCGCCCATCGGTAGCAAAGCCGCTGGTGCAGCCTTTAAGGACACATGGGATTTAACCGATGTCGACGAAGCTTGGCACAACCAAATCGCCGACACCGATTTACCCCTCTACAAAGTCATCGATGCGAGCCAGTACAGCCGTGGGAACGGCATGAAGTCATATCTGATCATGATGGCAGTGCGGTTGCTTGAGATGAAACGAATCCTCAAACCAACCGGAAGCATCTATCTCCACTGCGACCCTACTGCCTCACACTACCTCAAGACACTTATGGACTCCATATTCGGGGGATCCAATTTCAGGAACGAAATCGTCTGGAAAAGGACCGGATCCCACGGAGGAGCGAAGCGATACGGCCCCATCCACGATGCAATCCTGTTCTATTCGGCTTCGCAATCGTACCAGTGGAATAGAACATTCCAAAATTACTCAACAGAATACCTTGACAGATACTACAAGAACAAAGATGCGAAAGGCCGGTTTCAACTCGTCTCATTAACTGGTTCGGGTACTAGGTCTGGCGAATCAGGACAGGTGTGGCGCGGTGTCAACCCTACCCACGTAGGAAGGCACTGGGCAGTTCCGAAACGAGCCATTGAAAATGCGTACCCAAACCGCAAAGACCTCGACAAACTCACCATTCAGCAAAGATTAGATCTACTCGACACGGCCGGATTGATCTATTGGCCGCCAAACGGTAAGGTGCCGCGTCAGAAACGATACCAACATATGGGCAAAGGCGTGCCTGTCCAAGATGTATTCACCGACATACGATCGATAGGTTCACAAGCAAAGGAACGCACCGGATACCCGACTCAAAAACCGTTGTCTTTACTTGAACGCCTCATCAGTGCGTCTTCCAATGAAAACGACATTGTGCTGGACCCCTTCAGTGGTTGTGCCACAACGTGCATCGCCGCCGAGAGGTTGGACCGCCAATGGATTGGCATCGATCTGTCGCCAATGGCAGTCAAACTGGTTGAGCAACGGGCCCGTAACGAACTCGGAATGATGGGCGGCATCCAAGCCATCGCCCGCAAGGACATTCCCAAACGCACCGACCTTGGCCCTGCGCCGCCGCTATCCCAATCAAAAGTCACCCTCTACGGAACGCAAGCCGGCAACTGCAACGGTTGCGGCACTCACTTCATGCAGCAGCATCTCACGATTGACCACATCATCCCGAAAACCAAAGGCGGCACAGACCATCTCGAGAACCTTCAACTCCTATGCGGGCACTGCAACTCCCTCAAAGGCAACCGTCCCATGGAATACCTCAAAGCGCGATTAGCCCAACTGTAGCGATGACACGCCATCTTTTCGATGAAAAAGACCGAGATCCCTCGTGGCCTGGATACCAGAATGAAACGCGCTACTCGTTCTATGATCGATCGGCACATCCAGATTCCGAACGAGTCCGCAACATGCTTGAAAGATGGGTGAGTAGATTCCCCGACGCAAAGCGCAAAGACATCGTTTCGCGAATGCGAAGCAAGGATATGGACTCATTCGATCAAGCATTTTTTGAAATGTTTGTGCATGAGTTTCTACTGGGAACCGGCGCAACCGTAACGCACGAACCAGAAATCGGGGGTAGGAACCCAGATTTTGCTGTCTCAGACGATGGTCTTGTTTATGTTGTGGAAGCCACAAGTTTGGGGATTGAAGATCTGAAAGAAGATCGAAATGAGTTGCAAGCACTCGATTGGTTGCACACAATTGATGCACCTTGGTTTAGGCTGTCCGTCAAGATCGATGGTGCGCTTGAATCCATGATCCCCAAAAGGGATCTACTTAGTCCGTTCGAAGATCTGGTAGAAGATGCAGATTATGACTACTTGCGTGGACTAGAGTTTTCTAACGACAAGCGCAAGCTAGACAAAGCACCGTCCACAACCGTGACCCATGGCGATTGGAAAATCACGGGAACTTTGATTCCAACCGAGAGAGCAAGAACAGTGGATGAAGGTTTCATTGTAGGACCAGTGAAAGTCGCGTCTCCGGACCATATTGGCATCATTCGCAAGGGCCTGAGGCGTAAAGCAAAGCAATGTGCAGGTGCGGAGAAAGCCATCATCGCCGTCGAACTTGATGACTTTCTACAATTTGGCAAAGCCGATGCATTATTTGGCACAGAAGTTGTAAATCTACACGTCAACCGAGAAACGGGGGAGATTGTTGGAACGTCCCAAGATCGACTCAAGGACGGGTTTTGGTTCAATAAGGATGGGGCACAACACGAGCATCTGATCGGGATCATATTCTTCCAAACCGTCCGTCCTTGGAACGTCAAACATGCTGAGGCACTTTTCGTCCCTAACCCGTACGTTGCGACATCGTTTCCGGGGTGGACACAAGAGATAGATCATGTCGATTTCAGCAACGGCAAATGGGAACAAGTGTCAGGCAAACCTATCGCTGAGTTTATGAAGGATTATGAGGACGTCATGTGGCCAGGTAACTATCCACTCTCCAATGCCGGACGATAGATGACCTAATCCCCACTCGGCATGGTATTCCCCTTGAAACCCGCCGTTACTCCTCCATCCACCAGCAACTCTGAACCCGTAATATATGAAGCCTCGTCGGAAGCCAAGAAACAGACCGCATTCGCAATCTCTTCTGGCTCGCCCCATCTACCTAGCGGCACTCGCTCAGACCGCCAATCGCGTTCGGAATCGGCTTCGTAAATGTGCTCGGTGAAGGGTGTGTGAACCCATCCGGGCAGGACGGAGTTGCAGCGGATATTGAACTTGGCGAGTTGAATTGCGGAGGCGCGGGTGAAGTGGAGCATTCCGGCGCGGGACATCGCGTAGGCTGATCCGTATTCTCCTGCGAACTTGCCGGCCATCGACGACATGTTGACTATCGATCCGCCCCCGGCTTCGGTCATCGGAGGTATCACTGCGCGGGTACCCAGCAAAATCCCCGTGGTGCTGATCTCCATCACCTTTTGCCACTCATCGACATCCACCTCGTATAGGGTGCCTCGATCCTGAGCGCCTGCAAGGTTCACCAAGATGTCAAGCCGTCCGTAAGCAACCATGGTGCGATCAACGACGTCGGCCCAGTTCGATTCGTCAAGAACGTCTAAGTGTGCATATATCGCATCGTGTCCCTCGGAGCGCATCTGCTCGACTGCGGCATTGCCTTTGTCGTCCTGTATATCGGTGATGACGACTCTTGCTCCCTCTTCGAGCATCTTCCATGCCGTGCAGCCGCCAAAGCCCATTCGCTCGCCTCTCAACGCCGATGCCGAACCGGTCAGCAACGCAACCTTGCCTTCAAATCTCTTTCTCGTATCCATGCTCGATTGCTCCTGCGTTTTTCGGGATCTCTGCAAAACTCAGGTTACAGGGATTACGGCGAGGGGTTGTGTGGGATGCTGGGCGTACGACGACGGCGCTGGAGATTCCTCGGCTGCGCTCGGAATGACATTGAGGCATCGGCCGGAATGACAGTACGGCTGCGCTCGGAATGGCGTGGTGGCTCGGAATGACAGTGCGGCGATGGTGGCATCACATCTGCCCGTCCCTTCTGGATAGACGTTCCCCACACCTCTGGATGGGCGTTCCGCCCGCTGAAGCGCCGGCTTTCGCCGGAATGACATAGTGGACGGGAATGGCGTAGTGGCTCGGAATGACGTAGTGGATCGGAATGACGGGGGATACTCGTCGTACGACGGTGCGCCGTCGCTGGAGATTCCTCGGCTGCGCTCGGAATGACATTGAGAATGTGCTCGGAATGACAGTGCGGCTTCGCTCGGAATGACATTGAGAATGCGCTCGGAATGACGTTGAGGCATCGGTCGGAATGACAGTGCGGCGGTGGTGGCATCACATCTGCCCGTCCCTTCTGGATGGGTGTTCTCCACACCTCTGGATGGGCGTTCCGCCCGCTGAAGCGCCGGCTTTCGCCGGAATGATGTAGTGGACGGGAATGGCGGGGGTGCGGAATGGTTGAGTCACGCTCGGTTCTGCAAGGCGATCACTGCGTTGGGAATCAGGAATCCGTAGATACCGAATGCGATCAGCAAGCTGAACATTCCGTGCATCCATCGATCTCGTAGAAACAGCATCGCTGGCGCACCTAGTATCGCCAAAACCAAAACTACAGCAATCAGATACGCCGAACTGGGTACCAATCTCATTGCCGCAACATCAGGCAACATCGCGTCTGCGACGAGAGCCGCGATCACTCCCAACATCGTCCACATCATCACCAACCCGAACACGATCACTGTTACTAGATTCGACGACCCGCCTTCCTCGATACGCTGTTGAATCATCCGCGGTGGACGCGCCGTCAACATCACTGCCGCATGTGCCGAGGCTATCAATCCCATCAACGTGCCGCACAGCATCCCCGCCAATATGTCCAATGCGGGGATCATTGTTCCGGATCGATCTCGATGCGGGGTGCCAATCCCACCGCAAACGCTTCACATCCCATACGTGCCTTCGACAGCAAAGCCCACGCAGTCGCCATCTCCTTGCTCGGGGCAACCGCGAACATCGAGGGTCCAGCTCCCGTCAACACGATATCCGACGCACCCAGACCCGCAAACCCGTCGTGTATGTTCTGCCAACCTGGAAACGCGTGCGGGGCGACTTGCTGAAAGACATTGAACATGAATGCCGGATGGCAGTCGCCTTTCTCGATCATCCGAGCTGCCAACTTCCGCGTCAAACTCCCCGTTGTATGCGCCGTCGACGGCAACATACCGAACATCCGTGCCGTCTTGTTCAATCCTGAACCATCATCACCAACATCGCCCGGTGCAACAATCACGAACCATCTGTGCTCGGGAGCCGGCAACCGCTCGAGTTTTTCACCTCGTCCGCTTGCCAACACCGTGCCACCACTAATCAGAAATGGCACATCCGAACCTACTTCTGTCGCAATCTCGATCAACTCGTTTTCGGACATGCCCAACTTCCACAGCCGATTCAAACCGCGCAGCGTGGCGGCGGCGTCGGCAGAACCGCCGCCTAGACCGGCGGAAACCGGGATCCGTTTGCGCAGGCTGACGTGCGCGCGCTGATCAGTACCAGCAACTTTCCGAAGCAGTTCGGCGGAACGAACCACGAGATTGTCGTTATCGGATATCGAATCATCGGAACAATCGAGTTCGATACTGTTGCTCGGACTAAATTCAAGCGTGTCGTGCAGATCAACCGTCTGCAATATCGTTGCCAGATCGTGATATCCGTCGGCGCGCTTACGGATCACCTCGAGCGTCAGGTTCAGCTTCGCGTATGCGTGTTCGACGATCACGACCGTCTATCTCGCGTTAACTTCAACAACATCGGATTGTCGGACGCTTCGCCACTTTCGCGCTAACGAGGTCCATTCATCGATGCTCAACGTTGCCGGTCGTCGCTCGCTGTCGATGCCTACAGCTGCCGTCATCGCTTTCACTTCATTCGTGGTCATGCCCAATCCGTTCGCCAAAGAGTTGTGAATCTGCTTGCGACGACCCAGAAAAGCCGAACGCGCCACCTTGAACAGGTCATCCACTTCTTGCGACGCAACTAATGGCACAGGTCTAGTAACCAAGTTGATCACTGTCGAATGTACCTTCGGCGGCGGGCGAAATGCTCTGGGCGGCACATCAAACAGTTTCTTGGGCTCCGCATAGATCTGCACTGCCAGCGACAACAGGCTCATTTTGCCGGGGGTTGCGCACATATCCCGTGCCACCTCGCGTTGCAGCATCACGGTCAAACTTGCCGGTTGCACCTCGCGCTCCAGAAACGACCTCACGATCGGCGTTCCCGCGTAATACGGAAGATTCGCCACCACCTTGTAGCGATTTCCCCCGGACAACTCCGGCAAATCTTCGAAATTCACGTCACGAGCGTCCGCACACACAACCCGAACATCTGGGTTCGATGCGAATTTGTCTTCCATCAGAACCGCGTATTTCGGGTCGATCTCGACGAGGACGACAGAACTGCCAGCGAAACTCGCGGCATCAACAATGTGACGCGTCAACGCGCCGTTACCCGGACCGATCTCAACGACAGTGTCGCCAATCGATATGTCGGCTACCTCAACGATGCGTCGCGCGACGGAACTGTCGCGTAGGAAGTGCTGACCTAGTCGTCGGCGCGGCATCTGGAGATTTCGAAATCGAAAAACGTCAATGCGGCCGCGCACCTCGAATTCGGAATGTAGCCCGTACTTAGCACGCGGCTCGGCTCGAATCAGATCACCCTGCGTCGCCCAGGGCTATCCGCTTACCGCTGCTTCCTTCCGGACCTGACGGGGTTCACGGGACTCTGCCGCGCAAGAACCCGACTCTCAACACCGAGCATCGAATGCCAGTGGTTCGAACTGCGAAACCTCCACGAGGATTCCGGCCCTGCTGAGCGGATTGCAGGTTCAGGGCACCGCTAGCTCCCCGCTTGGCACGACCGCATATCTGAATCGTAAACCATGACCACACTTTGTTCGTATCGGTTCATGACAAAGGTCAACTTTTGAAGGGCGTTGCTATGACTTGGGTAGACTCAATGCACATGGCCGCAACAAATGAAAACACCATCATAACTAAAGCAGTAATCCCCGTCGCTGGCTTGGGAACCCGGTTTCTGCCCGTGACTCGCAGCGTCCCGAAGGCGCTACTGCCCGTACTCGACAAGCCGCTCATCCAATACGCGGTCGATGATGCCGTGGAAGCCGGTATCACCGACATCGCAATCGTGGAAGATACTCGTCCCGTCGGATCATACTTCCACTCAATGCCCGATCTCGAGGGAAAACTTCGAGACGGTGGCCGCGATGAACTCGCGGACGAGATGGTCGAAATCTCCTCACGCGCCCGCATCACGTCCATCAAACAGATCGAACCTCTAGGGCTAGGTCACGCCATTCTCCTTGCGAAAAACTTCATCGGTGACGAGCCGTTTGCAGTACTGCTACCCGATGAAATCCTTTGGGGCGACCATTCTTCGACCGCTCAGGTCCTCGATGTGCGAGATCGTTACGGCGGTAACGTCATCGCCGTCACCGAAACCTCATGGGACGACGTTCACACCAAAGGCATCGTCGCCGGGCCATCCGTCGAACCTAATGTCATCGCCATTAATGAAATGGTCGAAAAGCCCAAGCGCGAAGACGCCCCCAGCAACCTCGCAATCATCGGCAGGTACGCTCTTGAGCCAACCGTCTTCGACTTCTTGAGCCAACAGCGCCGTGGCGCAGGCGGCGAAATCCAACTCACCGATGCCATCGTCGACTGCATGGACGATCTACCCACGCACGGCGTAGTCGTCGATGCCGCACGCTACGACGCGGGTGTCCCAGAAGGCATGTTCGGCGCTACTCTGCACCAAGCCGCCAAAGACCCGACTATGCGCCAGATGATCGTTGACTTCGCGGCGGAACTTTAAAACTCTCTCTCAGTTCCGCAACTGCAACACCGCCATGAACGCCTCTTGAGGCACTTCAACAGAACCAACCATCTTCGCCCGCCGCCTTTTGCCTTCTTTCTGACGCTCTAGAAGCTTACGCTTCCGCGTCACATCCCCGCCGTAGCATTTCGCCAGCACATTCTTCCGCAACGCCTTTACGTTCGTCCGCGCCACGATCTTCCCACCAATCGCTGCCTGTATCGGCACCGCAAACATCTGGCGCGGTATCAGATCCTTCAATTTCGAAGCCAGCTTTCGACCGGTATCAGCCGCCTCCGACGAGTGCACGATGCTACTCAACGCGTCCACCTCTTCGTGATTTACGAGAATGTCGAGTTTGACCATGTTCGCCTCACGATAGCCTGACGCTTGGTAGTCCATCGACGCGTAGCCCTGCGTCGCCGACTTCAACATGTCGTGGAAATCCACCAAGATCGCCGATAGCGGAGCCTCATACTCAAGCATCACCCGCGCGTTGCGGCCAGCACCGTTCATCGAGCCATTGCCCGATCCTGCCGCCTGTGTCTGCAAATACTCCATCCGCTTGAACACGCCGCGCTTTTTCGTCACCAGCTCCATCACATTCCCGTAGTAGGCCGCCGGGACAATAATGGACAAATCAACCCAAGGCTCCAAGATCTCGGCGTAATCCTTCTTCTCGGGCAACTTCGACGGGTTCTCGACATAGATGATCTCGCCGTCGTTCAACAACACCTGAAACTCCACGCTCGGAGCCGTCGTGATCAACTCCAACTCATACTCCCGCTCCAGCCGCTCCTGCACCACCTCCATATGCAGCAACCCCAAGAACCCGCATCTAAATCCGAAACCCAACGCCGATGACGACTCCGGCTCGAACACCAGCGCGGCATCGTTCAACCTCAACTTCCCGAGCGCCTCCCGCAACTCGACATAATCGTTCGCGTCCGACGGGTACAGCCCCGTAAACACCATCGGTTTCTGCTCTTGATACTGCACACGAGGTTCAATCGCCGCCTCCTTGACGAGCGTCATCGTGTCGCCCACCATCACATCGCCAACTTCTTTGATGCCCGTCGCCACGTATCCGACCTCTCCGACCTTCAACCCCTCCGGTGCGCGCATAACCGATGGCGAAAAGTACCCGACTTCCAACACCTCGCCGTTCGCCCCAGAATCCATGAACTTCGCCCGGTCACGGGCCTTGATCTGTCCGTCAAGCACACGAACATACGCCACCACGCCTTTGAAGGAGTCGTATTTACTGTCGAACACCAACGCCTGCAACGGCTCTTCCAACTCACCAACCGGCGGAGGCGTCAACTCCACAATGCGCTCCAACAAATCTTGTACACCCTCACCAGTCTTGCCCGACACCCACAGCATCTCATCTTCGCTAAACCCGAACGTGTCCACCATCTCCGACGCTACCCGTTCCGGCTCCGCATTCGGCATATCGATCTTGTTGATCGCCGGAATGAGCACCAGATCGTTCTCCAACGCCAGATACACATTCGCCATCGTCTGCGCCTGAATCCCCTGCGATGCATCGATCAGCAGTACTGCCGCCTCACACGCCGCGAGACTCCGAGACACCTCGTACGAGAAATCCACGTGCCCCGGCGTATCAATCAGATTCAGCTGATACACCTCCTCATCCTTCGACTCAAACCCCAATCTCACCGCCTGCGCCTTGATCGTGATCCCCCGCTCCCGCTCCAGATCCATCGTATCCAGATGCTGCTCCACCAACTCCCGCTCCGAAACCGCACCCGTCAACTCGATCATCCGATCCGCCAACGTCGACTTCCCATGATCGACATGCGCGATGATGCAAAAATTCCGTATGAGATGCTGGGTGGGCATACCTCCAATCTTATCGAAGCACCATCCCATCCTCCCCTTTTTGGGAAGCAAAAGGGGGACGCGTCGAGCGTAGCGAGACGCAGGGGGTTCACATCATAGCGTAGTAACATCATGTCTAGGAATCATCATGTCAGAAAATGCAAACCGATCCCCCAGACTCTCCGTTGAAGGATTCGGTCCCATCACATCCTCTTGCCCGATCGTCATTAAGCCTATGACGGTGTTCGTTGGCCCGAGTAACACTGGGAAATCGTATCTTGCACTCCTTTTGCACGCGATCTCAACTTCGATACACAACGTGTCTAGCGGAAGAACAACCGGATTTTCCATCCAAGACATCGACCACTACGAATCATACAAACCGAAGTATTTGTCCCTCTTCGATGATATATACGCAGTTTACTCGTTAAACAGCAACCAAAACGATATAATTGAGCTGTACCCAGACGATTTATCACCTAATTCTCACGAACTCATCAGGTTGTTCGAAACAGCATTACATCGTGAAATATCCGACGCTCTGAAATATTCAGTCAGCACATATTTTCAAACGTCAGATATAGAAGGATTGGCGGATGAAATTCACTTAGATGGATTTTATAACCATGTGTATCCTAGAAATATCTATGATCGTGACGATTTGGATACTTCTATTACATGGAGCGATGTATGGAGTATTGCATTACTAGATGATGACTTTGGGGTGTTCTCTTATAGTGATATCCCTCCTTTCGAGCCTCTGAGATTACCGGTTGAAGCGTGGCTACGAATTTTGCGAAGTTACCATCTAGATCGTGATGTATTATCAACATCTCATATGGTCCAAATTCGATATCACATCGAAGAAGCTTTATTATCGATCCTAAGAGAATTGCCAAGGTCGATATATTTTCCTGCCGCCCGATCAGGCATTATCGCTAGCCGTCACCTCATGATCGCGAATGCGGTTTCCAACGAATATTTACGCGACGTGCGCAAAGACAGCCGATCGCATCGTGACGCTATCCCAAGAGAGTTTCTACGTCATTTGTTGTCTATCGATACAACGAACACCACTTCGGACGATAGAGTCAGAACCGTAGCAGACGTTATTGAAAATGCGATTATGAACGGAGAGATAGAAGTCCGTAGTGCTCAGTATGGCCCACCAGAGCTCGTTTATTCGTCGAAAGGTTTTGAAATCCCGCTTACTAGATCTTCATCCATGGTCACCGAACTGGCTCCGATTATCTTGTTTCTGAGGCACATCGTTCGCATGGGGAATCTCTTAATCGTAGAAGAACCCGAAGCCCACCTACACCCTGCAGCACAGCAGCAGATGGCAGCCGCGCTTGCTTTCATGGTCCGATCCGGCCTCCGAGTCCTGATCACAACCCACAGCCACTACATGGTCGAGCAACTCGGCAACTTCGTGGCGGTTTCAACGCTAGACGAAGACCTCAGAAAACGCGTGTTGAAACTGGATGGTGCTCTGGGTGAAGAGGACATCTACCTCAACGAAACCGAAGTAGCCGTCTATGATTTCGCAACCGACAAGTCGGAAGACGGTTCAGTAGTCGAAACAGTTGAATTCAACCAAGACTATGGCTACTTCCCTCGCGATCACAACTGGGCAATTGCCGACCAAATGAACCGGACGCAGCGAGTTATCGAAGCGCGTATCGATCAAGACGATCCTGTTTCCACTCAATGAGCTGGCTTAACGACGTTGAGGATCGCATCGGTCTTCCGAACGCAGTCGAGTCGCAACCTCGTTTCATCGAAGATCAAACTCACATCGATTTGACGACGCTGCCTGAACCCAATCTAGTTCTGAAAATTCGTTACCTCGAGCGCCGCCGATCGGGTGTGAACCACTTCTTCAGAGGTCGCAGTCGTTGTGACATCGTCGCATTGATCGACTCTGACCCCAAAGTCAAGATCATCCTCGTAGAAGCGAAGAGCGGAGCAGACAGTAATAATTCCGCAAGCGAACAAGCTCTAGATCAACTCACATCTTCTCTTGAGATCATGCGAGACGCGATTAACGAGTGTACGCTGAATCTTCCTTTCAATTCTTTGGCGGTGTGCGAAACACATGCAGTATGTGTGATGGCGTCCATGAGGGGCAGCCGACCAGCTAACGTAGCCCAACGTCAATTCAGAACCCAGTTTTATCGCTCAAATCGAGTCCCACTCCAATACATCTCCGCCGACCAAGACATCTGGCAAGCAATCCAACAAAACACAACCTAAACTACCCCCATGCCCAACCCCAAATCAACCCCCACCTCCCTCCACATCCTCGGCGCCGGCACCCCCACGCCTACCCCCACCCGCTTCGGCTCCGCATACGTCGCAGACGTCGACGGCGAGAAGGTCATGTTCGACTGCGGACCGGCCACAACCCACAAACTCGTCCAGTCCGGACTCTGGCCAACCGACATCGACAATCTCTTCTTCACCCATCACCACTTCGACCACGACATCGACTACCCCTGCTTCCTCCTCTGCCGCTGGGATCAGTCGATCGGCAAGGAAAACACTCTCAACGTCTACGGCCCCACCCTCACCGAGCGCATCACCCACGGCGTCCTCGACAAAGAGGAAGGCATCTTCGCACACGACTGGATCGCCCGCGTCAGCCACCCTCTCAGTCAAAAAATCCACCAGAACCGCGGCGGTACCCTTCCCCGCAAGCCTCCCGTCGTCTACGCACGCGACATCGGACCCGGCACTGTCAGAACCGCCGACAAGTGGGAAGTAACTGCCGCTCCCGCCGAGCATGTCCAACCATACTTAGACTCCCTCGCATATCGCCTCGACATCAAAGGCGGAAAATCCATCGTCTTCACCGGCGACACCCAGCCCTGCGACTCCGTAACCGAACTCGCCCGAGACGCCGACGTCATGCTCTGCATGTGCTGGGACGACCAAGAAGTCATGGCCGAAGACGGCGAAGCATTCGGACAGTGCGGAACCACCGGCGCCGGACGCATGGCACAAGCCGCAGGCGTCAAAAAACTCGTCCTCGTCCACATGGGATCCCACATCTCCCAACACGGCCCCCTAGAAAAAGGCATCGGCGACATCCGAGAGGTCTACAACGGCCAAACCCTATACGCCGAAGAGCTCATGAAACTAGAAATCTAAACCGCCCCTTTCGCAAAGCGTAAGGGGGACGCGGAGCCCAAGAGACCGACACATGGAGCGGGGGATGCGAGGGGTGGAGGCGCGGATGGGCCCTATTCCCTCTCCCTCGATGGGAGGGGCGAGGAGGACAACTAGACGGCCACCGCTTCCTCCACCAACGAGTTGTTTACAGCATGATCGTCTATTTCAGTTGTGGAATTCGCCTGCATCATATCTCGGAAAACTTGATGCTCGTCAGGTTTCACGTACCTCCAAGATTGCGGCACCACGAAGTTACGGAACATGCGCTTTAGCGCATCAAGAGTCAGAGGGTTCTCATATTCCAGAGGTTCAACAATCTCAAACGCGTACGCTACTTCCCGCCCAGCATAGTAGGCATCGAATTCTGACTTGTCTAATCCCGCGCTTTCGGACACAATTTCCCAGATCTCTTCGGGGGTTCCGATCCATACGTTACCCACTTTGAACCCGCCACGCAGAATACGATCTGGGTTAGTTACGTAGACGAAGACATCGCGTCCCTTCAAGTTTCTGGGCGAACGCCGTCTCAACTCGACCTTTTTCAACCCATTGAACACCAGATTGGCGTACCGCGGTTTCAAAGACAAAAGCAGTGATTCCATCGATTTGCTCATTGCTCCTCCGGGTATCCGCGTTCAAAAATCCGCGCAATCAGCGGTTCAGGCAATCCCCCAACAACACCTTCAGCCCCCTCAACCATCACGCCGACCATTCCCCACAAAACGACCAGTAGAAAACCCAACGATCGCCCCAATCGACAACTTAACCATCCAGTCCGCAGTCGTCCGCACCAGCGGGTGTGTGCTGTTTAACTCTCCATCGCCTTGAATATCGCCAAGCCATATCAGCAAGCCTAAGCCTGTCCCCGCTACCCCTATCAGAGCCAAGTAAGTCCCAAAAAGCTCAATCCAAGATCGATTCATCGAGTTCTAACCCTAACCCGATCCTGCGCGATCAAGCCGCGCGCCCTCGGAATATCATCACCATGCCAACCACAATCCCCACCAACCCCAAGAATATGAGAACCGGCCCGATCCACTGTGTAAAGAAATCCATCTCGTCCTGCCTTCCGTCTTCAACGGCATCCGAGATCAACAACGTTACCTAAACGATACCATCCCGTCCCCTTTCGCGTAGCGAAGGGGGACGCGGGAGCGAAGCAACCGCAGGAGGACGCCATAGAGGGCAAAACAGTATCAATCCGCACGCAACAACGCACTGAACCCCGCCTGAACAAAATCCGCATCATGCGCCAACGCATCCCGAATACCACGCTCCTCCATCAACACAAAACTCGAACAGTCCACCAAGCTCCACCGTTGGGCGGGCCTGGAAGCGTAACGTTCAAAGCCGAGTGGAAAAATGCGCTGGTTAACTCTACTACCTCAACGTTCGGGTCGTCCGCTATCTCGCCCATGACTTCCACCGCGGCACCGCGAAGGCGCGAGCCCAAACGAGAGAAGTGATTCAGAACCTCGACCAGCACCATTTCGCTAGTGACGATCTGAATTGGGCCTAGATCCTGAGACACTCGCCGTGCGACGGCTCTCAGCCCGTCTAAAGGATTAATCAACGCCACCCAGTAACCAGAATCCGCGAACACTACATTCACGTGTCAGAATCCTTAGGCCAACCATACAGATAGTGTTTTAGATTCTTCGCTCCATCGGTTGGCGCCGCCTTCCATGCCGACATTGGCACGCGCGCGCTGATCTCGGCGATCCGGTCCACTATCGCCGGCATCGCTCGCTCCGTTTCAGATCCTTCAGAACTCGCTCCATTATCCGATTCTCCGACCTTCGAAACCGGCCCAGAGATCGCATTCTCAACTGTCTTCTCGGAATCGATCATCTTTACTCCTCCATCTCACCAACCATCGCTACCCAACATTGTACGCCCCGTGACCCAACCCGCCCCCTTCGCAAAGCGTAAGGGGGCGCGAGCAAGCGTAGCGACGTGAGCGGGGGATGCCCGAATCACGTCCTACCACCAACCTACCGTCATTCCCGCGTAGGCGGGAGTTCAAGAGTACGGGCATGTCCCCAGATATTCGGAACTAGCAGGCATATTCTAGAATTTCGATCAGGTTTACCGGGGCTACTTGGAGACAACGCCATCACAATTGAAAAAGGCAACCTCATGGCCATACGCTTCGACGACGATCTTGCTACTGTCAAAAAGAAAATCACTCAATCGTTAACAAAGGCATACGCACGCGAGTACAGCTCAATCCCCGAGCAAAGAATCGAACATGGATGTCGGATGTACGTAGATTCGCGCTTCAAAGAACATGAACGCATCTCAGCTCTTTCAATTGATGACATCAGCGAGTCGAAAACCTACATCAGAAATTCGAAGTATCACCTCTCGCAAGTGTTGAATACCAAATATACATGGCCAAAACATTGGCAAGTATATGCCGCGCATTTTTCATGTGAATCAGCGTTCAAAGCGAAAGCCAAGATTCAAGGAATCGAAGTTGATGACCACAAATACATTGAAGCCGCAATCAAAATGTTTAATCAAGGTAAACTCAAGCACGTATTCAACGCGTTTCAGGCAATCGGGATCACTACGAAGGATATTTTCAATCTAGATCAACGCGTGGAATTGTTCAGACATGAATACCTTAAAATGGTGCGGCGAGAAGATGAATTCGCTCGAGCGTCTAAACGAGAAATAACTTCGATTATTTGTAGATACCGCCAATTCAAGACGGAATTCTTGCAGACTTACGAACTAAGTTCGGTTCGGCAGCAAATGACTGCTCGTTTTGACCGCGCGATGATGGACCTGTTCTCGAATTATCCTAGCGTGAGTCGTCAAGTCAAATTTCAAGCCGGAGCAATACGACTGACAAGGAATATCGCTTGGCCCGTCGAAATAGATGTGTTAATGGTGGGAGCTTTGCTGTATCCCCATCGAAACTCGACGCGATACGGCAAAAATCAAAAACGGACGTTGGAACCAGCCGATTACTCCAATAACAACCCACCGGGCATCGTTGCATGTCTCGATACGTTGTGCAAAATGATACTGAAGGCTCAGGCAAGAATCGAGTTGGATGTCAAGGACATCGAAGAATTCAAAAAGGAAAATTCTATGTTGGTTTAGGCTAACCTCATCCCCCCCAACAAAACCCCCACAACCCCCTCCACCCGCTTACCCTCCGCCGACTCCCTAAGCCACTTCCGAATCTCCCGACGCGCAATCGTAACCGTCAACCGCTGCGGATACCGCTGCCTCAAATTCCCCAACTCCCGCTCAACACTAGCCGCCGCATCCCGACCCGCTTCAGACACCGCAACATGATCCGCATCCGAAGCATCGAACTCCGGTACCGGCAAACGCCAAAGGTGCTTGTGAATATCCCTCGCTCCTCAATCCAATCCGACCAATTCGTTCCAACGGATTTTCAACTCGTATGAAACATCATTGTCGGTTTCAACCAAAGTTACGTATTCATGGACGAAAAGGCTAGCGTCCGATAGAAGGCGAAGGTAATACCTCAGCGTAGGCGCCACACCATTAACGATCACTTGGCATCCATGCCCCTTTTGGATCTCTGCAATCAATCCGTCCATACCTTCGAACGATTGAGTCGCATGTGTTGTCAAGATGTAGTAACGGTCAACGGCGGCGGTACGGAATTTCTCATAAGCAGTATTGACAATTGAGGAACTGATGGGAATGTGGTGTTTGACTTCTAATCCTTCATAGACGATGTCATCGCCGCGCATTATCTGAACATCGCCGACATTGCCAGATCTAGTGTCTGCTGCTGTGTGTGCTTCAAGTGGCAAGAGTTCGCAATCGGCGTAGCGACTTATTTCCGCTACAACCACCTTGAGCACAGCGTAGACCGCCAGCACTGGAAGTCGGGCCGCGCCTGAAAGGCCCGAACCATAGTGTTGCTCGACCCTATCCACGATCTGGCCGACTGTCAACGCAACAGGACGTGACAACGCTAGGCTACTGTTACGTTCCCTGAAATCGATCAGCCCTTTGAAAATTCGGAGGAGCACATCTCTGGCGTTAACACGCCTCTTCTGGACGGCATACACGATGAACAGAAACGCATCTTTGACTTCCAACGGACTTATCCGACCGGGGTATTCCAACGTATACGGCACTGGCTGTTCGAGCGAACGCGTTAGCCAACCAGATCCCCCCACCATGTAGGGGAAGTTATGAGATCGAAGAAACGGAGTGACGACTTGTGTGTCCAATACTCGGCCGCTGAAGCCTCCCTCCATACCCGCTTGGTGCATCCTGATGTCCTGATCGGGGTCAGCAACCTTTTTGGTCAGCAACGTGATGATGACAGCTAAGACACCCCGCGAGGTCTGCTGTCGTTCCAAGATGGTATCTACATGGGGTTCGATATCCCCGCAATCGGGCAGATCGTTCAGCGTTTCAGCTTCCTGTAAAACGCCGTCTAGAACCGTTCTTTCATCCATACCGTTTCCCCATCGATTTCATCGTCGTCTCGCACACGAGCCGCAGCTGCTTCGCAGTACTCCATACTGATGTCGATCCCGATGCAGTTTCTGCCCTCTTTTAGAGCGGACACCAAAGTCGTTCCGCTCCCCACGTAATGGTCCAAAACGACACCGCCCGGCGGTGAGAGCAATCGAATCACTTCTCGGATGACTTTTTCGGGGAATATGGCCGGATGCCCATTCCCTTTGAGCGATCCCACAGGACTCTCGATAACATCTCGTTTCATCCTGTTGCCGGAGATGCGAATGATTGTGAAACCATCGCGTTCCATCCTGATTTTGCGCCCTCCCTCTTGACCGCCGTACGCCGGTGCATGAATCCCTCGGATCTTCATGCGAAAACTGTGAATTGCGCCACTCTTGACATCGGTTATCGCCTGGTCAAGTTCGGCGTGCGCCCTGGCTCGTTGCCATGCGTCTAAATCGGACTGCTCGATCAACTCCCTGTAGCTTTGCCCTAGACGCGCAGACGGCTTGCTTCTTGTGGCAGCTTTGTCAGGCATGAAGGCGTCGCGGTCGTAGTAGTAACT
This sequence comes from Dehalococcoidia bacterium, assembly GCA_034423055.1. GTDB lineage: Bacteria > Chloroflexota > Dehalococcoidia > Lucifugimonadales > Lucifugimonadaceae > Bin127. Next base: position 1,772 of record DAOUJE010000053.1, on the reverse strand, counting down.
CGTGCTTCGGGCGAAGTGGAAAAACGGTTCTGTACTTGAAACCAATCGTCGGTCAAATTGGTGCGGAACTGGGTTCTGTTTCACCCAAGTGATGTCGTTGACGAGTATCAAACCCATCTCGTCGATGACCCGCATCGCAAAACGATAAGGAACCAGCATCAACCCGCCATCTGAATATTTGTCTCCTAAGTTATAGACGATATTACCCTCTGGTTTCAGGATGAAAAGTAGCGATGCGAATGTCTCGACCAGCGCGTCAAGATACTCGTTGACCGTGCTTTCGTTGCCGATCCCCGCTGCCGAGTACAAACGTTGCTGGAAATATGGGGGAGACGTAACGACTAGGTCGACCGAATGAGGTGCCAACGTCGAAAGAACGTTTTTGCTGTCCCCCTTAATGACCGTGCAGGTCAACTGGTTGTCGGCGATGTGTTTGTCTAGAACTTCGTCAAGCGACGCAACTGCCACGGTTCGACCCGTCCTGCTTGAATTCTCTTGCGGCGCCAAGTTACTCATCCATTCTGCTCCTGACATGGAATCTATTCATAATCGCCCTTACACGCAGACTTCTCAAACTCGTACGCTCAAATCTGTCTACCAATCTAGCCGTGCCTGCGATACAGCACCATCTCTACGTTTCTCTCCAAATGTACCATCGTTCCGATCGCATCCGTCACTCATCTGGCAAACCAAATTACCCGCCTCGACCTTCGTTTCAGAAACGCAGACCAGCACTGCCTAGGTAGTAGTGTTTCGCATCATCTGCCATCAAGCCCCAAAATCATATCCTTGCACGCCCCGTCCGCACCAAAAACTCCCGAATCCCAGACGTGATATTCGCCTCCGCCTGCAACTCCCCATGCCGCCGCAAAAGCTCCGCGGCAATATCCCTACATTCCGGATCGTCGTGTCGAATCATCATCCCTCAATTATCCACCACACCACAAAATCACAGCCCATCATCAAAACATGCCCCGGGCTCGAACCGGGATCACGGCAATCATAGTCCAAAAAAACAACACCGAAATCCTTCCCATCCCTAAAATCCCCGGTTCAGACAACCCCGCCTACTACGCCGCTTTCTCTCGTTCGCTCCTCACCACATGCTCCCGCAACGCCCGGTTCATGTCGGTCTGGTATCCTCGACCATTCTCGCCCGCGTGCTCCTTGAACCAAGCCACCACATCAGCATCCAGCCTCAACGTGATCTGCTGCTTAACCGGACGGTAGAACATCCCCCGCCGGGCATTCGACCAATCCAAAGTTTCAGGAATGTCAGACGTATCGATCTCGTCGTCCGGCATATTCCTCAACCTCTCCAGATCAGCCTTCTGCTGCTCCGTCAACTCAATATGTGCCATATTCATATCTCCTTCTTTCTCGGCTTGTCGTTTGCCGTGCACTGATGATACGTCCGACTTCTTCACCCGTTACGGGATCAAATTCGGGAGTGGTGTGCATCACGATCACCAACATATCTTGGATCATCCCCATCGTTCGCCAACGTTGCTCGTATGGATACGGATCGCTCCGTGTGACCACTAACGGATCATTGAACACAAGAATCGCCGTTTCGAAATCAATCCCATGTTTTCTTTTCTTTTGTTCAGGTCGTTCTTGTCAGGATCCCAAGTCCAACGCAACGCATCACCCTTTTTGTAGTTACTCTATTGTAGTGCCAACGACTCGCCTCGTCAACAATCGCGCTTAACGCGCCGCAAAGTCCAAGACACAATCCCACCGCCAGTCACAAACGCTACGAAATTCGCAAC
>DAOUJE010000052.1:0-7376 GCA_034423055.1 Dehalococcoidia bacterium | reverse complement strand
ATGGACATCTGGCACACCGCTGAGCCGAGGCACATAACGAATGAGGGTTGGTTGGGTAACGCAGTCAGGCAGATGCATCCTGAGGGCGACAACGTCGTCGCTGCCGTCAACTTTGGCGGAGGACTTCCCCGTGCGTTGATTGCAAAAGGAGCACCGGTCGCCTCCGTCACGGACCTTGAGACATATGGGTTGATGGGCCACTTGGGGGCTGAAACCGAGAGATCCGAAGTGCTGGAGATGTTCAAGTGGATCTACTCCATGGGACTCGGTAGCGGCCCAACGATGGACTTGATGAGCCAGACAGGGCTAGATGCGTTACGCGGGTCCGACATGCTCAGCCAGTGCACGTTGACTTACGACTCTGACATCGAGTACGATCCGAACGCCTTCTCCAAGTCGATGAAGAGCGCGGCCCAGGTCTTGCAGGCGGACATCGGGACGCGCATCTGCTACACGCAACACGGCAGCTTCGACGCGCACACTAACGGAATCGCACTTCAAGAGAAGTTGCTACGCGACGTATCAGGAGGCATCCACGATTTCTACTCCGACATGAAGCAGCACGATGCGGAGGCCAACGAGGACATTCTCATCTTGGCCTTCTCTGAGTTTGGTCGCCGAGTAAAGGACAACGGCAACGGCACCGATCACGGTTCCGGCGGCGTGGCATTTCTCATCGGCGATGGTGTCGCTGGTGGTCAATATGGCGATTACCCATCCTTGGACGAGAAGGATTTGGTGGAAGGCGATCTAGCGTTCAACCTCGATTTCCGCTCGCTCTACACCGAGATCATGGAAGACTGGTTGGAGGTTGATGCTCGGGAGGTTATGGACAAAGATTACGGACGGGTGGGATTCTTAGCGGCGTAGCAATTCCCCGACGCAATGGTTGCACCGACACCCACGGGATATTGATAGCATGGCGAATAGATTCGATTGAAGAAAGGCTCTGAATGAACGGATGGTGACACAGGAACAGCGCCTTATGGACGTGGAGGCAGATGTCAACCAACTCAAAGGCGCGTACGAGCATGTGGCGACGAAGGCGGACGTTGTGCAGTTGAAGTCGGACATCGTGCGCCTCGAAGGCAAGATAGATTCAGACCTCGCAAATCTCGAGAATCGGCTCACCCGTTGGATCGCAGGCGGCATTGGAGTAGCCGTCATCGGAATAGTAGCCAACATCTTCGTCCAACTCCTCGTCGGCTGAAGACACCAATCCACCCCGTCATTCCAAAGGCTTCCTGCCATTCCGAGCACTCCACGTCATTCCGAGTATCCCTGTCATTCCGAGCGAAGCGAGGAATCTCCATTCATGGGCGTTAGATTTTTCACTCCGCTACGCTCCGTTCAGAATGACATGACGGGGGTGGGTCCCGTTCAGAAGAGAACCTTGCAAAACTCTTGTTTGTAGGTTTTAGGCTTAATCAAGTTGCAACTGCCCCCTTGTCCTTACGGACATTCCCCGCGAGCGAGGGAAACCCTAGGTTTCGCAAAAGTCTCGTTCAGAATGGCGTTGCTCAGGATAAACTGCTCGTCAGTGCGATGAGTTCAACAGCAAGCAAATTGGAAGGTCTAGTTCTCGGCTCTGGTTTCGCGGGCCGAGGACACGCGGAGGCGATGCGCTACTGCGGCATCGAGGTCGTCGGCATGGTCAGTCGTACTGCTGAGGTTGTGGACCGGGTTGCCGCGGAGATGGGGATACCTTATTCCTCAACGGATTGGGTCGCGGCGCTTGACGCGCTGAAACCGGATATAGTCGCGATTGGCACTCCCGGCGGAGCTCATTTCGAGCAAATCATGGAGGCGTTGGATCGGGGTTGCCACGTTTTCTGCGACAAACCGTTGACGACGTCTGCCGAGACCTCGAAACAACTCCATGTGAAGTCTTTGGAGAAAGGTGTGAAGACGGCGTACGCGGCTTCTTTCCGGTATCAACCGCACGCGCTCCTCGCGAAGAAGTTGATAGCCGAGGGTGCTATCGGTGAGCCGTTTGAAACGGAGTGCATCTCGCACTACGAGTTGAATCCGCTGATCCCTTGGGGTTGGTCGCATCTGATTTCGCTCGGCGGAGGAAGGTTGAGCAACAACTTCACGCACAAGCTTTCGATCGTGCTGCACGCGTTAGACGCGACATTGATCGATATTAACGGTGAAGCTAGGAACGACATGCATCGTGCGCCGGTGGTTGAAGGAGTGCATGATTTTCGAGAGCGTGGGGATTTTGCGCCGAGCGCGGATGAGTTAGATGGGATCGAGTGGCGGGATGTCGATTCGGAGTGGGCGTACTCAGTGATGGCACACGTAGATCCGGCGATCGAGACGAGGCAGCCGGTGTCGTCGATCTTCCGGCACGGTGGAATGCAGCCTCGCTTTGAAGAAGACTATGTCGCCTTCTACGGCGACGAAGGATCGATCCACATCGGGGGTGCGTACGCGCAGGGACCGCTGCATGTCAAGAAGCACGGATCAGATTGGGAACGCGTCGAGGTGTCGTCGAGTATCACAGACAGTCTGCCGGATATCGAGGATGACACGCAGCGGAACTGGACTGTTTTGATGGGTGAGTTGGTGGCGGATATTCGCGGTGAGGGATACTGCGGGTATCAGACGTTCCGGGATGGTTGGGTGTTTCAGGAGGCGGTTGATGCGGTTCGGAGGGGTGATGGATGGTTTGCGGTGCCCGATCAAGGTTGATGAGGCACAACTCAGCACAACCGTTGACGGCGGCAGAAGTTGTAGAAGCTCATCTCGGCATTCATCTGGTTGGTGAGGTGAGATGAAAACAAAAATGCGAATACTCGGATTGACAGCGGTGATTTTAGCGGCTTCGGCGTTGGTGGCGTCGGCGTGTTCCGCGTCTGAAATCGAAGTCACACGAGTCGTCGAGTTGGAAGTTACGCGAGAAGTGCCAGTTGAAATCCGGCATGAGATCGTAGTGACGCAAGAGGTGGAAGTGCCAGTCGAAGTGGTGCGGGAGGTCGAAGTAATTAGAAACCTTGTAGTGCCAGTTGAAGTGATGCAGGAGATCGAAGTCACGCGAGAAGTTGAGGTGGCGCGGGAGATCGAAGTAATCAGAAACGTTGAAGTGTCAGTCGAAGTGATGCGGAAGGTCGAAGTCACGCGAGAAGTTGAGGTGCCTGTTGAAGTGACTCGAGAAGTCGTCCGGAAAATCGAAGTTCCGGTTGAGGTGACACGAGAAATCGAGGTGACGCGCTTAGTCGAAGTTATGCCTGAATATCTACCAGAAGTCGAGGTGACGCGCATAGTCGAGGTAGTTGTATTTGCTACGCCGTCGAACACTCCCGTGGCAACCGAAGAGGAATTAGACGCGCTTGTGGATGGAAATACTGTATTTGCGCTTAACTTGTACCGAGTTCTCGCAGACTCAGACAGTAACGTTTTCTACTCTCCTCACAGCATTTCCACAGTATTGGCGATGATGTATGCGGGTGCGCGTGGCGAGACGGCGCGCCAGATGGCGTCAACGCTCGATTTTCGGCTCCCTCAAGACCGACTGCACCCGGCATTTAACGACCTGGACCTGTTCCTTACTTCTCAAGAAATGAACAGTGGCGGGGCCGAACTCAGCATCGCCAACGCAGTGTGGGGACAGACGGGGTACGGGTTCCTGCCAAGTTATCTTGAGACGATCACCCGCAATTACAGCGAAGGCTTGAAACAAGCCGACTTCCAGGGGATGCCGGCGGACGCTGTCAGGAGCATCAACGGCTGGGCTTCCGACAATACCGCCAACAGGATCAAGAACCTAATATCGTCGGATGACATTACACCCTTGACGCGGCTGGTCTTGGCGAATGCTATCTATTTCAAGGGCACATGGTGGAACGAGTTTGAGACGTATAACACATACGACCGTCCATTCCACCTGCTAGACGGAGCAACAATTTCTGTACCGATGATGCATCAGGGGGACTGGTTAAACTACTTCAGTGGAGACGGGTTGCAAGCAGTTGAGCTGCCGTATGACGGTGAGAAGCTATCTATGCTTGTCCTGCTTCCAGACGAAGGCAGGTTTCGAGAATTTGAGAGCGCACTTGATTCGCCGCTGCTCCGTCGCATCATGCAGGACATGAGGGGAGTGGGTGTTGTTTTGGGTATGCCGAAATTCAAACTGGAGACCAGCTATGACTTAACCGGCACCTTAGAAGAGATGGGAATGGTGAACGCCTTTGATGATACGAGAGCAGAATTTCAGGGGATGGGCGGGGAGTCGTGCCTGGAGGGAAATGAGATATGCCTGCTGATTTCCAAAATCGCACAAAAAGCCTTAGTTTCTGTTGACGAGTCGGGAACAGAAGCAGTAGCTGTGAGCTACGGAACAGCTGGCGAAACGACTAGCATTCCGCCCCCGCCAATCGAATTGACTATAGATCGGCCCTTCATGTTTATGATTCTGGACCGTGCCACGCGCGCACTATTGTTCGTAGGTCGAGTTCTGGAGCCTTAGCGTCCATGATTTGACTCGCAGGTGTTAGGAAACACCAGCGACAAAAACCGGTGAGTAACGCGGCTGGCAGACGCATGATCCGGTACTAGTCATGATCTTTGACACTGCGGCCCACGCTCGATTTCGAGTTCGTCGACAATTGCCTGGGGCTCGGGCGTCCATGCCGGGTGCGGTCCCCAGCTATCGATCAGGCTTTTGCCGGGCTCGTTGCTGACGCGGATCGTCGGGCCATCTGACCAGACGCCGACATTACTCTTGCCGTTAGCGGTTTCGCAGCAGGGTGATGGTAGCTATCACGACCCGTTCAGACGGAGGCAGTTGTACGAGTTTCTTGATGGCCTCTTCCGCCTGGGTCAAGTAACGCTCAGCGGCTTGCCGGTTGAATACGCTGCCAGGGTTGTAGTCTGCCCTGATCCTTGCCTCATACAGGGAAGCCAATGCTGTCGCGCAATGCTGCCCGTCCGACGACAAAGATGCCATGTGGCGTTTCAAGTTTCCGATGGCGTGCCCATGGGATGAACCCCGATATACCCGTACCCAGGCGTCGGCTCCGGCCTGGTCGGTAACTTGTGGCACCAAAACCGAGGCGTTGCTCTCGCACAGCGCGTCGAAGGCGGCGTAGTAGGCCGTGCTGATTGCTCGGTGATTGGCACCCCGGGATTCCGGCGGTTGACCAGGTATGCTACGACGCGCGCTAGCGATGAGGTCTCGCCAATCCAGTGGCATCGGCGCGCTCACGCCAGACGTTTGGTTTGCGCTCGTCATACGAGGTTCGCATCTTCCCGCAGGAAGTCGATGCCGGGCGCGCGATCGTAACCGCGTTCCCACAGCATCATGTGGATGTCATGTTCGATTTCAATGAGTCGCAGGGGGTCATCGTAAGGGTCGGCTCCATTGAAAGTCACGGTCACGTAGCGATGTTCCTCCCCTTCGTGATAAAACGAATCGGGTTCGACCGCGACTATCTTGCATTCGCTGGGGAGCCTGTCGCGTAGTGTCATGTGGATCAGGTCAGAAGCTTCCGCTCGCCAGTCATTTTTGGTTACCATGACCTTGCCTCCCTTCCGTTTTTTGTCGCCTTTGACGCTCAGGCTATACCCTCGACACTTAACCCGTCAATGATACTGCCCGCAAGTAGAAAATCGTGAAACTCGCCCTACGTTCCCCGCTTACACAAGCTAAGGAGAGATACCTCGCTACGCTCGGAATGACATGGGCGTTCATCTTAGCCTATAGCGGTTAGACGACCCAGAAGTTCCTGCGCTTGCTGTGCGAAGGTTCGGATTTCAATTTCTTCTAGCCAGTGTTCGTAGAAGTTGATGTGGAGGAGATTTGCGGCGCCGAAGAGTTCGACTAGGTGATGATCACCTGTTTCGTCGACGAGGTTTCGGACGATGGCGTAGAAGTGAGCATGTGAGCCGTGGTCCCAGCCGCGTTCTTGGGCTACCGCCTTAAGGGCCTGTGCGGTAGCTCCCCAGAACTTCTCGGAGGCTTGGATCAGGTCGCCCGCGTCAAGTTCGGCGTACGCTTGGTCCAGCAATGTCTCAGAGACAGCTTGATATCGTTCCGCAGTGGTTATGGCGGTGATTCTACCAATGATTTACCGCACCGCTGTTCGTAAATGGCGGACATGAGTATATCTCGATGGTTGCCTAGACTTACGGTCTGCGTTCGATTTCCAGATCGTCAACTCTTGCTTGGCTTGTGAGATCAAAGTTGCTGTTCGGTGTGCAGATTCGCTTTGAATGGTGCTATCGCCGTTCGTACACTCAAGATAAATCTGGGATGAAGTCTGTAGGTTAAAGGTCAATATGCTCTCGATTTTGCAACCACTCGCTGGGAAACGCCTGCTACTGCCGCTTTTTTCCGCGCTCTTCAGCGTTCTGCTGATTGTCGCTTGTGGCGATGCAGAGCCGACATCGGCACCTGCTGCAACAATTCCTCCCACAGCCATTCCTACCTCCGCGCCGACTCCGACTATGGAGCCTAGACCTACCTATACGCCAACACCAGAGCCGATCCCGACGGCGACATCTACTCCAATACCGGAGCCGACTGATACTCCGACACCAATGCCGACGCCGACTGAAGTCCCGTCTGACACACCGACACCTGAGGCTGCTGCCCCTCCCGTGTCCACAGGTCAGATGGAGATCGACGCAAGTACGACCGGGCAAGACCTTTTAGATTCTCTGACGGAGGACGCGCAGTCGTGCATTCGTTCGACGCTAGGGGATGCGGAATATCAGGATTTTCTGGATCAGCCGTTGGTTGCTCAGATTGAAGGGCTTGAGTCGTCTGTCCTCGAATGTCTGCCGGTTGAGGTGGTTGCTGAATTTACGGTTGCCGCATTGTCTGGGATGATTGGCGGGTTGACGGACGACAGCGCTGCTTGCTTGCGGGATTTCTACGCCACTAGCGGTCTGATTGATGTTCCTACGGGCGAGAGCGAAGATCCGGAGGCTACCGAGTTTGCGTTGAGATTCTTGATGTGCCTCAGCGACGAAGAGGCGCGGCAACTGATGTCTGGACCGGAAGGGGATGAGATGGATCTGTTCACGCCGTCTCAACTCCGTTGCGTCGACGATGAAATCGGTATCGATGGGTTAGTGGATGCCATGATGGGTGATCCTTCTCAAGGCTTGGACGAGATCACGACCGTTCTTGAGTCTTGCGGCGTCACATTTTTCCCTGTCGACCCACCGGGCAATGAGGGCGCGTTCAATCAGGTAAGCCTGCTGTGGCTTCAGTACGACCCTGAACTGCAAGGTCTAATCGACTGCCTGCAAGAGGCCGCCACGATGGAAGAGTTGGACGCCTTTTTCTCCGGCAAGAGTGGCTCGTCGCCGGATGCCATCTTCGGATGTCTAGAGGAATACGCTGAGCTTCTGCCCTCCGGCGGATA
>DAOUJE010000051.1:0-67522 GCA_034423055.1 Dehalococcoidia bacterium | reverse complement strand
CAGTTGCAACGACTGCGCGTTCACGCGCCGTTGGCGTTGGGATTTTGGTCCGTCCTGCTATCGCTGTTTCGATGCGCGCTACGCCAGTTGCAATCACTTCCAGTGCATTTGGCATCGGTGAGGGAGTTGGCGTTGGAGGGCATTCGGGTTCATGAGGTATGACTGGTCTGATGCGTGCTGCGCTGTGCGACGAACCGCAACTTCCCTCAGGGGTCGCGGTGGGAGGGGCTTGTGGCGCCAATGTGGGTTCTGGAATGATGGTGATGCGGCGTGTTTCGGGAGTCTCGGTTGGTCTGACCCGCGTGGGTACTGCTGTTGGTGTTGGTGTTGGTTGACGTCGTTTTGATATTTTTACGCATTCCCACTCGACGCCGTCGAATGTCCATCTGCCATTGCAAGTTGGTCTCGGGGTTGGTCTGACCCTCGTCGGGCGTGCGGTCGGTCTGGCACGCGTGGGGACTGCGGTTGGTCTTGCCGTAGGTGGCGGCGGGCTTGGTCTCACCCTCGGCCTCGCCGTTGGTCTCACTACCGGCTTCGGGGTCGCAGTCGGTCGCTGGTATCGGATTGTCGGCTTTGCGGTCGGAGGTTTGGTGGGCTTCGCAGTCGGCTTCGGGGGTGCCGGCGTGGCTGTTGGGTCAGGGTAGTATCTGCAAACTCGTTCTTCGAATCCGGTCTCATCGTTGTATTCGTAGGTGCATCTGACACCTGCCGAAGCTTCCTGAGCACCAGCCGTCCAAAGAACTGCGACGACTAGCGAGGCTAAAACGATCGAGATGATCGGCAGCTTCCACATTGGGAACCCCCTTGCGGCAAGAACAGTGAGCGTCTTGCCAGAGAAGCCACGAACCCGTTCGGGTCAGCCGCGAAGGGGGCGCGATTCACGCCCCTGTTATGGAAACGACCCGATTGCTCGGTTCGTGAATTCCCTGGCAACATAAAAGAGTATCACAGTGCATGGCGTTGTGTGCGGGTTGGTGTTACGATTGCGAAAACGAGCCAGAGGAGCGTAGATATGAATTGTCGGTTTTTCCAAGCAAGTTTGTTTGCCGGAGTAGGGGCGTTGCTGGTGGTAGTTGCAGTGATCGTTGGCGCGTTCGTGTCCGGGATTTTGCCGTTGTCTGGAGATGCGGCAATTGGATCTAGTCGGATCGCGTTTGTTTCGGATCTTGACGGAGGTGCTGAGATCTTTGTGATGAATGTGGATGGCAGCGGTGTGGAACAGTTGACGTATAACGACTCTGATGACCGTTTTCCTGCATGGTCGCCGGATGGGGGTCGTATAGCGTTTGTATCTGACCGGGACAACGATGTAGAGATCTACGATATTTACGTGATGAATGCAGACGGCAGCGGTGTTGAACGGCTGACTGATGATTGCAGCAACCATGCGCCGGTTTGGTCGCCGGACGGAGGTCGCATTGCGTTTACATCGCGTGGTGATATATATGTGACGAATGCGGATGGAAGTGGAGTTGAGCAGTTGACTGGGGATCCCTCAGAGTCTTGCGCGAGTGTGTTCCTTTCGGATCGTGATGGACAGTGGTACGTCAGGAACACGGACGGTAGCGTTGAGTTGTTGACGGACTACGACTCTGTGGACTGGGATGCTGCTAATTGGTATCCTTCGTGGTCGGCTGATGGCGGCCGTATCGTGTTTCAATCTCGCCGCGACGGTAATATGGAGATTTACGTGATGAATGCAGACGGTAGCGGTGTGGAGCGACTGACTGAGAACACCAAGCGCGACTGGTTGCCGTCATGGTCTTCGGATGGTGACCGGATAGCGTTCAGTTCCAAGCGGGACGGTGATGAAGATATCTACGTGATGAATGCGGATGGTACTGGAGTCGACGTGCTGACTAATAACGAGTATTTTGACTTTGATCCGGCGTGGTCTCCAGATAGTGGCAGGATTGCGTTCACCTCGGAGTATGGTCCTGGTGATTCGGGTATCCTTGTGATGAATGCGGATGGTAGCGGAGTTGTGCGGTTGACGGAGAACGAGTATACGGACTATGATCCGGCGTGGTCTCCGTTGTTGGAATGATGTGGTTGTCGGTTGTGGAGCGTAGATATGAATCGTCGGTTTTCCCAAGGACGTTGGTTTGTTGGAGTGGCGGTGTTGGTGGTGTTGATCGGAGTGTTGGTCGGTGCGTTCGCGTTGGATAATGCGCGGCTGGAGAGAGAGTTGGGGCATGAAAATGCGCGGCTGGGCAGAGAGTTGGCGTTAAAAGAACGGGCGCGAGAGTTGGCGTTAAAAGAACGGGCGCCTGGATATGTCGAGCCGGGACCGGCACTTGGACCTGGTCGGATTGCTTTAGTTTCGGATCGTGACGGCGACACAGAGATCTACGTTATGAATGCGGATGGGAACGGATTGATCAGGTTACGGACAACGAGTTTCGCGATCATTATCCTTCGTGGTCGCCGGATGGAGGTCGTATCGTGTTTGCGTCGGACCGTGGCAATGATGCAGAGATTTATGACATCTACGTTATGAATGCGGATGGGAGCGGTGTCGAGCAGTTGACGGATGGTTGCAGCAACGGTGCGCCGGTGTTTTCTCCAGACGGAAATCGGATCGCTTTCGCATCGGGTGATATATATGTGATGAATGCAGACGGAAGCGGTGTGGTTCAATTGACTGGGACTCCCGCGGAATCTTGCGCGGAAGTGTTCTATTCGGACCGTGACGGAGACGGTCGTACTGAGGCGTATATTCGGAATGCTGACGGTAGTTTTGAACTGCTTACGGACTATGACTTGATCGACCGGAACTTGAGGGACTGGTATCCTTCTTGGTCTCCGGACGGTAATCGTATCGCGTTTGCATCTCACCGCGACGGCGATTGGGAGATCTATGTGATGAACGCGGATGGTGGTGATGTCGTTCAGTTGACTGACAATGAGCAGTCGGACTTGCATCCTTCGTGGTCGTCGGATGGTGGTCGTATTGTTTTTGCTTCGGCCCGTGAAAATCTTTGCATGCAGATCTACGTGATGAGTGTTGATGGCAGCGGAGTTGAGGGGTTGACATATGAACGATGTGCCGACGATCTTCCTGCGTGGTCTCCGGATGGAGGTCGTATTGCGTTCACCTCGAAGTATGGTCCTGGTGATTCTGGTATCCTTGTGATGAATGCGGATGGCAGTGAAGTTGTGCGGCTTGGGGATGGGCATAGTCTGGCGTGGTCGCCGTTGTTGGAATGATGTAGTGGAGTGGCAGAAGCGATACAGTTCATCGTTCCATGACACGTTTCAGGCGGCGCGCGGTACCTTATATACTCCCCAAACCTTTCCGATCATCCACACAATCGGTCACAGTAATCACACTTGGGAACGATTCGCAGAGTTGCTTGTTCCGTATGAGATCGATTTGCTGGTCGATGTAAGATCGTATCCCCGATCACGCTTCGCACCTTGGTCGAACCACGATCGGATTGAATGCAACCTCGCGCGGATTGGCGTGGAATACCTATGGAAGGGCGATTCCCTGGGCGGCATGCCGAGAGGCTCAAACAAGACAAAGGATTCCGAGCCTCCATCCGTTGACGAATGGTACGAACAGAGAGCCATAGAACCTGACTTCGAAGCCGGAATTGTGGAAGTTTCTAGACTGGCAAGAAGGAAACGACTAGCGGTTATGTGTTCCGAAGGGGATGCATCGCGGTGTCATCGTTCGTTGCTCCTAGCGCCGAAATTCATCCGCGAAGGTTGCAAACTCCTACACATCAACCCAAAGGGTTTCGGAGCTTCCACCCAGTTGCGGATGGGGTAAACCGATCGTGAGCGAGGCGCGTCAATGGCGCATCAGGGCGTGCGGTGTTAGATTCTGTAAATAAGGGGCATGGCTCCTGTTTAGCGTACAGTTGCACATACCATCACACACTTTGATGGCGGAACCAGTGCTGTAATTACCCCATTTTCTCGATATGGCTCTGCCTGAACGAAGAAGCACAATCCTAACCTTCATCGTCGACGATTACATCTCGACCGCGATGCCGGTTTCTTCCAACGCGGTCGCCAATTCTGGCGGTTTCAACGTCAGCAGCGCGACGATCCGTAACGAGATGGGTGTTCTCATCGACGAAGGCTACCTGTTGCGACCGCATCCCTCCTCGGGCGCAGTTCCGTCTGAAAAAGGCTATCGGCACTTCGTCGGAGAGTTGGACAAATCGTCACAGCCTCCCGACAACCTGGTGACGCTGCTACAGCATCAGACGGAAGTCGAGCCAGATGACGTCGACGCATGGGTTCAGATAACCGCATCGGTGATCGCCGACTTGATCGGTGCACTCGCGTTCATCACCGCACCGCGTGCACGAATGCCTAACGTCAAACAGATCGAACTCTTGAAACTGCACGATATGTTGATCATGCTCGTGCTCGTTTTGCAGGAGGCCCGAGTTTACAGACAACTCATCGAGCTTGAGCAGGCAGTTCCTGATCTGATGCTTGAGCGCACTCGAAACAAAGTGTCCGCCGAGGTTTCAGGCAAACGCGTGGAAGAGCTTGTCGCAACCCGCGATCGTGAAGACATCCAAGACGATTTCGAACGCCAAGTTTGGCAAGCAACCATCGAAGCACTCATCCACGCCGAATCTGTCCCCGGCGTAAGATACATGAGCGGTTTTCGACACTTCATGTCAGACCCTGAATTGACCGCACAACCCGAAAAAGGCGCGTTAGCCCTTTCAGCTCTCGAAAATGACGACGCATTCGCCGACCTGACTTCCGGAGTGATATACGATGCCCAGCCAGTCGTCGCGATTGGGTCGGACAACGCCCGTCCTGAACTGTGCGACTACAGCCTCATCATGTGCGGATACGGCGGTGCGGTAAACGCCAGAGGCGTCGTCGGATTGATTTCCCCGATGCGCACTGCGTACGATCGCGCAATCCCGACAGTCAGCTTCACCGCCGAGACATTAGATGCAATGGTCAACCGAGCCGATCCCAGACTTGACTGACGAACCACCAAATCCAGCACATCGAACCGAAACAACGACATCCAATCCATGAGCGATAAACGCGACTACTACGAAGTGCTGGAGATTCCTCGTACCGCAAACGAGGAAGACATAAAAAAGGCGTTCCGGCGCAAAGCTCTGCAGTACCACCCTGACCGAAACCGTGAAGAAGGTGCGACTGAGCGTTTCAAGGAGATCAACGAGGCATATCAAATCCTCATCGATCCGGAGAGCCGTTCCCGTTACGATCGCTTCGGTCATCAAGGTGTGAACGGTCAGGCCGGTCGCGGATTCGAAGGCTTCAACGATTTCGGCGGATTTGGCGACATCTTCGAATCGTTCTTCGGTGGCGCGGCCGGAACTCGCAACCGAAGAGGCAGAGACGTCGAGTTGGTGCTCAGCGTATCTTTCCGCGATGCCATCTTCGGCACCAGCCGCGAGACCGATGTGATGCGACGCGAAATCTGTTCGCGGTGCAACGGCACCCGCGGCGAACCTGGCAGCGCAACCTACACGTGCCCGACTTGTAACGGCAGCGGAAATGTGCGACGCGCCCAGCGAACCCTCTTCGGCAACTTCGAGCAAATCAGCGAATGTTCCACATGCCGCGGCTCCGGAATCAAAGTCGAACGCGCATGTACGCAATGCAACGCTACCGGCGTATCCAACAACCGACGCAAAATCTCTATCGACATCCCAGCCGGTGTAGACGACGGCACACGCATCGTAATGCGAGGACAAGGCGATGTCGGCGAATTAGGCGGTCACGCCGGCGATCTATACGTCCGCGTTCACGTCGAGCCAGACCGCGTGTTCACTAGAAGCGGCAACGACGTTTTGATCCGCGCAGAACTGAATGTCGTATCCGCCATGCTAGGCGGTATCATCACCGTGCCGACGTTGGAAGGCGACAAAGAAATAAGAATCCAACCCGGAGTCCAGACTGGCCATCACGAAGTCATTCGCGGCTTAGGCGTCCCGCGTTTGCGGAACGATGGACCACGCGGAGACCAAATCGTTCAAATCGCCGTAATCACGCCGCGATCTTTGACTCAGAAGCAAAAGAAACTCGTTCGCGAACTCGGCGAAACCATGCGCGAAACCGACGAACGTGCGCTTGATCCGATCATTGTCCAGAACGAGATCTCATATGGCAATCAAGATGGCGACGACTCGATTTGGAGCTGGCTCAAGGGCGCCTTCACGGGTTAGTTGAACATGCAGCGACGCACAGCGATCCAACGTGCGTGACCCAGACGCCGAGAGTTGGTTGGAGATCAGCGTAAAACTGCCCGCCGAATACGCTGAACCAGTCACTCACCTATTCACTACCTACGGCGACGGCCGAGTATTCGTATCGCAATCCGGCGATTGGGACGCAGATGATGCAGGCGACAACGACAATCCGAGCGACGACGTCGCGGTGTACTGCTACCTCAAAAACGACGATACGGTAGACAACCGCAAAGGGATGATTGACATCGGATTAAAGCTGATGTCGGAACTGATCGACATGGAGCCGCACCGTGAGCGTATCGTCACTGCTGAAGAATGGGCGCACCAATCCTTTCCGACGATCCGGGTAGCCGATCGCATCACGATCTCGCCCTGGTCCCTAGAAGACGGCGTTCCACCGGACCCAAAAAACGACGATGTGCAAGTTTACCTCTCACCTGGCTTGGCATTCGGCACCGGCAACCATCCGACTACACGGCTCTGTTTGGAGGGCATCGTCGAAGATGCCGATGC
This sequence comes from Dehalococcoidia bacterium, assembly GCA_034423055.1. Taxonomy (GTDB): domain Bacteria; phylum Chloroflexota; class Dehalococcoidia; order Lucifugimonadales; family Lucifugimonadaceae; genus Bin127. Next base: position 60,803 of record DAOUJE010000051.1, on the reverse strand, counting down.
AGGAAAATTGACCGGAACACGCGTCTTGGACGTAGGTTGCGGATCGGGAGTCCTCGCGATCGCCGCCTTGAAAATGGGTGCTGCTGATGCATGGTGTTTAGACATCGACGAAACCGCCGTCCGGGCAGTCCAAAACAATCTCGTGATGTCCGGTGTCTCACAACGAGCTCATGTTCTGAGCGGTTCTGTACCCCATGAAGAGTTGCCTGATATCGAATTCGACTACGTGTTGGCGAATATCACCTCTCGCGTCCTCATCGATCTAGCCGAAGCGCTCGTCGATCAAGCCACTCTAAGCGGCACCATATTGGCATCGGGCATATTAGCCGAGCAATCGGACGCGGTTCGCGATGCATTCCTGAAAACGAGCCACGTATCGATTTCGGAATCGCGCCAAGATGGCGATTGGGTCATGCTCCGCATCGTCAAGTGGAACGACTAAACAAAACCCTAGCCATGCACCGATTTCACATTGAGCCGTCATCAACGACTTCGCTCCACATTGGTAACCAAACATCGTTACCCGAAAACACTTCGCATCAAATTCGCAACGTCTTGCGTCTACACGCAGGCGAGAAGATCGCTATATTCACCGGCGACGGACGCGAATGGACTGCCCAGTTAGAAGCCATCGAACGCGATTCGCCATCAGTGAGCGTGAGACTGTTGGAGGTCACCGAACCCAACGTCGAAATGAAGACTCACGTCCACATGGTTATGGCGTTGACGCGCCCACAGCGCTACGAGTTGGCACTGGCGAAATGCACCGAACTCGGTGCCAGCGACTTCCTACCCGTCATCACCGATCGCACACTCAAGTCCGATTCGAGCATCGGCAAGAATCGAATGGCGAGGTGGAATCGCATCGTGAAAGAGTCCACCGAGCTATCCGGAAGAGTGTGTGTCCCCTCAATCACTGATCCGCAACCCATGAATTCGGTGTTGGAGCGATTTCGCGATGATGGTGCGACCTTAATATTGCTGTGGGAAGCTGCGCGCGAACCGATGTTGGCCGATCTCCTCGCAACACTTCGCGCCGAGGCTCAACCACCCGTCAAGCTTGCATTAGTATTCGGTCCGATTGGCGGGTTCTCATCCGAGGAGGCGCAGTGTGCAACTGAAACTGGAGCGATTATCGCGAGCCTGGGACGCCGAATTCTCCGAACCGAAACCGCGGCGATCGCCGCGATGTCGATAACTGCACAAATGCTGCGTTAGAACGTTGACTATCGTCGTCGAAACACGCTGCTATACCCGAATCCAGTTCCGCGTGTGCGTTCACTAGCGAATCGTGCTATCATGCATCCGCGCCTCGGCATTCGAGTCGCGCGTACGCGCTAGGAAACTAAACCATGAACCTTCGCCCCGGCCCCGCAAAGAAAAAGCAATCTTGATCAGTACCGATGGCGCAAGCATGGAACTCTGGCGACGAATGACGGCAAACATCGAAGGCGGTATCGTATACGAAGCGCTTGAAGACCCGAACTGGTACCTCAAGCCGTAATGAGTTAACCTGTTTGAGAACTTGCCAATTTCAATCAAGTAGAACCACACCAAAAGGAATCACGCAGAAGCGCTCCTAGGAGGGGACATCATGCGAAGAATATGGTTATCAACGTCAGGCGCGGCCCTGGGCTTAGCACTCGTGCTGGCGGCCGTGGTGTTCGCCTGCGGCAGCGAAACGATCGTTGTCCAGACTGTTGAGGTCGAAAAGGTCGTCGAACGCGACGTTGTCCAGACAGTCGTCGTCGAGAAGCAAGTTGAGGTAGCCGGTGACACGGTGATCCAGACCGTTGTCGTCGAAAAAGAGGTTGCAGTCGAGAAGGTAGTTGAGAAAGAGGTCGAAGTTGAGGTCGAGGTCACTCGCGAGGTTGAGGTAGAAGTAGTCGTAACTGCTACCGCCGAAGCATACGGCGCAGGCGCCGGTGCAGCAGTCGAAGCCGCCGCGACCGCAGTGGTCGAAGCGCCGACGACGCAATCAGGCACATTGGTCGTCGTATCGCCCGACATCGGAGCTGGTTGGTTTACCAGTTCGCCGTATGACGACTACACCAGCGACAACATCGGTGTGGCGGATGCCATCATCTTCGCTGACCCAGCGCCGATTCCTCAACGCGGTGCATTCAACCCAGCGATCAGCATTGCCAATGGTTGGAGGGTGGCCGAAGATGGAAGATCAATCACCTTCAACATCCGCGATGGGGTGCAGTTCCACCACGGCTGGGGTGAGTTGTCGGCCGAAGATGTAGCTTGGTCGTTCAACGATGCCCTACGCGAAGGCAACACAAACTCACGCTCTGGTTTTGTCGGCGAATACCAAGGCTCGTGGGAAGCGATTGACGACAACACGGTCATCATGCACGTCAAGGAAGGCGCCACTCTAAGCCCGGTGTGGTTACTTGAGACTTCAAATGTCTGGCGCAACACTTTGACCGCAACTTCAAAACGCGCCATTGATGAACTCGGCAAGGAAACTGGTGGCAGGAAGATTGGACAAGGCCCGTTCATGATGATCGAAGGCGAAGCCGACAACTTCATTGAGTTCGAAGCAGTAACTGAGCACTATCGAAAGGTGCCGTCGATCAAAGCAATCCGGATGGTCGCCATCCCCGAACCTGCGACACGCGTCGCGGCGTTCGTCAATGGCGAGGTTCACATATCGGTCATGTCCGCACAGTTCGTGCTTGAAGCTACAGGCCAAGTCGAAGGTTCCAGAGTTCAACCCCTAGGTGAAGGCCAGACGTTGCATATCTATATGGGCGGTAACTTCTGGCAGACCTCTGACCCGGTAGACCCTTCAACAGAGTTTCCGAGGGAAGGCTGGAAACCTGACGCCGATCACCCTTGGATCAGCGACCCAAACGATCCGGATTCGATGGAACGCGGAAACAAATTCCGCCGAGCGTTGAGCATGGCGGTTGACCGCGTAGCCATTAACGAAGTTATTGGTCAAGGTCTATATCCGCCACACTTCACCTTCACCGGGTTCACCAGCAACGACCCGCTCTGGAAAGCCGAGTGGGAAGTCCCGTTCGATCCTGAAGGTGCGCGAGCTTTGATGGCCGAAGCGGGAGTTGAGGAAGGCTTCACGATGCCAGTGTGGTTGACCCCCGACTCCGGTTCGCTCCCATTCGACATCGCAGAGGCAGCCGTGTTGCAATGGGCCGCAAACCTGAACCTGAACGTCGAAATCGAGGCGACCGCGTATTCGGGACGCCGTCCGACGCTCATCGGACGAACGATCGACATCCCGCTGTACCACCACATGAACTTGGGCTACTTCGACGAACCCAAGGGACGCCTGATGACCGCTGCCAAAGGCGGTGCCAACCGCGGAATAGAACTGCCCAACGACATCTTGGAGAAGACCTATTGGGCAAACCTGGTTGAGACCGACGCCCAGAAACGCATCGAGAACAACATCTTCCTTACCGACTGGCTCGCCGAGACTTCGTTGGTAATGTCGATGGTGCGACAAAGCCAGTTGTATGCAGTCTCGCCGGAGATCGTTGAATGGATGCCGTACACGGAAACATTCGGCGGATTCAACTCCCCAGAGACAATCGTTCTCAGGTAGAAACGAGAAATTGTGTCGACCAGCCAATTGGCTGGCCGACACACGGTGGCCATCCTTCATCGGATTTTGGGCTCCAGAAAACAGATTTCTACCGCACGTCGAACAGAGGACAGGAGCCTCAACGACTTCTGAACACCGGTCATGTGGCGAATCATCGTTAACCGTCTAGCCTTCGGGGTGGCGATCGTATTGCTGATTACGATCGTCGTCTTCGGCTTATCGCGCGCCGCTGGCGATCCTCGCAACATATATCTTGACGAATACGCTACGCCCGAGGCATGGGACGCTTGGGGTGAGCGCATGGGGCTCGACAAGCCTCTATACGTCCAATACGGAGTGTGGCTTTGGGACACATTGCGTGGCGACTTCGGCGAATCGCTCTACTACGATGTGCCCAGCATTCGGTTAGTTCGAGAACGCGTGCCCAACACGTTGCAGCTCGGTGGCGTCGCATTTGGCGTCGCCATTCTGATCGGCGTCCCGATGGGTGTAATCTCCGCAGTGAATCGAGGCTCGATAGTCGACTATGGCGTACGCGGATTTGCCCTGCTAGGCCAGTCCGTGCCCGTTTTCTGGATCGGGATAATGATGATCCTGATCTTCTCAGCCCAACTCGGATGGTTGCCGTCGAGCCGAAACGAAGGATGGAATCATTTCATCATGCCGTCCATAGCGTTGGGTTGGTTACCAGCGGCCGGACTCATGCGCATAACCCGAGGTGCCATGCTCAACGTCTTGGACAGCGAATACATCAAACTTGCAAGGGCAAAAGGGGTGTCCTTCGGCAAGATCGTCTGGGTCCACGGATTCCGCAACGCCATCATCCCACCGTTGACCGTCGCTGCACTCATCTTTGCTGCATTCCTGACCGGTACCGTTGTCGTCGAGACCGTCTTCGCATGGCCTGGCGTCGGTAGACTCGCGGTCCAATCCATCAAAAACAACGACTTCCCGGTACTCAGCGCCATAGTCATTCTCTTCTCGTCGTTCTACATACTCCTCAACCTAGTTGTCGATCTGCTATACGCGCAACTTGATCCTCGCATCCGGCTGGACTGATGCTCTGGCCCGCAATGACCATCGAAGCAACATACGTCCCCTCGCCGCTTGATGACACGTTGCCGCGCAACCCGGTACTGCGTACACTCCGGATCGGTTGGTCGTGGTTCCGGCGATACCCGGTAATTCCTTTCGCTATCCTTGTCCTGATGATCGTCTGTGCGCTCTTCGCCGAGCAACTTTCGCCGCATGATCCATTGCGTGGCAATTTGCGGGCATCCCAAACTCCTCCCATTTGGCAGGAAGGTAGGAATTGGGAATACCCGTTAGGAACGGACCACCAAGGCCGTGACATATTGAGCCGGCTTATCCACGGTGCACGTGTCTCCACCATCATCTCTACCGCCGTGATACTTGCCGGCGGAATCGGAGGCACCGTCATCGGACTAGTCGCCGGTTACCGCGGCGGATGGGTAGACCAAGTCGCTATGCGAGCCGTAGACTTCACCCTCGCAATGCCATTCCTACTCGTCGCACTTGTCGTCGTCGTCGTTTTCGGACAGAGCCTCGAACTCATCATCGTCCTACTGATCCTCTTCGGATGGGACAACTTTGCTCGCGTAGTCCGCGCCGAAACCCTCACTCTCAGAGAGTCCGATTACGTCAGCTACGCTCGCATCCAAGGCGCTTCGCAAGCCCGCATCCTATTCCGACACATCCTCCCCGGCGTCGTCGGTAGCGTCCTAGTCATCGGCAGCCTCCGAGTCGGCTCCCTTATCCTCACCGAATCGACACTCAGCTTCCTCGGTGTCGGCGTCCCACCCGACACCCCCGCATGGGGCATCATGGCCTCCGACGGCCGTCAGCACCTCTCCCGCGCATGGTGGATAGCCACTCTCCCAGGCGTAGCCATCTTCCTCGTCGTCATGGGCTTCAACTTCCTAGGCGACTGGCTCCGCGACTGGTTCGACCCGAGGTTGAGGCAATTGCGGGTTCATTGATGGTCGAGCATCGACCTGTTTGGATCCGCTTTTCCGGGTCAGTCTTTAACCCGACGCTGGCGGTCTGGGGTTGATCCTTGGCCGTCGGTTGAGGATGATTTATCTCTATCATCCAGTGTCGATTCGCAATGAAGACATTGCCCGATAGAACGATATCCAAGCAGCCTGCTGTTCGTCATCGAGGGCATCCCACAGAAGTGCGATTGGTTGATCAGCAAGAGATGCCAAATCATGTACGGGTGCATTGTATTCGTGAGGTTCTTCCATAGAAAGCATGTGCCCGCGCATCCAAGCCGCGATGAACTCTTCTGTATAACCTGGTGTGTTCGCTGCAACACGAAGGCACATTTCAACGGCTTCGTCTTGGTGAACTAATACCATGTGGCCATTGTTCGCGATAAAAGCGAATGCGGTGGCAAGCGCCGCGCGTTTGTTGCCGTCGTTGAACGGATGATTCAACGTTATCGACCACATAATCGCTGCAGCTTTTTCAGCGATTGTCGGATATCGGTCGCGACCAAAGTATGGTACCGGTCGGGCGAGAGACGAAGCGAGCAACCCTCGGCCCTGTTGTCCACCTAGAAACTGAAAATCAGGTTCCGCAATGTCGTATGACGGAAAAAGGACTGGTACCAAGCTCGTGACGACTGTTTCAACGTAATATGAGGTCGGGTACCATACGTCTTCGATTCTCTTTGAGTACACAGCGCTTCAAGCCTCACGCAAAAAGCAACCCCAACTTAGGGCTAAGTCGAATCTTAAGCTTCGGAAGAGCCTAAATCAGTGTTTTTCGAGTTCTTTGAGCGCGTCGCCATATGTCCCCGCCAGTAATTCGACCATCGCTTTGATGCCTTCCGGCGATTCCGCCCACTCCCAAAGTTCCTCTTTGGGGATTTGCGAGACTTGCCGCGAAAGTTCAATAAGCTCGCGCAAATTTTCGATCGACGTAGGTTCGTGATCTGGCACTGTGTGTTGAGCAGGCGTTTTCATGACGATAAAACCGTTTCTTGATTTGGTTCTCTCAACCCTGGTTTGATGTCATGCTACAACAATCGAAACAGCAACAACTTTCACTCCCTCTGCAACTCCCGACGCATCAAATCCCCCATCGCTTCCGTCGGCGGAACTCCCTCGAACATAACTTTGTGCGCCGTCTCCGTGATCGGCATCTCAACCCCCAACTGCCGCGCTATCCGCAACGTAGCGCGCGTCGTCGGCACTCCCTCCGCGGTCTGACCCAGATACTCCAACGCCTCCTCGACACTATCCCCTTCCGCCAGCCGTGTGCCCAGTCGATAGTTCCTGCTCAACGGGCTGTAGCAAGTCGCAAGCATGTCGCCGATTCCACTCAAGCCGGCAAACGTTGAAGGCTTCGCACCGAGAGCCAATCCCAACTGCGTTATCTCGTGCAGCCCTCGGGTTACATACGCCGCCTTCAGATTCGATCCCAGCCCCGACGCATCAATGAATCCCGCACCAATCGCGATGATGTTCTTCAGCGTTCCACCCAACTCGACGCCGATGATGTCGTCCGATGCGTAAACGCGTAGACGCTCTCCGCTGGTCATCGTCTGAACTCGCTCAGCCGTCGCAATCGAAACCGACGCCGCTGTCGCAAGCGCCGGTAAACCAATCGCCATCTCAACCGAAAGATTAGGTCCCGACAACGCGCAGATATTACCCATCGCGTCATCGACCGTAACCGAGTGGCAAGCTGAAATGTCTTCAGCAATGACCTCACTCATCCGCTTCCCGCTCTCAATCTCAAGCCCCTTTGTAGCACTTACTACGATCGTGTCTGGCGCGATTTCACTAACATGAGCCTCAATAACTTCCCGCATTGCAACTGAAGGAACCGCGATGATCACGCAATCAACACCCGACAACGCAAGCCGCGGTTCATGATGCACAGACATCGCATCAGGGAATGCCATCCCTTCCAGATACCGTCTGTTCTCGCGATCGGCATCTAACTCAGCGGCGCGATCCGCGTCCCGCGCCAAAAGTCGAGTCTCGTTCCCCTGAATCGCCAAAAGCACAGCCAGAGCCGTGCCCCAAGAGCCAGCACCTATGATCCCGATCGCCGATATCGGATCAGGCTCCCTGACCACCCGACGCGGACCCGCTCTCCGACGCGTCTACGTCAAGACGGTTCTCGGTCCCTTTGAGCAACCGGGTCATGTTTTCACGATGGCTGAATAAGACCAACACTACCGAGGGAATCGCAAACGCAAGATACTCGATTGGCGCATTCAACAAATCAACGGGAACATCGACCACCGATAACACTACCAATCCGCCCACGCCTAGTGACGCGCCAATCATCGAGCCGAGCGAAACGTAACGAGTCAGCAACGCAATCGCCAAGCCGATCAAAGTGAGCACAGCTGCGATAGGAGAGAGCACCAGTATCGCTCCCCAGCCAGTAGCGATACCTTTACCACCTTTGAACCCCGCGAAGACCGGCCAAGTATGCCCCGCAATTACGAGAAGTCCCGCCACCGCCTGTAGCAGATACTCTCCCGGGGTAAGCACCAACGTCAACCCGATCACCAATACGCCCTTACCGAAATCCACCGCCAACACCAACGCGGCAGCTTTTTTCCCAACGGTTCGCAAAACGTTAGTTGCGCCCATCGAACCGCTGCCATGCTCGCGCGGATCAACGCCTCCCCATATACGGCAAACGATGAGGCCCACCGGTATCGAGCCGATGAGGTATGCTGCAGGCGCAATCAGCACCCACGCCAACAGTTCGTTCATTTCACCTCAATTGCCGCCACGATAAAAAATCCTGATGGGCGAACCCTTGAATCCAAACGATTCCCGCAACCGGTTCTCCAAGTACCGTTTGTACGAGAAATGCAACGATTCAGGGTTTTTGCAGGTTATCACGAATGTCGGGGGGCGTACCGAAACTTGCTCGATGCCCGATATCCGTGGACGCCGACGTCCCTTAGCTGGCAACGGACGATCACCTAGTGCCGCGTAAAGCGTACGGGAAAGCTCACCCTCGTCGACCCGCTTGATGAATTGAGAAAACGTTCGCCTAACTGCGTCCGGGATCGCCCTGATACCGCGTCCAGTCAACGCCGACGTGAAAAGCATCGGCGCGTCTGGAATGAACTTGAAACGGTCGCGAATCTCCACCACCGCCTCTTCAAACGTCGTGTCCACCTCTCCCCGCAGGTCCCACTTGTTCACGACTACCACCCCCGCTTTGTACGCATCCTGAGCGAAACCGCCTATGTGCGTATCCTGCGCCGTAACGAACTCTGTCGCATCAAGGACGATAACCGTCACATCAGATCGTTCAATCGCACCTATCGTCCGGATCGCACTGAACTTTTCGATCCCCTGCTCAGTCTTGCCACGCCGGCGTAGTCCTGCCGTGTCCAAAAACATCATGTGACTGTCTTTGTACTCGTAGACTGCATCCACTGTGTCCCGCGTCGTTCCCGGCACCGGGCTTACGATGGATCGTTCCTCACCTGTCAACGCATTGAAGATCGCCGATTTGCCGACATTCGGTCGCCCCGCAATCGCAACTCGAATGACATCGTCTGGCATCTCGTCCTCGAACTGATCGTCGACATGCCTCAGAACCGTATCCATCAACTCGGTAATTCCGATGTCGTGATAGGCGCTGATCGGGATCGCTTCCCCCATGCCCAGCGCCGAAAAGGTGTACAGCTCCGCCATCCGCGTCGTGTTGTCCGTCTTGTTCGCGGCAAGAGCATACGGTTTTTGCGCCCGTCGGAGCAGATCCGCAGCGTCAAAGTCTGACGCCGTAACCCCATCCGCAGAATCTACCAGCAATATCACTGCGTCCGCTGTCTCGATCGCCCGCTCGGTCTGAATCCGAACCTCATCCCAAAGTTGAATCTCAGCCGACGGCTGATCCTCGATACCAGCCGTATCGATCAACATGAACCGCCGACCGAACCACTCGGCATCTACTGACAAGCGATCCCTAGTGGTCCCCGGCGTCTCGCTGACAATCGCGATCCGGCTACCCGCTATCCGATTGAACAGCGTCGACTTCCCAACATTCGGGCGCCCAACTATGGCTATTACAGGTAGCGACATCGTTATCGTCAAAATTCTTGGGTTTCCCTCGCTCGCGGGGGAAATGTCCGCAGGACAAAGGGGGCACACACGATCCATCCCCTCTCCCACTCATCCTCTCCTCCCCCTTACAGGGGGAGATTCAGAGGGGGTGAACGGTGAGGCCCCGCTGCCTAGCTCTCGACTATCTTTTCCATCAAAGCCATCTGCGCCCACATGCGATTCTCGGCCTGCTGGTACACCACCGATGACGGGTGCGACATCATATCCTCCGAGACCTCTTCACCCGGATGCGCCGGCATGTCGTGCATGAACCGAGCCTGCGGCCTCGCCAACTCCATCAACTCAGGATTCACCTGGTACCCTTGGAAATCCTTCAGTCGTTGCGCCGTCTCAGCCTCCTGCCCCATACTCGTCCACACGTCCGTATAGACAAAGTCGGCATTCCGTGTGCCTTCGATCGGGTCACGGATCTGTATCACGCTACCCATCTTCGCCAGTCCCGACGTGTAGTCCGCAATGTCTGAACGTACCCCGTACGGCAATTCATACCCGTTCGGCGAAGCCACGACGATGTCTCCGCCGAGCGCCGCTACCGCATACGCCAGACTCGCCGCAACGTTGTTCCCATCTCCGATAAACGCCACGCGCACGTCGTCGAGATAACCACGTACCTCCAACATCGTCATCACGTCCGCCAGAGCCTGACACGGATGCTCGCTATCGGTGAGTGCATTGATCACCGGCACATCGCTGTTTTCGCCGAACTCATCCAGCGTTGCCTGTGCAAACGTGCGAACCACAACCATGTCCGCCATGCTCGCAATCACCTTCGCGACATCCGCAACCGGCTCGCGCTTGCCGAGTCCGACTTCCTCCGGTGAAAAGTACACCGGTTTCGCACCAAGCTTCTCAGCGCCGATCCAAAACGACAACTTCGTCCTCAGCGAGGGCTTCTCGAACAACAAAGCGACCGACATCCCCTCCAACGCTCGACTCTCTGCACCACTCTTAAGCTCGATCGCCCGGTACAGCAACGGAGAAATCTCCACTGGTGGGAGGTCTTTGAACCTTAGAAAGTGCCTGTTCATCTCGATGTCCTCACATCACGCACAGCAAAACGAAAGCCGCGCAACAATAACTAAATTGTGCAATACGCGTTTCACGTCATTCCCGCTTAGACGAAAACCCCGTCATTCCTGCGAAGGCAGGAATCCAGAGGGACAGAGGGAGGCGGCACAGCCCCTTTCGGAACGAAAGGGGCGCGCACAAGCGAAGCAAATGCGCGGGGTATGCACGGTGCGGCAAGGAGGACGGAACCCCTCTGCCCAACCTTGTCATTCTGAACGGACCCTGTCCCCCTGTCCCCCTGTCCTCCTGAACGTGCCCTGTCCCCCCGTCATTCTGAACGGACCACTCTGCCCCCTGTCATTCTGAACGGAGCGCAGCGGAGTGAAGAATCTCACACGGCATTCCCATCACGAGGCGATGAGATTCCTCGCCACGCTCGGAATGACAGGGATGGTCGCACTGGGGATGACATAGACGCGACGCGCCGTAACGGCGCGGCATCACCCCCTCGCCTCCCCGCACATACCCCACTCGCTACTCTCGCGCCCCTTTCACCCAGCGAAAGGAGCAAAATCTCTCATCAAGAGCGAGCCTTAACTCACTCCCGAAGCGACATCACATCGGCGTGAAGTTCGGCAACGTGCAGTCGTCGCTGATCTTCGTGAACACCACCTTGAGCGCCATCCCGATGCTCAGATTCTCCGGCTCTGGATCCACTCCCACGATGTTCGACGCCATCTTAGGCCCCTCCTCCAACTCCACAATCGCCGTGATGTACGGCACCTCACCCATGAAAGCCGGATGCGGCGGAACGTGCACGATCCCAAACGTGTGCAATGTCGCGTTCCCCGATGCCTTCATCCACTCCAGCTCGCCCCCCGGCGTCGCTAGACTGAAAGCCCGCGGGTAGAACTGATACTCACCCGTAGCCTTGTCACGCTGCAACCAAAGCTCACCATTCTTGGCACCTTCCCAGTAACGATCAGATTCCGGCTGCGAAACAGGCTCAGGTCGTGCAGGCGCATCAGTGGTCATCGTGTATTCCCTTCGCGGAGATGGTTGCGTTCTAGGGTTTCAAACCGTGAGTAGATTGTAACCGAGCGGTGCGTCGGCATGACGACGAGCAACATAGGCCACGTTATCACGGAGAAAAATCCTCCCCATCCAAAATCACTCCCGTAACCGTCGCATCCCCATCATCACTGAGCGACACCCTGATCTTCACGTCCCGCGCCCGCTCCACAGCGCGCCCGGTACCTTCCGGCACGAAATACGTCCCAATCCCAAAATCGATCCTGCCGTTCGCCTGCAACTCTCCGCGGATAATGACCTCATTCCTGAGCTCCCTAGCCGTATAACTGTCCAAGTACTCGATAGCCTCCCAAACCTCACTTCGTTCCGTCAACACAACGATCACGTCATCGCCGGACTCAAAGAAAGACTCGTACCTGTTCGGCACGTCCGCGATCTCGTAGTCGAGAATCGCGTAGTCCCCCTGCATCAATGACCGAGGATCTACGGGCGCGCCTTGGAGGATCACCTCGGTGCCACTGGCGACGGCGTATTGCTTGACCGCCGCGAAAGCTACAAGCCCGACCACCTGCAAGGCAACAATGGCGAAAAACACCCATGTCGCACTCCGCGTCACTGATCCAAAACCTCCGATCGCATGCGCTCCAAGAGGTTCTTGCGAAGCCGTTCCAGCCCAAACGCCATCACAATCAGCAAAACACCCGCGATGATGAACGAAACTGCTTGGTCGAGAATCTCGAATATCGCAGCAATTTCGAAGTAACGAGTCAACACAGTCACTCCGAACAGGATGAAGGCGATATTTACGAGATAGCCGCGGTTGAACCGTATTCCAGCGTTGATCATGGCAATGACCCCGATCACAACGATGACGTTGAAAACGACCCAGACCCAAGTGATTGTGAAAATGACACTGACAAGAGTCAAAATCGCAATTCCCACAATCCCGAACACACCTATCAACTCCCAACGATCACGATCGGAGTCTGGAACTTCACGCGGTGAAATCCGTCCAACCAAAAACATTCCCGCAACGGCAATGATGATAAACGCTGAGAAGAACACCCAATACTCGAACGCAACCACCGACACGATTAGGTCTCCGAAACCCCACCATTCCAGTTCCCGCCACAGCGTGAGCCAGCTCAAGACGTAGACGCCGATACCCGCAATTATGAATCCCCATATCTCAAAGATTCTCACGAAATGTCGGAATTCGTCGTATCTAGCGTGCAGCCTCCCGGCCGCAAACAGCGCAGCAGCAACTGATATGTAAACCGCCAACCCCAAAATGAAAACGCTCAATGATTCAAAGCCTGGTTCGAACCATCCCTGCGCTCGAAAACCCAGCGCGGAGAGCAAGAGAATTATCGAGAGCACCAGCAACGCCTTCGACCTAGTGACGTACGCCAAAGGCACCACTCCCAAGAACCACGCCGTGACTAGATTCGGGTGGTTCACATCAACGTTGAAAGATTGCGCGATCAGATGAATCGATGCGCCGAAGAGTATCGCGCCCAACAGAATCAACGCTATGCCAACACGCGCATATCCCACCCGATACGCCAGCAACCAACCGGATACGTAAGATGCCGCAGTGCACGTAACCATCATCACTAACTTCGCAAGATCCGATATCTCGCTCCAGTTGACCGCTACCAAGCCGACAACACCAAGTCCGACCAACACCGCACCCATAACCGCCAAGATACCCGCAAGACGATTCAAGCTGAAAGAACGCCTCTCCGCCTCCGTTGATTCATAGCGAGCAAGTAGTACTTCGGCTACTTCGGCGGAGATCATACCTTCGGCACGCCACGCCTCAATCTCGCGCCGAATACGTGCTGCGAACTGAGGATCTAGTCGCTCCGCATCTGCTTCGCTGGGTGTGCCATGTTCCGACATATGAGCGTTAGATGTTTGCCCGCTAAGGCGCAGCCAATATCACCGTTCCCGTCGACGACAGTTGACCGCCGGTGCCATGCGCCACCGCCAAGTTGCAGTCATCCAACTGCCGCTCGCCAGTCTCGCCGCGCAACTGCCGAACTGCTTCGACGACCGTGAAGATCCCGTACATCCCAGGGTGCGTGTACGACAAACCGCCGCCCGAGGTGTTCACCGGGAAATCACCACCCGGAGCCGTACGCTGATTCGCCACCAAGTCTGGACCTTCTCCAGGGCCACAGAACCCTAGGTTTTCCAACGAAACCAACACCGTGTAAGTGAATGAGTCGTAGATCATCATCAGGTCGAGATCGGAGTGCGAAACTCCTGCCATATCCAACGCCTGCTGACCCGTGTTCCGACCAAATGCCCGCGTCAAATCCGGCATCTGCGAAATCATCGAGTGGTCGTGACCCTCGGCCGCGCCGAGCACCTTCGCACCACCCTTCGCACAATCCTTCGCCCGTTCAGCCGTCGTCACAACAATCGCCGCGCCTGCGTCCGTTACCAAGCAGCAGTCCAACAAATGGAACGGCCACGAGATCCATCGTGATTCGTGATAGTCGTCGAACGTCGCCGGGCGGTCGTAGAAGTAAGCCTTCGCGTTCATGTTCGCCCATTTGCGAGTCGACACCGCAATGTTCGCCATCGCCTCCCGCGTCCGGTCTTCACCGTACTGGTGCATATACCGCCGACACGCCATCGAATACGAGACCGGGGGGCCGATGATCCCGTATGGAGTCTCATACTGGCTCTGCGGCGTGCCCAAGTTAGCTGCCGCCCTAGCCCGATCGCTCCGCCCAGCCTGTCCATGCGTGATCAGCGCAACCTCGCAGTACCCAGCCTGTATCGCCGCAATCGCGTGCGCTATGTGGATCACAAACGAAGATCCGCCAACCGACGTGCTGTCCGTAAACCGCGGATGAATCCCTAGATACTCACCCACATCCAACGTCGACCAACCAGCCGTCATCAACCCATCCACATCCGAAAGCGAAAGCCCCGCATCATCCAACGCATTGATCGCCGCCTCCGCATGATGCGCCAACGGCGACTTATCCGGCACATTCCCAATCTGGTCCGATTCGGCAACTCCCACAATAGCGGATTGCCCGGATAACGCTCTCAGTCTGTTCAAATTCGGCATGATGGATGTCCAACTCCGTTAGCAACTTCGATACGCAGCCAGTGCGCAACAAGCATTTTATGCGCGCGTGCCCAAATGTAAACTTGAAACGCCCAATCAAATCGCCAATCATTCTTCAGAAAGTTCCACCCCATGCCCGAAGAAAAAGGCGCGCCGCCCCAAGTCCAAGTCCAGTCCCTCGACGACTACCTAGAAGTCATGTCCAAAGCAGTCTTCCAAAGCGGAATGTCCTGGCAAGTCGTCAACGCCAAATGGCCCGACACCAACGAAGCCTTCCACGGCTTCGAGATCGGCAGAGTCGCCGCGTTAACCGAAGAAGAACTGGAAGAACTCGCACACGACACCCGCGTCATCCGAAACCGACGAAAACTCGCCGCCATCGCATACAACGCACAACGCATCATTGAACTCGACGCCGAACACGGCTGCTTCATCGATTACCTCCGCTCCCACGGCGGCTTCTACGACGTAGTCAAAGACCTGAAAAAGCAGTTCAAATTCCTCGGCGACACCGGATGCTACTTCTTCCTATACGTAATCGGCGAACCAGTCCCACCCCACGACGAATGGATGTGCGCCCGGGAACGCGCAAAGCGACGATGATTTCCCCTCTCCCTTGATGGGAGAGGGCTAGAGCCTGCCCAGACTTGATCCGGGGGTGAGGGTGAGCCGCCACATGCGTTAACCTTCATCCTCGCGAAGGCAGACGCTTCAGCTGACGGAACGTCCATCCAGAGAGGTAAGGGAGGGAAATGGCTCCTCCCCTTCGCTCCGCGAGGGGGACGCATGCGAGCGAAGCAAGCACGCAGGGGGTGCCCGCCCCGCGAGAGTGCTAAATTACCTAACAACGCGAAACATCCCTTTCACCCTGAGGATCCCCACCATGAAAGTACTAATGACCCCCATGCCCGGCGGCGTCGCACCCGGTGAAGCCGACGATGCCGTCCTACGCGACCTCGAAGACACCTTCCCCGACGTCAACTTCGTCTGGTGCACAACCGAAGAAGACCAGCTAATCGCCATCGAAGACGCCGACGCCTACTGCGGATGGCCAACCCGCAAAGTCTTCCTCGCCGCCAAAAACCTCAAGTGGATACACTGCGCCGGAACTGGCATCGACGGAATCATGAAGATACCCGAACTCATCGAGTCCGACATCCCCGTCACCAACTCCCGCGACTCCCACGTCAGCCCAATGGCTACCCACGTCTTCGCACTGATCACCTCACTCGCCCAACGACTAAATGAGATGCTGCCACAGCAATTGGCCCGCGAATGGCGCCCCGAAGACTACGCATGGCGACAGATCGAACTCGAAGGAGCAACCCTCGGCATCTACGGCTTCGGAAACATCGGACGCCGAGTCGCCAAACGCGCCTCCGGATTCGACATGAACGTCTACGCGGTCGACAAGCACCCAAGACCATCCGCACACGCGGAGGAAGTCTGGGGCCTAGAAAAACTCGACGACCTCATCGCAATGTCCGACTGGTTCGTAGTCGCCTGTCCCTACACCAATGAATCGATGGACTCCATCGACAAACGGCGCATCGCACTGATGAAACCAACCGCCCACATCATCATCATCTCCCGAGGCGGAATAGTCGACGAAACCGCAATGTGCGAAGCCATCCGCAACGGCAAACTAGCAGGCGCCGGCCTAGACGCCATGGAACCCGAACCCCCAGAACCCGACTCCCCCCTCTGGACCACCCCCAACATCATCTTCTCCCCCCACGCCTCAGCCCTGGTCCCCGACATGTACCTAGGCCGCCGCGAAGTCTTCAAAGAAAACCTCCGCCGCTACATCGCAGGAGAACCCTTCATCTACGAATGCGACAAAGTCGCCGGCTACTGAGCATCGCAGGAACGCGTGAATAGGGATATCGATAGGTTGAAAAACATGAATGTTCGCTATGCCTGCCTCATTGTCTAGTAGTGTCCTGACGGTCGTTGTCCATCAATTCCCGCAAAGATTCGGCTAGTCTGACCGCCGGACTCGTCAAACGGGTGTCCGAGGCTGATTGCTGTAGGGTCTGGAGATCGTTCATTTGCCTTTGCAACTCTTGGACATCCTTCCGAATTTGTCGTTGACCGGCTTGCATGTTGCCGATCCACATCCCCATCGGAATTCCTAACCCGACTCCGCCGAAGAAGATGGTCAAACCGATCCCGATATATGCCCAGATCACTGGTATTTGTCCGCCAACCCATTGACCTCCCGAATCAAACCTTCTAGCCGCGCTCGTCGTCGTCTACTGTACTCGCCATAATCATCGCGCAAAGGCACGTCGTGACGAAAATCGTCCAACTCCTTCTTAATTTCCTCATCGATGGCTCTGATCTCGGAGATCAAGTCATCCAAACGTCTCTTGTCTTCTTCAACCGAAGCAGTTCGCTCTGCGAGAGTCATCTAATACCCCCCAATCTCCGTGTAACTGGCTCTGAATCTAGCATATTCACTGAGGCTCACTGCATCGGCGAATAATCTGTCGGCATCAATATCCGATTCTCGATGTTCTTCACCAGAATCCCATCTCGGTGCGACTCCTCGAAAACCTTCTGCCACTCCGGATCCGCTCGGAAACTCGCCCAAGCCTCCGCACGTTGATTGGCATCCTCAAACGCCACTAGGTAAACCAACTGATTGCTGTTCGGACCAACATCATGCGTCCAGTACCCGACATTCCGAATCCCATGCTTCTCGAAAAGCTCCATCGTGTGGTTCGCAAACCGAGCATTCAAATTCGGCAACTTACCAGCAAAGCACTCGTAAATCCGCAACTCGTAGATCATTCCGTCAACTCCTAGCCTTCAATCTGTTCAGAGACTAGCGTTATCGTATCGCGCTTTCAGCCACCGAGTTGTCATTCCGAGCGCAGCGAGGAATCCAAACTCCCCCCTTCGCGCAGCGAAGGGGACGCGGAGCCCAAAAGACCGACACAAGAACGCAGGGGATGCCCCAGGCAGGCGGACCGCCACCTTACTCCCCTCCTGCATGTCATTCCGAGCAGCCATGTCGTTCCGCCCACCTATGTCATTCCGAGCGCAGCGAGGAATCCAATCCCCTCTCCCTTGGTGGGGGCTCTGCACAACCCTGTCATTCCCGCGCACGCGGGAATCCAGTTCAATCGACGTGCGCCTATCCTCTCACTACTCCTCTGGGTACCCGCCTGCGCGGGTATGACGGTGGTTGTGCGAAGAACCCTTGACGGGAGAGGATCATAGCCTGCCCCGTACCCCGATACGGGGTCAGGGTGAACTGGCGCAAAGGGCTGCCGTCCGCCCAGATTCTTCGTTCTACTCAGAATGACACTGCTGGTCGAAATCCTTCGCGTCATGGTTGCCAATCGCGCTTGCACATTTATCATACGTATGTAATAATATGACTCATAAGGCAAACGTCACGCACGAGCACAATGCTACGTGAGTACGAACCATTCCGAAGGGTTCGGTGATTTCCCCGAACCCTGCTGTGCGGTGCAGATGAGTGGAGGCGCTACGTCCTCTGACAGTACACCTCGTTGAGCCGAACGCGGAACTCGACGTGCGTGGCGTGGGTTTGACAGGAATCAGAACCTCGACCTGAGTGGATGCGAGGTCGATGACGCGGAACGGGCCACCCTCAGTTGTGATGGTCTGTGTGATAGGACACGGTGTCTTGTGTCCTACGCGACATCGGCTTCACGACTGGCGGAAGCAGGGTCGAGCCGCTGCCGGCAGCAACCGTATCGACGGGTCGGGAGACAGACGTCAGCTACGTCTGAACCCCGACCCGCAGGTGCAACAAATCAACCGAATAAAGCCAGTTGCGACAAGCAACGGAGCCGAAGGAAAGGTGCAGATGACAAACAAAATCATCTCTTCGCAATGCAAATATCATTCCTCCCCCTGATTTCAGGGGGAGGGCTCAAAGGATGCACTGCATCGAGAACGGAGGGGGTGCCCATCGGCACGCTCCGACTAATCGCGCCTGCTGAAACCCCGTTCAACTCCCCATCACACCAACACCGAAATCAGAACCCATCACATAAATCAGCGTAATCAGCGGTTCAAACCCTATCGCGAATAATGCGACCGCCCCTCGCCCGGGAACGTACCATCCCCAACATCATCCATATACTGCTTCACCGCATCCCGGATCACCCCCGCCAAATCTCCGTACCGACCTGCATGACGCGGTCTGAACGTCGGATCCAATCCTTAGCGAGTGGATGAGATTGTGATAACTACGTTAGTTGCTGCGTGTTCAACGTTTGCTCATAACCTTGGTCGATTGATAAATCATCTTGATGGGCCGCTTCAACAGCCAACTCGTCGCATCGTTCATTTTCGACTACATCGGCGTGCCCTGGCACCCACCTGAACTCGACATCATGTGTTTCACACAATTCGAGCAGTCTCGACCACAGGTCTGGATTTTTCGCTCGATGTTTTTTGGTGCGCATCCAGCCTTTTGCTCGCCAACGCTCGGCCCAACCTTTTTCCATGCCGTCAACAACGTAACGCGAATCACTGTGGAGAGTAACGCGGCAACTCTGGTTCAGCAATTCGAGTCCTTTAATTGGAGCCATAAGCTCCATACGATTGTTGGTGGTCTGGCGATACCCACCGTTAAGCTCATTGCGATGTTCGCCGTATAGCAACACAACACCATACCCTCCGGGTCCTGGGTTGCCGGTGCATGCGCCGTCCGTATAAATCGTGACGTGTTTTTTTTGTTCCATTACGAAGATGCTTGCGCAATCGCACCGGAATCCAATTCAAACCCTGCTTGGCTAAGTCGTTGACAGAGCTTCGGCGCTGTTTCTCTGACGTGGTCGTTGAATGGCAGATAGATTATGCCGCTGATGTCGGTTGGTTCGACTACGTGCCCTTTTTTGAGTATCGCTACCCGCTCGCGCCCGAACGCCGCGAGCAACATCCCCATTTCCATCACGACGTTTTGCCTCGCTCGAGGTTCAGCGTCAGTTGGCGCGTCCCCTTGTCTGTAACCCATATCGTCAGGAGTAAGCAACACGATTCCGAAACGGTTACCGCTGTTACGAGACAGGATCTCTGCTTCCAAAGCTTCAATAATCGTCAGGCCACCACCACCAAAATTGCCGAGAACAAAAGGTTCCAATTTCAGTCGGTGGAGCAGAAGTTCAAGTTGTTCGCACGCGGCTTGATCGTGTCCGTAGACAACGAAAACCCTTTCAACATCTTCGCTTGCCGAATCTGCTGTAAGAGTTTCAATCTGGTCGCCGTCCGAAAGCTCCTGGACGGCGGTCGAGGTCGAAATTTCGGTAGTTGACGAACTGCGTGCTAAAGAGTTCGAGATTGCGTCTTGGAGCTTGCTTTTGGCTGAGATTTGTCCTTGGACGTTCCAAGTTCCCGTGGAAGGCCACCAGTTTAGAACCGCGCCATCATCGCTTCGAAATACTCTCGGGTTTTCAGTTTCGTCCCAATTGCCTTTGTGTCCGGTCTCGGCGACTAAGGTTTTTAGTTGGTTGAAATCGCCTTGGAACTTTGGCATCGCGATCTCCTTCGTGAGTTTCAGATACCTAAAATCGGCGCCGCATTTTCAATTATCTAACGAGATGTCGCAATCGGTTCAATCTAAACTATTCATCCCAATTGGCCAAAACCAGCCAATCGCGCAAGCTCATCGAATAGAGGAAAAACTCGGCAGTATCTGTGTTACCCAATTCCTACAACGAAATTTCGATAATCAAGCAATAATTCCACTTCACTCCGACCGCGAATAATGCGACCGACCCTCGCCCGGGAACGTACCATCCCCGACATCATCCATATACTGCTTCACCGCATCCCGGATCACCCCCGCCAAATCTCCGTACCGACCCGCATGACGCGGCCTGAAAGTCGGATCCAACCCCAACATGTCGTGCAACACCTGTATCTGACCATCGCAGTGCGGACCCGCACCAATCCCGATCGTCGGAATACTCAAGCGCTCCGTGATCTCCTTCGACAACTCCGACGGCATCAGCTCCAACACCACCGAAAACGCCCCAGCACGCTCAACCGCCAGAGCGTCCTCAATCACCCGCTCAGCATTCTCACCGCGCCCTTGCACACGATACCCTCCGAACGAATGTATCGACTGCGGCGTAAAACCAACATGCCCCATCACCGGTATCCCAGCCTCCACCAACGCCCGAATCGTCTTCTCAACACTCACTCCGCCCTCGAGCTTCACCGACTGAGCTCCGCCTTCCTTCATCAGTCTCGCCGCGTTATTGATCGCTGTCGGAACATCCGACTGATAGCTCCCGAACGGCATATCCGCAACTACAAACGCCTTCTTCGCACCCCGCGTAACCGCCGCCGTCGCCCGGACCATATCCTCAACCGTCACTGGAACCGTCGAGTCGTACCCCAGAACTACGTTACCCAAACTATCCCCGACCAGGATCGCTGGTATTCCCGCACTATCGACCAACAACCCATGGTTGTAGTCATACGCCGTGACCATCGGGATCAACTCGCCACGAGCCTTCGCATCGCCGAAGTAACGAACCGTCAAACGCTGTGGTGCCGCGCACATACCCCAATTATCCATAATTGAACCGTTACACTTCACTCGAACAAATCTCGAACAAGGCCAATGACTGTGACTGACCTCTCCAACATCAAAGCACTCACCTGGGACGTTGGCGGAACCGTATTCGACTGGCGCGGCACTATTCAAGACGAAGTCAAACGACTCGCTGCGGAAAAGGGCGCGGATGTCGATTTCGTACAGTTCGCTACCGACTGGCGTGTCTGGTCGTTCGATATGCTGGGCCGCGTCAATCGAGGTGAACTCCCGTGGACCAACCTCGACCACATCCACCGTCAAGTCCTCGACGACGTCCTCGAAAAACACACAAGCATATCTCTCTACACTTCCGAACGCGACGACCTCACAGAGGTATGGCACCGACTCAGAGCATGGCCCGGAGCCGCCAACGCTATCCATGACCTCAGATCCCGATACACCGTCATCGTCCTAACCGTTCTCAGCTACTCGATCGCCGTCGACTGTTCTAAGCACAACGGCATCAGCTGGGACGGAATCCTCTCCTGCGAATTCCTCGGCGCCTACAAAGGCCCGCCAAACGCCTACAACAAAGCCATCCGACTCCTACGACTTCAACCCTCCGAAACAATGATGGTCGCCGCACACATGAACGACCTCAAAAACTCGACAGGAGCCGGAATGCCCACCGCATACATCCACCGAGAAGGCGAATCAAACGTAAACCCCGGATACTCCGATGTCGCGACCGCAACCGCCGATCCCAAAATCGACATCGTCGCTGCCGACTTTCCCGAACTAGCCAACAAACTCTTGGCTTAATCAGTCCCTTTCGCGGAGCGAAGGGGACGCGGAGCAAAGCGAACGCAGAGCATGCTCGAATCCAACTCAGCAACCATTAAACTTCACCCAAATCGCAACCCCATTCCATCAAAGACCGCCCCATGAAAATCGCAACTCGAGACACCCTCTACTACGAACACTCCGCCGCCAACACGGTGACCCTCCACGTCCAACCCGGCGAATGGTTCGAAGTCCAAACGCAGATGAACCGCGGCCCCGATGCCGAACTCGTACCTGATGACATCCGAGACCTCTACAACACCTATCGCTCCGACTCACAACCAACCGACCGCGGCAACGCATCGTCCGGTTGCACCTTCGTTGAAGGCGCTGAACCGGGCCACATGCTCACCGTCCACATCGGCGAGATCAAGACTCATCCTGTGGGATGGACGCGGTATGGCGGATCCACAGGAGCGATGCCCGGATACCTCGGACCCTCCAACATCGGCCCACAATTCCGCATCTGCCGCATCGACGTAGAAAACCGTCAGATCATCTGGAACGACAAACTCTCGTTCCCGGTCGAACCCATGCTCGGAGTTGTTGGCGTCGCGCCCGAGCGTGAGGCTCGACACAACGGATGGGCAGGGGAATGGGGCGGAAACTTCGACATCCAAGAAGTCACCACCGGAGCGCGTCTCCATCTGCCCGTCTACCACCCAGGAGCCTTACTGCACGTCGGCGATATGCACGCCAGACAAGGCGACGGTGAAATCTGTGGTGGCGGCGGTATTGAAACCGGCGGCTCCGTCATGATGAAGGTCGAACTCTCTCCTAAGCCCGAAGGAATGACATGGCCTCGGATCGAGAACGACACCCACATCATGACCACCGGCATCGAGAAACCAGCCGAAGACGCTTTCCGCATCGCCCTCTCCGAAATGATCCTCTGGCTTGAAGCCGACTACGGCATGACGCAAGGCGAAGCTTTCATATTCCTCGCCCAGTGCCTCGAGGCCCGCGTCACGCAGTTCGTGAACCCAACCTACTCCTACGTCTGCAAAGTCAACCGCAAATACCTTGTCTAAGCCCGATGTTCGCTGCCCACGAACTCGCAATATTCGGAGACATCGATGCCAATAGTTGACTACGCGGCCGGGAACACGCAAGAGTACCGCGCCAAGATGCTTGAACAAATTCGACGCAGGAAGGCTGACAATCCAAACTACACCGTCGTCGACATCGGCGGAAGACACAACCCGTGGGCCGACGACGTTGTCGATGTATATGTTGACGTCTTCCCCTTCGAAACCGACAAGCGCCTGTATGTTGGCGACGTAAACAGCGAAGACATCTGGCGAGAACTTGGCGCCGACGGACCATTCGATTTCGTCATCATCTCCCACGTCTTGGAAGATATCCGCGATCCGATCACCGGCCTCAAGTGGCTCCCGCGAATCGCCCATGGCGGTTTTCTCGGCCTACCCGTAAAACACCGTGAAGTGGCAAACTCCAAGTCCGGATACTGGCTCGGCCAATCACACCACTATTGGATCTTCGGCGTCAAGAATGACGAAAACGGCGATCCGATTCTGATG
This sequence comes from Dehalococcoidia bacterium, assembly GCA_034423055.1. Classification (GTDB taxonomy): domain Bacteria; phylum Chloroflexota; class Dehalococcoidia; order Lucifugimonadales; family Lucifugimonadaceae; genus Bin127. Next base: position 37,054 of record DAOUJE010000051.1, on the reverse strand, counting down.
GTCGTTCCGAAATGGCACTGCGTCAACTACTTCAACACCAATACGCCATACTGCGAACCGATGGGCGAAGAGGATTCAAACCTCGGTTCCAGAACCTTGGAATGGTTCGATCCTGACAAGGCAGGATACGATCGAGAACTCGGTGTCATCTGGCAAAACACATTGCCTTTCTGGGTGCCTGACTACACCCTGATGGTTCCCGAACAAATCGAACTACTGAGGACGGTTTTCAAAGATGGCGTCTGATCCTACCGTCACGTTGGATGTCGCAGTGGCATGCCAAACACAAAGAACGACCATGAAATCCGCTGGTACGCTTGAACTGCATCGACTTTATACGGTGTGAAACCAAGAAACATCCAGTTCTCCAAGATGCAAAACACCCTTTACTACGGCGACAACCTCGAAGTATTGCGCCGCTACATCGACGACGAATCAGTGGATCTGATCTACCTCGATCCGCCATTCAACTCCAACGCCACCTACAACGTCCTATTCAAAGAGCAGACAGGACAAAGCTCTCCAGCCCAGATAAGTGCTTTCACAGACACATGGGAGTGGACAAAAGAAACCGAGCGGGCATACGAACAGGACATCATCCTGAATCCGACCGTCGCGCCCGCAGTCAAAGACATGGTCTCCGCGTTCCGAGATTTCGTCGGTCGCAACGCGCTGATGGCGTACTTGGTGATGATGACGCCGCGCCTCGTCGAACTCCACAGGGTGTTAAAACCCACCGGTTCCATCTACCTCCATTGCGATCCGACCGCCAGCCACTACCTGAAGACTGTCATGGACACAGTCTTCGGCGTCATGAACTTCCGCAACGAAATCACTTGGAAACGGACATTCGCCCATAGTGACGCCATACGTTTCGGAAGAAACACCGACACGATCCTTTTCTACACCAAGAGCGACGACTGGACTTGGCATCTACAGTACCAGCCATACGATGAAGAGTACAAATCGCGATTTCGCTATCAGGATCCAGATGGAAGGCTGTGGCAAGACGACAGTCTCTCGGCGAAAGGTTTGACTGGCGGTGGCTACGAGTACGCATACAAGGGCGTGACTTCGCTTTGGCGGGTTCCGCTCGCGACAATGCAACGACTGGATGCAGAGGGAAGATTGCACTTCACGCAATCTGGTGGTATCAGACGGAAACGCTATCTGGACGAGCAGAAGGGCAGACCAGTCCAAGCTCTATGGGAAGACATTCCGCCGATCAACTCGCAAGCTAAAGAGCGGTTGGGCTACCCGACTCAAAAACCGGAACGGCTGTTGGAGCGCATCGTCAGAGCTTCGTCCAACCCGGGTGACGTTGTTCTAGATCCATTCTGCGGCTGCGGCACTGCAGTCGCAGTGTCAGAACGGCTCGACCGCAATTGGATCGGCATCGACATCACTCATCTCGCAGTAGCCCTGATGAAGCACAGGCTAAAAACGAGCTTCGGTATCGTCCAAGGCGAAGACTACTCGGTGACCGGTGAACCAGTTGATGTCGGCAGCGCACGTGCGCTGGCAGAGCAGGATAGATATCAGTTCGAGTTCTGGGCTTTGTCATTGTTGGGAGCGCGACCTCAACAATACGACCATCGCGGCGCTGACAGAGGTATCGACGGCGTTCTGCACTTCATCAACGGTCCTCGCAGGTCCACGCACCGAGCCATAATCCAGGTAAAAAGCGGTAGAGTGAACGTCTCCCACGTTCGCGACTTAGTTGGCACCGTGCAGCGCGAGAACGCCGCTCTCGGCCTCTTCATCACTTTGGAAAACCCGACACGCGCGATGACCTCAGAAGCTGTAAGCGCAGACTTCTACCACTCGGAACTGTGGCAGAGGGACTATCCCAAAATCCAGATCCGTACCATCGAGGACCTCCTTAAAGGCGACGAGTTCGAGATGCCCCCCAATCCGGGCATGTACCAGGACTCTCAGCGAACCCAACGCGACCCCGGTAGGCAAGGAGGGCTGGAAGACGTAAGGGAGCCGTTTGGGATTGAGGCAGTATCGAGCGAGGAATTGATCGCATGAAGCGCATCTGCGTCGCCGACTTCTCCACAAGGGGGCTCGCCAACAGAATGGAGCGTAATGTCTGACTTCGGATTTTGGGGACTAGCAATGGATGCTATCGATGTTGAATCGTTGGCCAGATTTTGGTGCGAGGCTACAGATTACAAAGTCGCCGATTCGCACTTCCCATACCTAGCCGTTCTCACTTCCGACGATCCGCCCCAACCCCGCATGATCATCCTGCAAGTTCCCGAAACCAAGACCGCCAAAAATCGCCTTCACATGGAGTTCAAAACCGACGATCTGAAAGCCGAGGCTGAGCGCATTGTCGCCTTAGGCGCGACACTGGTGGCAGAACGTGAATTCGGCGAAACTCGATGGATCGTCATGCAAGACCCTGAAGGCAACGAATTCTGCCTCGTCAACCCAGACCACTAGGATCAGCAACCAATGTCAGCGCAACAGCCCAAACGACAACGATCTCGCGAACTCATGGATCGCGCCCGTCGCGTCGTCGCCGGCGGCATCTCTTCACAGATCAGACTCAATGAACCCGGAGGCGAACCGCTATTCTTCGATCGTGCTCAAGGCGCGCTGATGTGGGATGCTGACGGCAACGAGTACATCGACTACATCCAAGGCATGGGCCCCAACATCTTCGGCCACGCCCCAGAATTCGTATCTGACCAAGTGTCCGAGGACATGCGTAAAGGCTACGTCTTTGCTGCCCAGTTCGAGCGTGAACTCGAAGTCGCGGAGATGGCAGCCGATGCCGTGCCCATTCCGAACTGCACCGTGCGCTTCGCCAGTTCCGGCACAGAGATCGACCAACTTGCGCTGAGGCTCGCCAGAGGTTACACTGGCAGAACAAAGTACATAAGGTTCGAAGGTCACTACCACGGATGGATGGACAGCGTGAATCACTCCGTCCACCCACCCATCGACAAAGCTGGCGATGTCGAATCTCCGAACGTTGTAGGTGAATCAGCAGGCATGGACCCAGGTGCGGCATCCCAAGTGGTCCCTTGCCAATGGAACGACATCGAACGCCTCGAAGCCGCGTTCGATCGCAATCGGGGCCAGGTCGCTGCCATCATCATGGAGCCCATCAACGCCAACACCAACTGCATCATGCCCGAACCGGGCTACCTTGAAGCCGTTAATGAGATCGCTCATCGCCACGGAGCGCTAGTCATCTTCGATGAAGTCATCACTGGTTTCCGTGTCGCGTATGGCGGCGCCCAGGAACTCCTCGGCATCACCCCTGATCTTGCCACTTACGCTAAATCTATCGCCGCGGGCTTCCCTATCGCAATGCTTGCAGGCCGGCGAGACATCATGGACATGCTCGGGAGCGGCGAGGTTTATCACGGCGGAAGCTTCAACTCCAACGTCATGTCGATATCCGCCGCCCACGCGACACTGACGCATCTCCAATCTAAAGGTGACGCCTTCTACGCCGAATTGAATCGAAATGGGCAACGGCTGATCGACGGCCTGCGCCGGGTCGGCATGGAGACCGAAACCGAGATCCACGTCCAGGGCCTCGGCAGCGTTTTCGGAATCTCGTTCAACCGCAGCGGCGACACAATCCGTAACTACCGCGACCATGCCACCAAGTGCGACGATGCTCGATACGTCCAGTTCGCGGCTGAGATGATGCGAGAGGGAATCCGCCTTTCGTCCAACGGGCGAGTGCATATGTCGTCCGCCCACACCTCTGAGCAGATCGACGAAACCATCGAAGCGACAGGGCGGGCGCTCTCTCGCCTCTGATCCTCAATCGCTTGAGATTGGAGTCGAGTCGTATTCCGCCTTATTGTTTCGACTCGCCGTGATTTGCCACAATCACAATCACGCACCACGACGAGTACCGTGTCGGGCTCAAGGTCTGAGTGGTGCAAAACGAACTCAGGATTTCGGAGAAGGACGCTTCATGCAGGCAGAGTTTCAGTGGGGCTCGAATTACAGTGCGACTGCACCGTCAAACCCTGTGCGAGTGCCCCGGGATCGCGACCTGCATTCGCAACGATTCGCGGCGGTGATTTGCGACAACTACGACGACTCCGATGAAGTCGAAGCGATGTGCGATGAGATCAAGTCGGAGTTAGATGGTCAATCGCCCGACATAGCGATGGTGTTCGCGTCATCGCCTAAGTACGCGGATTTTGGACATATCCTACCCGCAATACACCGCAATCTTGGCCCCGACGTAGTAATTGGTTGTTCCGGTTCCGGCGTGATCGGTTCCGGCCGCGAGCTCGAAACGGGACCGGGACTCTCGGTCCTCGCCGCGACCTGCGACACAGACGCGATCCAACCGTTCGCCTTCAGTGACAAGCAGGCATGTGGCAAAGAAGCGACTCCGGAATCGCTCGCCGACACGATCGGAGCCGATCCTGTCGATTTTGAAAACGGTCTGATGCTGGTTTTCATCGATCCGTTAACCGTTTCGACCGAATACTCGCTCTCAATGCTCGATTCGGTTTTTCCATCGGTGATGAAATTCGGTGCGCTCGTGAGTGGCGGCCACGAATACGGAGAGAATCGATTGTTCTTCGGAGACGAACTGCGGCACCATGGCGCTGTTGGACTCCTAATGAAGCAGAACTTCGATGCCGACACTATTGTTTCTGGAAGCGAAGAGCCTGTCGGTCCGAGCATGGTCATCACCAAATCGATCCGCAACGAGATCCATCGGCTGGATGATCGTAACCCGATGGCGGTATTGGAGGACATTTTCCTGAACGCCGATCCTTTGAGTCAGATCCGGATGAAACGGACGCTCGTGGTCGGGCTGGAATCCAGCGGCGTATTGATGGACCCCGACTACGTGATGCGCAACATCATGGATATCGACCAAGAGACCGGAGCGATGATGATCGGAGACCTGGTCGAAGAGGGGCAGGCGCTCCAGTTCCACGTTCGTGACGGCGAACTGGCATCGCAACGCCTCACTCAGAATCTCGACAACTATGTGTCGCATGTGGTCGAGCGAGGCAAGAACATCGATGCGATGCTGTGTTTCAACTCGGTCGCTCGCGGTTATCGAATGTTCGAGGAAGATGATCACGACGCAAAGATCATCGCCGAGCGTTTCGGCGACATCCCGATGGCTGGATTCTTCTCAAATGGAGAGATTGCTTCGCGCCGAGGTGGTTTTTCGCTTCTTGACGACGAGGAAGAATTCTCAACGCGAGTGATGGGGTACTCGGACACTCTCGTCATGCTGAGCGACCTTTCTAGGCAACATGCCCACGGAATGGCGAGCAGCGGGGCATCTTCTTTCACGATTAGCTAGCTGCCGTTCTCGGTGGCACAACACCCGCCGAATCGTTGCCATGTCTTCAAGGTGCCATTTGGATTCGCGCATGAAATGTTTGTAATCTATTCACGCAATGCTTGTAATCCATTCACGACGTGAATGATTATCATAAACAATATGAATGAAAAAACACTCGAACGCAGAGTTGCGTCGACACTAGACGAACTACTCAGCATCATGCCCACCGTGGTTGTGACCGGTGCCCGACAAGCTGGCAAGAGCACGCTGGCGCAGAAACTCACATCCGAGCCACGCCGTTTTGTAACGCTTGACGACTTGGACACGCGCGAGGTCGCGGAGAGCGATCCGGAGGCTCTGGTAGGCGGCACGCAACCGATAACAATAGACGAGGTGCAACGGGTACCCAAGCTGTTAAACGCAGTCAAATTCGATATCGACACGAATCGGCAAGCCGGCAAGTTCCTGCTTACTGGTTCGGCAAACTTCTTGCTGATGAAGCAAGTATCGGAATCGCTTGCGGGTCGTGCCAGCTACCTGACGCTTTGGCCGATGACGCGACGTGAGCAACTGGGAATCGGCAGCACAGGGGTCTGGGATGACCTTGTTGATGGTCGGGATGAAGATTGGCGTGAGGTCGTAACGGGGCAACCGGCAGAGGCGGAAGACTGGCGAGCACTCGCTATGCGCGGCGGCTTTCCGTTGCCGGCCTTGGAACTCAAAACGCCGCGACAGCGGTTGATTTGGTTTGAAGGGTACGTTCGGACTTACTTGGAGAGAGACCTGCTTGAACTGTCAGCAATCTCCGCGCTGCCAGATTTTCGAAGATTGATGCGCGCATCGTCGCTCCGGATCGGATCAGTAGTCAATCAGACGGAGATAGGTCGAGACCTAGCGATGTCTCAACCAACAGTGGGTCGCTACCTCAACCTGTTGGAAACGTCGTACCTCATCGTTCGAGTCAGTGCCTATGCCGTAAATCGAACCAAACGGTTGATCAAATCGCCGAAACTTTATTGGGGGGACACTGGCATAGCGTTGCATCTTGCCCAAATATCCGAACCTGACGGCGTCCATTTGGAGAATCTGGTGTTGAACGACCTCCTCGCGTGGCGAGACGCTCGATTGGAGCCAACCGGAATCTTCTATTGGCGGACTTCGACCGGGGAAGAGGTCGATTTCGTGATAGAAGCGGGAAATCGGTTGTTGCCGATCGAGGTGAAAGCGACAACACGCCCCAGACTGAGGGACACTAGGCACCTTCGCACTTTCCGCAAGGAGTATGGTGAAAAGTCCCGGTACGGGTTGTTGCTGCATGGCGGCGACACAACTGAATGGTTAACCTCAGATGTTCTAGCCGCGCCGTGGTGGCGTGTCTTATAGCTCACGTGACCCGCACCGACAGAGTTTCATAACTCGTCGAGTGGTCGTAAAACGCTGATATTCCGAGAGACCTGCCTCAACGATCCATTTACCGCCGTCGGATCGTTGTACGCGTCCTCCGCAGTGTCGGCGGCGATGACATAGTTGGCAAACGTCCCTAGCAACCCCAACATCACATCCCTCCGAAACGTGATGTACGGGTAGCGGGCTGTAATCTGATAACCCAACCCGTCGTGATAACTCGCGACGAGATCGTCGAAGTGCTCCGCTGTGGCGCTCGGATCAAGCGTCGTTGAAAGGAACTTCGCCACATCGCTGCTCGCACCGCAATAAACTGTTTCCTGCCAATCGATCAGCACGGGTTCGACTTTCGATCGGCTTCGTCGGAACATAAAGTTGGCCGTATGAAGGTCCCCGTGCGTCAATGTCGGTGGTCGATCGTCAAGTTGATCAAGGACGTTGAGCAACTCCAAGTTGAGGTATTCGCCCACTTTGTCAACTTCCGGGTCATCGCAGGGATGGAGGCTGGGCGAATTCGCCAACGCTTCCCACTTGACCGCAAACAGTTCTGTGTCGTCGTTGAAGATGTCGGCGCGTCGCCCATTTCGTATCCACCACGCCGATCCGATACTTCTTGCGCCCCAGTACCTCCGATGGATTAGAGCCAAGTTCTCCAGCACGCTGCGAACCAACTCGAGATCAAATTCACTCCGCGGTGGCAAATCTCCCAGGTCCTCGATCAGCAACGCCGCCAACTTCGTCTGAGGATCGTACATGGAAGAATAGATGATCGGTTGAAAATCGCCTTGCATGTTTTTCAACAGGTCGTAAACCTCTGCCTCTCGCGCGTACGCCCCGGTCGCTGATTCCCGGCGGCGATCCACCTCACACTTGGCGGGGATCTTAACGACCGCCGTGCTGGGAATTCGCGGACCTCCATCAATAGAAATCCGGAAAACCTGGGCCATCATGGGGTTGCCACCTGCCAATTCTTGATAGGACGCGACAGACGCATCGTCGAAACTGGCCATGGAAAGTAGCGCATCACCGACCTGACGGGGGTCCCCGCTTTCGCAGGCGAGATCGATGTCAACATGAGTTGCTTGCAACGGCATAGCTAGTTGATGCTAATTGCCCATAAGTGCATCAACAAGGTGGCTATATCATCACACGCAGGCAAATCACTTGGAGGTAAAAGTTCGATGGCAAGATTCGAAGGGAAAGCTGCATTGATCACGGGTGGCGCGCTGGGCATCGGAGGGGCCACAGCGCGGCGGTTGGCCGCAGAAGGCGCAAGCGTGCTGATTGCCGACATCGACGACGAGGCTGCCGCAGCGAACGTAGAACGCATTGCCGATGCTGGCGGTACCGCCGTCGCTTCCCACATCGATGTATCTTCATCCGACGACTGTCGTCGAATGGTCGACGATACGATTGACGCTTTCGGTCGCCTAGACATCTTGGTTCAGAACGCGTTCAGCGTCATTTCCGGCGAATCTCGCATTCACGGCGACGCGCTGAGCGTCGAAGAGGAGGATTGGGACTACGGCATTGATGTGCTCGTGAAAGCGTTGTACCTCGGGGCTAAACATGCAGTCCCGCACATGCGTGCTGTGGGTGGTGGATCGATTATCAATCTTGCGTCCGTTCATTCTTACCTTCAGGAAACGGGGATGTTGGTATACGAGACGGGGAAGGCTGCGGTAGTTGGACTGACCCGTCAGTTAGCGGTGGAGTACGGCCCCGACGGCATTCGCGCGAACGCCATAGGTCCCGGCCACATCGTGGGCGAAGGTCTCGCCGAGATGTGGCAGCAAAACCCTACTGGTCATGCGTTTTTCGCTGATCAATACCCGTTGAGACGGACCGGCAAACCCGAAGAGATCGCGGCTGGTATCGCGTTCCTATGCTCGGATGACGCTTCCTTCATCACGGGCCACACGTTGATGATCGATGGCGGATTGACCGTCCAACTCCAAGAGAAATTCGGATTGCGGCAGGCGCGCTACGCGCTCGAACACCCCGACGACAACTTCACGTTCAACGCTCTGGACTAGCCGGATGCCATCACGCCCCGATGGGCGATTTCGCTGATCGGCTTGCGGTCGTTCGGAGATTCGCGTTCCTGCAAATCTTCGGGCAACGCTTCTCGGGGTCCGATCCTGCCGACAACGAATCCGCACATCACGGTATAGAACTCCGTGGAAACATCGAGTTTTTCGTGGGCCGCGTCTAGATCGATTCCGCCCATACCGTGAGTGTAAAGTCCCATCGACCTAGCTTGAAGCGCCAACGACATCCAAGCCGCACCCGAATCGAATTGAGCAACTCGATTTCGTCGTCCATCAGGCGATTTGGTTGCAGCGAAGATAAACCCGAGTAACGGTGCTTTGCTAGCCCAAATTCGATTTCCTTCCATCAGTATCGAGTTGAAAATCTCGCGATCCGGTCCGTCGGTTTCGTATACGAACAGCCACGGTTGCCGGTTGAACGACGAGGGCGACCATCGTGCGCCTTCGAACAGTGAAGCTATTTCGGCGTCGGTGAGGGGCTCGTCGGAGAAAGAGCGTGGTGACCAACGGTTGATGAACAGCGGGTCCACGTCGGCGCTAGCGATACGCGGGTTTTGAGTTTCGGTCAATTCATGCGTCCTATTCGGTTTCAGGCGGGTGTTTTAGGTCGAATTTCGATTGTAAGTTGGTTGGATCAGTCAGAGGTTTGAGAACTCCGAAGCTGCGTGGAAGAAATCGGATCCGAGAATTGCTCCTCTGGAATCTCGATTAGCAGTCCCTCAAATCCGGGAGGTATAAACACATCGCGTATCGTCTTGAATGTGCCGTCAGGACCATGTCGGCCTCCGACGATGAAACGCGAGCCCAAATCTCGCAGCTCACTCATCGCGTCTAGGCTTGGCGTGGGCGACTCGGTGTCGGCGTAGAAGCGATCGTCGAAGAGCCTGACAGCGGTGTCGTAGCCGATTACAAAGGTTGTCCCTGGCATCAATCGGGCCTTTTCCAGGAATGTAGCAGCGCGGGTGATTACGACGATGTCTCTCGGTTCTTGGAACTGTTGCACCCGTTCATCTAATTCGGAAGTTGCGATTTCGGGCTTCTCAACATTGCGAACCGAGATTTCGAAACAGGGGGTCAGTGCCTTTCCAGTTATAGACAAGCCCGTTTCAAGCAACGTCCGATGCGCCCGATGTAATGGGCGAAACGATCCGGCAAGCATGATGGCGTCGGTTGGTGTCGTGTCTGACCAGCCGTGATTGACTCGATATACGGCGAGAGGTCGTTTCCCAGCAACGACATTCTCAATGTACGAAGCGTTCGACATTTTCACCGGGCAGCAGTTTGATCTTGAGCCGATCTTCGACTCCAGATGCTTCAGCAAGCGCGTTCAGGACGATGGCTGAGCACACGGCCTCCTCTTCGGCTCGGTTCCGTTCGCCTTTGTTCATGACTAATGAGTAGGTTGTGCCTTCGTTACCGTTATGCCACGCGACATGGACGCGGTTTTCGCCTCTGCGATGGCGATCGGTGGCGATTGCAGCCGTGCACGAGATGCCGATTAGGCGGTTAGGTAGAGGTTCCACATCCGAGAGTAGTACTGACCGTTCGTGCGCTTTGACGGCCATGGCTTTCGCTTCGTCTTGGGAAACGTGCTGTTCTGCTTGAGTGCCGACGTACGCGTCTAACGCGGCCCGTGAATACGGTACTTGGGCGTCGATCACGGTTCGCGATGCTCCCGCTACGGAAAATAGCGCAGAGATCGCGCTTGTCCCGGCGCCCGTAATGACTAAGCACGATCTGGCGTCGGCATCGTGGATTTGCTTGATCAACCGGAACTGGTCATCGCCGTTCATGACGCGAGTAATCCTCCGTCGATGCCGACCATCTGTCCAGTAACGTAGGAACTTCTGTCAGACAGAAGCCACGCCACGAGTTCGCCGACTTCGTGCGGTTGTCCGTAACGCGCAAGCGGCACCGCCGATTCGATCCTGCGCCGCATCTCGGAGTCGCCGCGATCTACGGCTAGCATCATGTCGGTGTCGATTGGTCCTGGGCAAATGCCATTCACGCGGATGTTCATCCTGGCGTAGTCGAGCGCGGCGGCTTTTGTCAAACCAGTGACCGCATGTTTGGTTGCGGTGTATGCAGGCCGTTTGATGTCGGCGCGCAATCCGTTGCGAGACGAGTCGTTAACGATTGAGCCGCCGGTACCCTGGTCTACCATCGCGGCAAGTTCTGCTTTCATGCAGAGCCAGACTCCTAGGACGTTGACTTCCCACGAGCGCTGGAGCACGTCCGAATTCATCTCGTGGATGCGACCGGTGTCGAGTAAAACGCCGGCATTGTTGAACGCGCAGTCGATTTTTCCGTATGTATCCAAGGTGTGACGGAGCATGCGCTGGACGTCGGAATTTTCGGTGACATCGGTTTGGACCCAAGTCGCTTCGCCGCCGTCATGTCGAATATCTTCAGCAACTTCTGCACATAAATCAGCTCTTCGCGCCGCGATGACCACATTCGCGCCGTGCTCGGAAAGGAGTTTGGCGGTTGCTCTGCCGATGCCGGAACTGGCACCAGTTACTAGGGCAGTTTTGCCTTTCAACATTTGAGGCACGGAATGTTCGATGTTTAGGGTTGGATTCGATGACATCAGGTTCCTGCTGAGTTCGATATTCAGGTTGGTTCAGTTGACAAACTGCGATTGTGATGCTAGATTTACCCGCGTATTGTAAGCCGCGAGACGTGATGTATGCTGTATACTCTGCGAAGTTGCAGGGTCCATGACGTGATCGTGGCACTGTGAACGACCGGTTTGGAGCAAGACGCGGCGGATCCGTGTCTAGGAACCATCTCCATCGGCACAATACAGGAGGTTCATTAATGAAACTAAGCTATCTACTCAGGCGGTGGGGATTCCTGCCCTTGACGGTTGCTGTTGCAGCAGTAGCGTTTGCTCTTGCCTGTGGTAGCCCGGATGCGCCAGAGCAGCCCGCGCCTGCGGCAACCGCCAGACCAGCTGCCACGGCAGCGCCAGCCGCTAAAGCGGCGCCAGCCGCGACTGCGCGACCGGCCGAAAAGGCCGCCGCCGCGGCCACTGCCGCCCCTGCGATGCAGGGTGAGGCAGCTGCGGAAGCAGCCCCGGCAGCCACCGCGGCACCGGCAGCTACGGCAGCCCCGGCCATGGCCCCTGAGGCTATGGAAGAGGAGGTCGAGGTTGTGTTTGCCACGCGCAGCGTTGGCGCTGTCATTGGGCTTCCGACCGTCGGTCCCTACCGTGGAACTCCGACGCACGGAGGCGGCGTGGAAGAATACTTCTTCGTCTTTGAAAATGGCGACCCGATGACCCCAGAACTTGTTGAGTCTTGGGACATCGACCCGGCCGGAACCCGTGTCCGCATGACTATGAAACAAGGTCCTGACGGTCAAGGCATCCCGTTCATCCCACCAGTAGGGTTTGAAGACCAAGACTTTGGAATCGTCGACGCTGACGAAGTAGTTCGCTACTTCAACGAGTCGAACGCCACCACGAACCCGGACACCACTTACGGTAACTCTGGCGACTTGGCGGCGATCTTCTTGGAAGCCCAGAAGATCGACGACTGGACGGTGGAAATCGGATTGGTATCTCCGGTCTACTTCTGTCTTCCGATCTCGCAGTTCGGTTGCTTGAGTGCAGCACGCGGTATGTATTACCTCAGTCACCAAGACTCCATGGGAGTTGAGTGGGCACGTGAGCACCACGTCGGCACCGGCGCGTTCCGACAGGGCCACTGCGTCCCTGGTGATCGTTGCACGACCGAGGCTGTTGCTGACCACTGGCGCGTACAGCCCGGTATCGACAAGTACACCCAGATCCAGGTTGCAGAGAACAACACTCGTATCGCCATGCTCCGCAACGGCGAAGCAGACTTGGCACTGTTGGACTTCAAACTGGTTCCAGGCGTTGTGCAAGAAGGCTACCGCTTCCTCGAGACGATGCCCGGTGGCTTCGTTGGTCAGTCCATCATGTACCCGGGTCTTCTCTGGGAGCACTCGCACGCCCGCACTGGCGAACCGCTAGAGCCTTGGAACTGCGAGAACCGTAGCGCCGAAGCTATCGACAACGCTTGCGGCGACGGCCCGAACGAGGGTCCGTACACGGAAGACTACCCGTGGATCGGCAACCCTTGGGGAACTGAAGACGCTCCTTGCACGGATGGGGACGCACCTGGTCGCGAGCGATGCGGCAACGCACCATACGCAGATGTCGACAACCCTGAAGGGATGTCCGACATGGAGCAGGCTCGCCTGGTCCGTCTCGCACAGTCGATTGCGATTGACCGCGATGCGATCAACAGCGTGTTCCTCGACGACAAAGGCGCTGGCATCTACTCCGAGTACATGGGACCACACTTCCCAGGTTGGGACGAGGACCGGGTAACTGGTTGCTGGGACTGGCTAGGGAACCGCATAGACTGCGACCCCCGAGCCGCTGGCACCATTTTCGAGAATGGTGTCCCGTGGAAGTTGCCTGACGGCGACCTCGAACTTGCCGACGCGTTGCTCGCCGCAGCTGGCTACCCGCTGGTTGACGGTAAGCGTCAAGGTATCGAGAGCATGACGCTCCAGGCCTACGTTGCCGAGATCGGTGAAGTCAGCCTTGAAATCGCTGACTACATCACCTCGCAGTGGGAACAGCTCGGGATCGAGATCGAGCAGTTGATCGAGGACTACGGCGGAGTCATCTCGCAGAGGATGCGACGCCGTGTGCAATACTTGCCAGTCTTCAAGAACGGCGACGTTCACTCGAACGTCTACCCGCTCGACTGGCCGTTGCCGACGGTTGACACGTCATCCAGCCGACCTGGTTGGGGCGTAGGCTTCGAGTCTCAGCCAGGCGCGAAGTGGCTGTTCGAGATCCTTGGTGAGCAGGACAAGGCCGTGCGTGAGCAGAAACACCTCGAGTGGGTGGACTGGTCAATGTACTGGGTACAGTACGCCGGTGTTGTCGAAGTGCCGAAGGGTCTAGTTGCCGGACCGAGAATTGCATCTTGGAACGGCCGCCAGCAGCACTACAGCAACTGGTCGAGCAACCCTGAGTTCATCGTCATCAGGTAGTCCAACAGACTAGAACGCGGATCGGAGCCCGGAAATCCCTGGGATGATCGGGCCCCGACCGCATAGGTGATGGCGGTTCGCGAGACACTGCGTCCGTGTGCCGCCATCATCGCGCAAGTTGTGTCGATTGGTCATGCGGCACACCGCGCGATCCGAATACAAACTGACACCGGCAGGTGTCAGTAGGGGACGATCACGCCCTCAAGATGGCCTAACTTCGATGTAAGCCCACATGAGGACGCAAGGGATCGCTTGGATATAGCCCCGGGAGCCATCAATGTTTCGTTTCTTGGCAGGTCGCATATTTACTTCACTGATCTCCGTGTTCGGTGCCACTCTTGCGATATTTATCCTCGTACATGTAAATCCCAAGGATCCGCGTGATATTTTCGTCCCAGACAGCGGATATGGCCTGACCCAGCAAAGTTTGGACAATCTTTCAGAGCGTCTGGGCTTCAACAAGCCAGCACCGATCCAATATCTTGAGTGGCTGAGTAGGGTTTTCCGACTTGATTTTGGCGTTTCCTTAGGGCAACAAATCGGCGTGTGGGACATCATCAAGGGCCGATTGGGCGCGACTGTGCAGCTGGGAGTCGGAGGATGGTTGATCGCGGTTCTGATGGGGATACCAACAGGTGTAGTTGCTGCAGTTTGGAGGGGAGGGGTGTTCGACTACTTCGCGAGATTTTTGGCATTGATAGGTCAGGCGGCACCGCCATTCGTGACTGCGCTGGTAATGATTTGGATTTTCTCCGTGACGCTGAGAGCGATCCCGGAAGACAGCGCGATGTCGTTCTTAAGGATTTTCGCGATGCCTGCGGGTGGTAGAACCCCAGACGAACTAAGGTGGAAAGAGTACTTGTTGCCTTGTCTCGCACTGGGTTGGGGGTCGGCCGCGGGTCTGATGCGCTTGACGCGATCTTCGATGTTGGAGATTCTCGATTCAGAGTTCGTGAAGATGGCAAGGGCGAAAGGCGTTGGCAACACTACGGTCATTTTCAAACACGCGCTACGTAACGCGTTGATAACCCCCGTCACGTCGATACTCTTGCTTTTCGCTGGGTTTCTTAATGGCGCATTGGTCGTTGAGATCGTGTTCTCATGGCCTGGTATCGGGCAGGTAGCGTTACTAGAAGCGGTGCAAAACAACGACTTCCCGCTACTGCTTGGGACTGTGATCGTCTTCCTGATGTATTTCTTGGTGTTTGCCACGCTTGCAGATGTCCTCTACACCGTCATCGACCCGCGTGTCCGGCTTAGGTAGAAGAGAAGATTCAACGCGAAACTTAGATTCTTGGGGTAAATGCGAATGGCAACAGAAGCTGACAGGGCGGATACAACAACGGGTTCTGCTACCGAGGAAACCGCCCAACTAGTCACTTATTCAGATCGGGGTTCGAACCCGATCACTTTGATTTGGTACTACCTTCGTCGTTATCCGGTCATTCCGATGTTCATCCTGTCGTTGCTTTTGATCGCCGCGATCATCGGACCTTATGTTGCACCATTTCCAAGAGACAAAGGGTTCGAGCATGACCGCAACCTTGGTCTATGGGAACGATCCAGGGCATCCTATATTCCGCTTGGGGGGCGAACCATTGAAGAGTTGAGGTTCAGGTCTTGTGACATGATTGATCCAAGCGGAGGTTTACGCTCAGAGAACATCGAACAATGCGGCAAGTTGCACGTTCTTGGTGCTGACCATGCTGGTCGAGACATCTTCAGCAGGCTGTTGCATGGTTCTCGGATATCGATCGCGGTCGTGACTTTCTCGCTCACATCAGGCATGATTCTAGGCACCTTGGTAGCACTCTTCAGCGGATACTACGGAGGTGTCTTGGACGAGCTCGTTACGAGGTTCGTCGACATCTGGAACGCGCTTCCATTCATTATGGTTGCGATCGTCGTGACGCAATTGTTCGGAGCGAAGATTGATGTGTTGCTGTGGAAGGTGGATATGCTGTTGTTCGTTCTCATGTTGGTGGCTTGGGTCGGTTTCGTGCGCGTAATTCGCGCCGAGGTGTTTGTTCTTCGCGAACTGGATTATGTGGCAGCGGCTCGGGTTGCAGGCGCATCAGACATCCGCATAATTTGGCGGCACTTGGTACCCGGTATCATGAACACAGTTATTGTGGTTGCCAGCTTGAACACCAGTGGTCTTATACTCGCCGAGTCGACACTCAGTTTCGTTGGCGCGGGCATCCAGCCGCCCACTCCAGCTTGGGGTGTAATGACGAACCAGGGAAGGGACTACCTCTTCGAGGCTCCGCACATGACGTTGGTACCGGGATTCGCGATTTTCTTGGTGGTTTTGTCGATGAACTTCCTTGGAGACTGGCTTCGTGACCGATTGGATCCGCGGTTGCGGCAGATCGCTTGATCCTCATTTAGGAGGCGCAGATGAAAAACAAGGCGCTTACACTCTCGATCTTTGTTTGGGTGGCACTTACAATCGCGGCTTCAGTCGTCGCATGTGGCGGGCCAACGCAATTCGAAACCATTCAGACCTTCGAAGCCGAGCAAAAGGCGACTAACGCTACAGCTACTGCTGAGGCGGTTATCGCCGCGGGCGGGGATCCGGACGCAGGGATTACGGTCGGAGCTAACACCATCGCCGCGCAGATTCAGGCCACCGCGCAAGCCAGAGCGACAGCCGACGCGGAAACTGGCAGCGAGACTGGAGGAAGAGCAGTCGGCACGGATGCAGGATCAGAACAGGCGCAAGTCACTGGTTCTGAAGACGAAGAAACCGAAATAGAAATTCCAGAGGGGCCTGCGCTTGAAGGCGAAGCCACAGTTATCATGGCTGATCCGGCGTTTTTTGATCCCGAAATCATTAAGGTCAAGGTTGGGACTACGGTCACTTGGGAAAACCCTCGGAGCAGCGCCTCCAGCGCTACCGCCTTTGACGGTGAAGCGGAGCAGTGGGACACTACAGATCTTTGGAAGTCGTCGTTCAACCCAGAAGTCGGCAGCGCATCTCACACCTTCCAGGTCGTCGGTTGCCACCGTTACCGCTCTGAGTTCTCGGGTGATACCGCTACTGGCGCCGTCTGCGTAGTCGAATAAGAATAGACACGCTGAGGAATGCCAGGCAGGCCTTCCCGATCCGTCCCTTTCGCGTAGCCCAAAACTACCGACAACAAGGACGCGAACCAGCGTAGCGAAGTTCGCAGGGGATGCACGATCGATGTCTGAACCCCCTTCAAAAGGGGGGAGGTTTTGTGTTTCCCTCTTGGGCATCGATGGGGAGGGTTTTTGTGTCCCCCTTGGGTATACGCGTGATGCGAAATTGTGTGACCGGCGGGTTGCCATTCCGATACATGCAGCCTGTCATTCCGAGTGCATCGCGCTGTCATTCCGAGCGTAACGAGGAATCTCATAAAGACGTCCTGGGGATGCCGTGTGAGATTCTTCACTCCGCTCCGCTCCGTTCAGAACGACATGGCCGAGGGCTGCGCTCCGTTCGGAACGACATGGTCGAGGGCTGCGCTCTGTTCGGAATGACATGGCCGAGGGCTGCGCTCCGTTCGGAACGACATGGCCGAGGGCTGCGCTCCGTTCGGAACGACATGGCCGAGGGTGGCCTGTCAGGCAACATGATCCACTCCAATGTCGACACGACCTGATTTTTGCATCATGCGTGGCATCAAGGGGGAGGGTTTGCAAACGTCCCGTGATGCGAAAGGTGGCGTGTTTCAATCGGGGGCTATCCACCGCCTACGGGCCGAACTATCTCCAGCGTATCTCCGCCGTCGATGATGACCTCTGCGTAATCGTCGCGTGGCACAACATCGCCGTTATACGCTACGGCAAGACGTCTTCCTGCTAGTCCTAGTTCCTCGATGTAGTCTTCGAGCGAGATAGGTTCGGGGAGGTCTAGATCGCGACCGTTAATTGTTACGCGGATCGGCATATTGTTCGGGCCGATTGAGGTTGAGATGGTGGTTCAGGAACGTAAAGCTGGATGTCAGGCGGCTTCTGAAATGGCTATGTTCTCAGGATCGATCGAGTTGCCTTGACCATCGATAATCGTTGGATGGCCGTGCTCGAAGATCGTGTCTTTGGTGACGATGCATTTTGTGGCATCAGGACATGATGGCAGGGCGTACATGGCGTCCATAAGCACATCTTCTACGATAGCCCGCAATCCACGCGCGCCCATGCCACGGGCTTGCGCGTATTCGGCGATTGCCACTAAGGCATCCTCAGTGAACTCGAGATCCACATCGTCTAAACCGAACAGTTTTTCGTACTGCGACACAATCGAGTTTTTCGGTTCGACGAGCACTTTGACCATCTGGTCTAGCGTGAGGTCTGACAATCCGACCACAACTGGAACGCGTCCGATGAATTCGGGAATGAAACCGTAGTTTCGCAAATCCTCGGGAGCAACGTCGGTCAAATCACGGCCGTCACCGTGTGGACGCTGTGGCAGCGATGCATACGCATCGACGATGGCGTTGGTCCGGAAACCCATCCCGTTGCCTTCACGTGATCTGCGTTCGCGCTTACGGATTATTTGGTCAATGCCATCGAAAGCACCGCCGAGTATGAACAGGATGTTCTCGGTGTTTACCTGAATGAACTCTTGGTGCGGGTGTTTGCGCCCACCGTGCGGCGGTACGTTTACAACATTGCCTTCGAGGATCTTCAAGAGCGCTTGCTGAACGCCTTCGCCCGACACATCGCGGGTTATCGATGGATTCACATCCTTGCGAGCGATTTTGTCGATCTCGTCGATATAGATGATGCCTCGCTCGGCCCTGGCAACATCGCCGCCGGCTGCTTGCAATAGGCGAAGGAGGATATTTTCGACGTCTTCACCGACGTATCCCGCTTCCGTTATCGACGTGGCGTCAACGATCGCGAACGGGACTTTCAGCACCTGGGCCATGATCTGAGCAAGATAGGTCTTGCCACAACCCGGGGGTCCGACCAACATGATGTTGGTCTTCTGCAACTCGATGCCGTCGTCTGTCTCGCTCTGTTGGCTGGCTAGAACCCGCTTGTAGTGGTTGTAGACGCCAACGCTGAGGACCTTCTTCGCCTGCTCCTGACCGATTACGAACTGTTGCAGCTGGTCATAGATATCGACCGGTTTAGTCGGGTATACGTTTGTCGGTTTGGTTTCGGCTGCGGCTTTGGATTTTGGAGCTTGAGTGGCTTGGCGTATGATGCCCCGGCAACGCTCGACACATTCGTCGCAGATGAAGATGCTGTTGGGCCCGGCGATCAGCATCCGGATCTCTTGCTGCTGCTTTTTGCAGAACGAGCACCTTTTCTGCACTCGTCCCCTCTGGATAGAGGTTCTATCGCCGCTGCCGTTCATTTGGTCGATCCGATTTCGATTGGCCGGTTTCCTAAGTGCGAATGGTGGTGGTGGTTAGACTATGCGGCTCCCGCTTGTAGAATTCTAGCGTCTCGCGGATTTTCTGTGGCATCGTGAACGTGGTCGACTAGTCCGTATTCGACGGCTTGTTCAGCGGTCATCCAAAAATCGCGGTCGCTGTCTCGAGCTACCTGTTCGTATGGTTGCCCGGTGTGATCGGCGATGATCTGACGCATCTTGTCTTGAATGCGCAAAGTTTCGCGGGCGTGGATCTCGATGTCGGCAGCTTGACCTTGTGTGCCGCTCCAAGGCTGGTGCATCATTATCGCCGAGTTGGGCAACGCGTATCGTTTCCCATTAGTTCCTGCTGTCAACAATATGGTCCCCATGCTGGCGCATAGACCTACCGCGATTGTTGAAATGTCGCATGAGACGAGTTGCATCGTGTCGTAGATCGCCATTCCGTCGTAAACCGAACCGCCCGGCGAGTTGATGTACATGTTGATGTCGCGCTCTGGGTCGTCGGCCGCAAGGTAGAGGATCTGTGCGACGATGGTGTTTGCGACGGCTGAGTTTATCGGGGTTCCGAGGAAGATAATCCGTTCCTTCAACAGCAACGAATATATGTCGTACGCGCGCTCCCCGCGTGTACCGGTCTCAATGACCATCGGGATCAAGCTCTGAGGGGTTTCAATCTGTGCCATGTGAATGTTCTCTCCGTCTGGATTGGGTTGAGTTTGTAGGTGTCTGGGTTTGATCGGAGCTAGTAGGTTCCTCGCTACGCTCGGAATGACATAGCTAGGCTCCGAATGGCGTAGCTAGGGTCGGAATGGCGTAGCTAATCGTCTTTTTCTGGCTCCTTTTCATCTGAAGTGCTACGCGCCATCTCGATTACCTTGTCGATCGTTCGCTGGCGTTTCAGGAAACGCATGACCGATTCACGCGTCTGCTCGTTGTCTTCTAATCGCTGATCGTCTGATGTGGCGTTTTCATTGGCAGTTGCGATTTCGGCGGCTATGTCGTCATCTGGAATCTCGAGGTCTTCGGCTTCAACCAAACTCTCTATGACCAGTGCGTTTTTGATGTCGCGTTCCGCCATTTCGTTGGCGCTGGTTACATCCTCTTCGGTCAAGTCGTCCGCGGTGAACTGCTGACCGGCTCGTGCCGCCATCGATTGACGCTGCTGGATGTAACGCTCTAAGACTTGTCGTCCTTCGTATTCCACGACGATCGGCGAGATCGTGAAATCGCTAGCTTCAATGACATCGTCGAACAGCTTGGTGCGAATGTTGCCCAGCATCGTCTGTTCGGCACGCTGCTCAAGTTGGTTCCTGATGTGTTGCGTGAGCTGCTCAACTGTTTCAACCTCAGGGACACCCGCCGATGTTGCCAATGCGTCGTCTAACTCTGGGAGCACCTCTTCATGGACATCCTTCAACGCGACCGTCACGTGGGCGGTTTTACCTGCGAATTGAGGCGAATCGGCTTCGTCGGAGACCTCGAATGAGAACTCCTTGTCGTCCCCGGTAGACATGCCGATGATGCCTTTGTGCAGACCGACGAAGACTTCTCCGTAGGTTTCCAGATCCAGATTTAGTTGGAACTGCCGATCATTGAAATCCCATACCACCCTGTCATCGGCCAACATTTTTAGGTCGATGGTGACCAGATCGTTTTCTTGAGCCTCACGTTCGGCAGGCACTGAGTACGCTTGAGACCGGCGTAGCTGCATCAGCAACGCGTCGACCGCTTCATCAGATACTTCCTCAGGTTCGTCGTCGTAACGGATCGATTTGTAGTCGCTCAAAACGACACTGGGTTGGAGCGGGACTGTAGCAACGATCGTGACTGAAGGTTCGGTTTGCTCCACGTTTACTCGCGGGGGTGCGAATGGGCTGAGTTCTTCGTCCCTGACCGCGTCGCCAACAGCCTCTGGAACGAGAGATTCCATCGCCTCTTCGACCAGATAGTCTTTACCGACGTAGTTCTGCAGGATCGCTCGCGGTGCTTTTCCTTTACGAAAACCCGGAATGTTGACCCGCTGGGCAACGCGCCTGGCGGCGGCGTTCATGTGCTTGCCGACGCGTTCCTGCTCGACCTCTAGCCTAAGCACGACTTCGCCGTTTTCCGAGCTTTCTCGTGATACGTTCAAACCCAACTCTTTCGTGTCGCAGTGCTCTAGACGCGAACTCGTACTGCAAAAACGCGCGAATCTGAGATTTTGCGCGCGGTTGCTGCGCAGCAACTACTACGATTCTAACTTACCGCCGATTTACCAAGCCCGCGAAGCGACGCGTTAGACACGGAGGACCGGAGGCGAACCGTCGTTACTCTTCGATGTCAAGCGCGATGTGAAGTTCGCCAAGCTGATCGTCGGCGATCGACGATGGCGCGTCGAAGAGCGGGTCCCATGCGGATTGAGTTTTCGGGAACGCGATCACCTCGCGGATGTTGGACTGGCCGGCAAGCATCGCCGTGATGCGATCCAATCCCAGTCCCATGCCGCCATGTGGCGGCGCACCGTATCGGAATGCCTTCAGCAAGTGCCCGAACCGTTCCTCGATCTCGTGGTCCGGGTAGCCGATCACGTTGAACACTTTCATCTGCACATCCGGATCGTGGATTCTGATGCTCCCGCTACCTAACTCGACACCGTTGCACGTCAAGTCGAAAAGGTCAGCGTAGACGCTTCCCGGATCGTTATCGATCAACGGGATGTGTTCCTGCTTCGGCGATGAGAATACGTGGTGGGCGGGGGTCCAAGTTTCGGTATCTTCGTCCCAGTCGAAGAGCGGAAAGTCGAAGACCCATGCGAACTTGAATTCGTCGTCTTCGATCAATTCCAATCGTTCCGCCATCTCCGTTCGCAACGCCGAAAGAGCGTTGTTCGCCACCGTCTTAGTTCCTGCAACGATCAGCACTAAATCGCCCGGCGAGGCTTCTACGGCATGAGCTATCTCCTTGACGGTCTCTACTGACATGTAGTTCTTCAGCGGCGACCGGACATGGTCAGCATCGAGGTCGTCGATGGACGGTGCGGACGCGTCGATCGCGATGTAGACCAGACCTTGGGCGCCGGCCGATTTAGCGACATCGATAAGTTGATCCGTCTGGCGACGCGTGTAGTCGGCGCATCCTGGTGCTGCGAACGCTCTGATGGTGCCTCCGGAAGCTGCGACGGCTTGGAACACTCGCGCGTCGGATTGGGCGGCGATGTCCGTGATCGTCGACATTTCAAGCCCGTAACGCGTGTCTGGTTTGTCGGATCCGTATCGTTCGATTGCCTCGTCGTATGAGAGCTTTGCGAACGGCGTTTCGAGTCGTGCGTCAGGCCGAGTCTCGCGCACGATCCGCGTGTACAAGCCTTCAACTAGTGCCATCACGTCCTCTTGATGCACAAAGCTCATCTCAAGGTCCAACTGCGTGTGCTCCGGTTGACGGTCGGCGCGCAGGTCCTCGTCGCGGAAACACCTCGCGATTTGGAAATACCGCTCGACTCCGGAGACCATCAACATCTGCTTCATCTGTTGCGGTGATTGCGGCAAAGCGTAGAACGTGCCCGGACGCACACGAGACGGAACTACGTAGTCGCGGGCGCCCTCCGGCGTCGACTTGATCAGTATCGGCGTCTCAACTTGCGTGAATCCGTTCTCTGTAAGATGGTCCCAAATCAGGTGGGTCACGCGGTGTCGCAGCTGTAACCGACCTATCATCTCTGGGCGGCGGATATCGATGAACCGGTTAGCCATCCGGGTAGATTCGTCGGCGTCGATGTCGTCCTCGACCTCAAACGGTGGTGTCAACGAACGGTTCAATACCTGCGAATCGCTGACGACGAGTTCTACTTCGCCAGTAGCGAGGTTAGGGTTCGCCGCGCCGGGAAGTCTTGCCCTGATAGTGCCGCGGGCCTGTATCACCCACTCGCTACGCATTCCTTCGGCGAGACTATGGGCGTCGGGAGCGAGTTCGGGGTTGAACACGACCTGCAATAATCCGGTCCGGTCGCGTAGATCGACGAAGATCAAGTTGCCATGGTCGCGCCGGCGGTGAACCCAACCCGCGACTGTGATCTCGCGTTCGATGTCAGATGATCGGGGCGCACCGCAATCTGTGTCTTTGTACATGAGTAATTCCTAGAGTGTGTTGGTGGTCATGCGCGACAGTGCCGAAATGCGTGTTGGGAGAGCCCGTTCACTGCAACTTTGACGCTGTCGCTACGGGTGCGGACTTCGTCTGAACAGAAACATCGAGATCAAACGTCTCGGGGTTCCTGCCCAGACCGTAGATTATCGGCAAACTTCCAGAGTCCGGTAATCAACACCGATGCGGCGATCACCTTCAGGAAGTCTCCCGGCAGGTAGATGTACATGCCATCCATCAGCAACTTGCCGTCAGCTGGCCATCCGAAATCGCCGACGGCCAACCAAATGATCGCTGGGATGTAGACAGCGATGCCACCTAGCGTGTTCGCCCAGAGCGAGTTGGAACGATCGAAGCCGTATTGGCTCAATGCTCCGACGACGGCAGTCGCGAGGAGAAACCCGAGAAGGTATCCGCCAGTTACTCCGGTGACGTATGCCCAGCCATCAGCTGGTGTAGTAAAACCCCAAGGCTGGTTAGCGAACGCCAAGAATCCCAACGCTCCGATGGCGAGGTATCCAAATACGGAAATCAAACCCCACCGAAAACCCATCACGCCGCCAGCGGTCAATATCGCCAACGTTTGCAGCGTTATCGGCGTCGGATTGTCCGGCAGATAGAACCGGATCTTGCTACAGACAACAATTAGGGCGATAAAGGCAATGCTCGCCGCAATGCGGTGTCGAGTGTCCGCTCCCGGCACCAACCAATCGAAGAGTGATGGTCCCCACGTCAGCGAAAACGACCTTTTGAGACCAGAAGGATAGGCGATGGACGGAGTGTTCATTCCGGGTCAGACGATCCAGACTGAGCTGGTTGACGATATTCTGCTCAAACCTCTAGCGGGAGACTGTAGGAACGCTTTCGCACTCCTAAAGACACGAATGTCTCGGTGCGTTGCACGCCGGGTGTCTTTCCGACGTGATCGCGGATGAATTCGCCAAGGCTCTCGGCGTTGGGCAACGTTGCCCAAGCGAAAACGTCGTAAGTGCCAGTCGTAATGCTGACTAGCGTAGTGTACTTGAACTCGGCCATTCGAGAGGCGACCTCTTCAAGCATGTCGGGTTCGACTTGCATGCCGATAAGGACCTCGGACTGGTAACCCATCTTCTGCGGGTCTTGGACAGTCACGATATTGATCGTCTTGTCGCTGGTGAGTTTCTTGAGGCGTCTGCGGACAGTTCCTTCACTCACTTTGACCTTTTTGGCGATTTTCGCGTTTGCGGCACGCCCGTCTTCATTTAATGCAGCGATTATTTGACGATCGATTGAGTCCATTCAGCATTTCCTCCTAGTCAGGTATCTTGTCCTTGCCAACACTTTTGCGGTTCGCAACGTTCGCCACCTATGATCCGTGCGAGAATCACAACCCGCGCCCTTGAACGACAGAATTCGAAATCAGAGCTGAGAATGCATACGATTACGTTGCATAAACCCTGATTGTATCGCAGGAAAGCGTAAAAATCAACACCAAAATTGATCGCCGGAAAGGGGACTGAGGTGATGCGAACCGAATAGGGTTGGTACCGTACTAACGTAACGGTTGCATTACAATTCTAATCGCGAGGTGTGCTGGTTCACAACTTGACCAAACTCGGATCATATGAGTGGCACCCTGCAATAGAATTCCAAACGGATTGACCGTAACGGAGAGTAGGAAAATGTTGAACGAGGAACAAGCCACGATTGTGTCATTTACCCCGGCGGCACTTGACAAGCTGGCGGAGGTGATGGCTGAACAGGACGCGACTGACTCGTACCTGCGGATCTCCGCGGCGGCAACTCCTCAAGGCGGTGTGGAGTATGCATTCGGGCTCGAAGACGAACCGGCAGACGACGACACTTCATTGCAGGACGGTATGGTCAAGGCGCTCGTTGATGAACAGAGCATTCCTCTAATCGTTGGTTCAAGCATCGACTATGTGGAAGGCTTCCAGCGTTCAGGCTTTGTGATCTCGAACCCCAACTTCGCCGGTGGGTGTGCATGTGGCGGCGGGGGATGTGGTTGCGGCGGGTAACATATAACATCGAACCCAAGAACATTGTTGGTGCGGTTGAAACGACTGCCTTTCCGCCGCTTCAGTAACCGGAGCAAATAGACGGTGACCTACATAATCTCGAAAGCCTGCGTTGACGTGATGGACGGCTCTTGCGTCGACGTGTGCCCAGTCGATTGCATCTACTCGAAACCCGGGGACAACATGCTCTACATCAACCCAGATGAGTGCATCGACTGTGCCGCGTGCGAACCAGTTTGCCCCGAGAATGCGATCTTCCCAGAAGACCAGGTCCCGGACGACGAGCAAGAGTATATCGCTCTGAACTACGACTACGACTACGACAGCTCCGAGCCGGGCAAAAACACCTAGTCGTTCGATCCTGAGAGGCGTACGGACGCGCCTCTTCGCCTAGCGCATTCGCGGGGGATGCCCGGTCGGGTTCTAAAACCCCCTTCAATTCCCCCTTGGAAAGGGGGAGGTTTTCGTTTCCCCTCTTGGGCATCAATGGGGAGGGTTTTTGTGTCCCGCTTGGGCATACGCATGATGCGAAATTATGCGACTGGTGGGTTGTCATTCCGAGACATGCGGGCTGTCATTCCGAGCGCAGCGAGGAATCTCATAGAGTCGTCCTGGGGATGCCGTATGAGATTCTTCACTCCGCTCCGCTCCGTTCAGAATGACATGGCGGGAGGCTCCGTTCGGGACGACATGACCGAGGCTGCGCCACGTTCGGAATGACATGGCGGGAGGCTGCGTTCGGAACGACATGACCGAGGCTGCGCTGCGTTCGGAACGACATGACCGAGGCTGCGCCACGTTCGGAACGACATGGCGGGAGGCTGCGTTCGGAATGACATGACCGAGGCTGCGCTGCGTTCGGAATGACATGACCGAGGCTGCGCCACGTTCGGAACGACATGACCGAGGCTGCGCTGCGTTCGGAATGACATGGCGGGAGGCTGCGTTCGGAATGACATGACCGAGGGCGGCCTGTCAGGCAACAGGCTCCACCCCAATGTTGACACAACCTGATTTTTGCATCATGCGTGGCATCAAGGGGGGATGGTTTTGCAAAGGTCTCGCTATGCTTGGCATGGCATGGCTTGGCGCGCTTCAACCGATGGCCTGCAAAGCCTCGGTTAGCGACATCCGAATGGTGGTGAATATCGGTGTCTCGGAAGCGGTGAATTGTGAGCCTGGCACTTCTCGCAAATCCATCACTAGAGACACGAACTCTGAAGGGTCGTCAGTCTCAAACGCGACTACGAACTCCGGATCGTCGATCCCGAATGAGTAGGTCGTGTTTATCGTCACCCCCGGGTAGCCGTGACCGATTCGGAAGTGGTCGTTCATCATCGCTTGGCGCTCTTCCATCGACAAGCCGTACCAAGGCCGAGTCTTGGTCATCGGGTAAACGATGAAGTAACGTTTGTCCTTGCGCTCAACTTCGGGGTTACCGCCGCCGTGCTTGTAGCGTGTCTTGCGGCGAAGGGAAAGGTACGAGTGAGGTTGGTCGAAGTGCGCGGCTGCCTCTGTGCGATTGATCGCCGCGGCTGTCGCGTGAAAGGCCTCGACACTTGGCGCGCTCTGAAAGAGGAGCAGATCAACGTCCGCGCGAGTACCGACCGCGCTGAAACTTGATATCGGCGAACCGGTGTCGTCGCCCGCCTCTTGGATCGTGGCAACGAGTTCTTCCCGCAGTTGAGTCTTGCGACTAGGTTCGAGCAACCTCCACGAAGGTCGCGCCTTGAGGAACGAAAACTTCACGTAGTCGCCGTATTCGATGTTTGGCATGGTTAGCTGGCCCTGGTCCGTGGTTTGGGGCAAGTCGCCGGAGGACAAAGATCGGCGAATTCCTGACGTATGAAGTATAGAAAATCATGTGTGTTTCGACGCTTGGCAGTTATATATCTGACACACCAATCCATGTATGGTCGGAGGTGAGGAACGGTCGCTAGAAGGCTGCAACTGTGGGTCCTGTTGCCTGACAGGCCGCCCTCGACCATGTCATTCTGAACGGAGCGCACCTTCGGTCACGTCGTTCTGAACGGAGCGCATCTTCGGTCACGTCGTTCTGAACGGAGCGCACCTTCGGTCATGTCGTTCTGAACGGAGCGCACCTTCGGTCATGTCGTTCTGAACGGAGCGCCGCCCTCGGCCATGTCGTTCTGAACGGAGCGCACCTTCGGCCATGTCGTTCTGAACGGAGCGCACCTTCGGTCATGTCGTTCTGAACGGAGCGCACCTTCGGTCATGTCGTTCTGAGCGGAGCGCATCTTCGGTCATGTCGTTCTGAGCGGAGCGCATCTTCGGTCACGTCGTTCTGAACGGAGCGCATCGGAGTGAAGAATCTCATACTGCATCCGCAGGACGGCTTCATGAGATTCCTCGCTGCGCTCGGAATGACAGACCGGCGCTCGGAATGACAGACCGGCGCTCGGGATGACAGACCGGCGCTCGGGACGACAGCCCGGCGCTCGGGACGACAGCCCGGCGCTCGGAACGACAGCCCGGCGCTCGGAACGACAGCCCGGCGCTCGGGACGACAGCCCGGCGCTCGGAACGACAGCCTGCTGGTCACATAATTTCGCATCACACTTTATAATATGAGGCTCTGTGGCACATTTGCGTGTCTGCGACATGAGCACCCATCAAGAATCAGGTGATCTATGGCTGATATTGTCTCCGCTCCGCATGGACTGAAGGTTGCCGTGCCGTTTACCCCCCCCCCCCAATTTGGAACTTACATTCTAGGTTTTTCGGACGGCCCGGCATGACGCGGGTCTCCTTCTTCTTACGCTCCCCGCTACTCTTACTGGCCGCTTGCGTACTGCTGATGGCGGCCGTACTCCTGCCGCTCACTTCTGATCTAACGTACGGCACGGCACAGGGCCCCTTCACCGTGGCCGCGCAGGGAGATGGGAACACCTTCACCGTGGCGGACGTGACGGTCGTCGAGGGGGGTACCGCCAATGTCACTGTCACCTTGAGCAGCGCGGCACCATCGGGTGGCGTATCGTTCACAGCGGCGGCTTCGTACTCGACCACCGGCACGGGCAACGCCGCCGCGACGGATGTGCAGTCCGTGGCCAGCGCCCTCACCATCGCCGAGAACAGCACGAGCGGGAATCTGGCAGTGCGTGCCCGCAAGGACACGCTCAACGAGGGCGCAGAAACCTTCACCGTAACCGTTACTGCATCCACCTCCGGCTGGAGCGCCGCTTCCGGAGACGACGCGGCGACCGTCACCATCCACGACCCGGTGCGCTTCGAGCCTCAGACGGATGACCCCAGCGCGTCGCGGTCCGGCATCGGTGCCGGGCCGGAATCCGACTTGATCTACCTGTACTTCAAGGTCGGGGAGGCCGTCAGCGTGCAGTTTCCCGCGGCTCATGCTGGCACCGGGGAGGCTCCGTACACCTACGCCCTCGGCGGTCCGGAGCGGTTCTACAAGCGGGCCCAGACGCGCTTGCTGCCCAGCGGGCTCACGTTCAACGCCGCTACTCGAACCCTCTCCGGGACACCCACGGGGGTGGACGGTAGCGGCGTGACCACGCTGGGCTCGAACCGGCTCATGAACTATCACGTCTGGGACGCCAGCGGTGAAAACGGTCCCGACGGCGATGCCAACACCGATGACAACCGCGAAGATTTCAAGGTGAGGATCACCATCTGCCCGGCCGACTCTGCGGCGACCGCCGACGGGTCTGCCGCCTGCGTGAAGACCGCCGAGCTGTACTCGCTGGAAGTCAGCCACGGCGACCCCGCCACTCCGGTCGCCCTGTCCCCCACCTTCGACCGCGACACGGGGGCCTACTCTGCGACCGTGGACGAGAACGTCGACGCGGTGGACGTCTCGGTGCTGCCGGAGGACCTCAACATCGGCGGCGTGACGATGACCGTGAACGGCGAGGAGTTTGACACGTCCACCTCCGGCCGCAAGCACACGGGCGAAGCCGACCTCGATGCCGGCGCGAACGTCATCAAGGTCGAAGTCGAATCCGGAACTACCTCCGCCCACAGCAAGGACGAGCACGGCGCGCTGGTTCCCGTCACGAAGACATACACGATCAACGTGCAGAGAAAGTCGTCCGATCCGGTGATCCAGTTCGGCTCCGCAACTTACAGCGGAACCGAGGGCGACACCATCGCCATTCAACTGCGCCTGGACGAAGCCCAGTCCGAAGACTTCCGGATCTGGGTGCGTTTAGATCTGAGCAGCGACGCCGATTACGAATCCGACTTCAGTTTCGGAGACTGCTATCCCGGAGAGGTTACCTGCGACTTCGGCATCGGGGTGCTGGACGTGACGATCCCAGCGGGAGATACAACCTACGACTACAACATTCGGACTATAGACGATGATCAGGACGAGGGAAGCGAGACCTTCACTCTGGACTTTGCCTATATCGGTTCGCCCTATGTGCTAGGAGCCAACTCCGAGGCGGTCATCACCATCGCGGACAACGACGGGCCTGGTGTCATCGTGAGCACTGAAACGGTGAGCATGGATGAGGACACCAGCGGGAACGAGGAGGCCGACGCGACCTATACGATCAAGTTGAACTCTCAGCCCGACGACTGGGTGCGCGTCTACGCCGAAAGCGCCTTTCCGTGCAAGGTCACCGTGCTTCGCGGGTTCGTGGAATTCAGCAGACACAACTGGGATCAACCGCAGAAGCTCCGCGTGCGCTCGTATCCCGACTACGACGGTGTCGACGAGGAGGTGGTGATCAGCCACAGGATAGAGACGGCGAGCAGGTCCGCCGAGTACAGGACCGTGACAGTCGCCCCAGTGACGGTCTCGGTGGCCGACAACAACCCGGCTACGCTGCTGGTGCAGAAGGAATCCCTCATGCCGCTCATCGGGGAATCCGAGCGCTACTGGGTCTATCTCAACGCTGACCCCAGTCCGATCTACGGAGAGAACCCTGCCGACTGCTACGACTACACAGACTCCCACACGGTGATTATCAATGCTGTCAGCGACGACACGGATGTGGCGACGGTGAGTCCGTCCTCGTTGACCTTCACGGCGGACGACTACTTCGTGCTGAAGTCCTTCACCGTGACCCGCGTGGGTTCCGGCGATGTCAGGATCACGCACACGGCCTCCGGCACGGACCCGGCGTACACCTCGGAGCCGTTGATGCTGCAATCGGTGTTGGTAACGGAGCCTGTGATCAATCCGGGATCGGCTCCGGATCCGCCCACTCTACCGCAGGAGGGCCGGGAACCGGAAAGAGTGCAGAGACCTCTGCCCGGTCCAGTCGGGGAGGTGCAGTTGACAGCGACCACGGACAGCCTGACGGTCAACTGGAGCGCCCCGGATACCGGCGCTGAGCCGACGCGCTACATCGCGCACATCGCCCCGGTCGGCGGCGGGAAGGGGGAGACCAAGAACCCTAAGGCGAAAAGAACCTCGGTGACCTTCCGCGGTCTGGAGGCGGGTAAGTCCTACAGGATCTTCGTGCGGGCGCAGAGCCAGGCCGGCAAGGGACCACGGGTGAAGGTCATCGTCACCCTGCCGGAGGCACCGCCCGGATAGTTCACATTGACGCCTCTATTGATCAGAGGAGCTTCCGACCGTCAGAATCTGCCCCGTGCTTGAACGCATGATGCAAAAATCAGGTTGTGTCGTCATGTCGACATTGGAGTGGATCCTGTTGCCTGACAGGCCACCCTCGGTCATGTCATTCTGAACGGAGCGCAGCGGAGTGAAGAATCTCATTCCCCCGGGACGACTCTATGAGATTCCTCGCTACGCTCGGAATGACAGTTTGGGGCTAGGAATGACGGCCTGCCTGTCGCGTAATTTCGCATCACGCGTCTTGACATGGGGGCGAAACATCATCGAAGGATGCACCAGCCATGTCCGATGGCAGAGAGGGGTTACCAGCCGCGTGACACCCGGAAACTTAAGTTCCGGGCTATTCGCATGGACCGGCATGATCCGCGCTTCTCTCGCCCGGACTTCGCTGCTGGCCACCGCGCCGCCTGTGCGATTCATCGTTTAGCAAACCATCCTCGCATTCCGCGCGATTGATGGCGTGGAGCGTGGAGCATGAGGAGATCGGCACTGGTACGCTCGATCTCGATGAAATGGCACCGTTGATAACGGGCGACCTGAACATCGAGTTCGCGACGCTGGAAGTCGGTAAGGCGCCAGGCAGCGAAGGCGTGACCCTTCGAAGCCGCGAGGTGTTGAGGGAGCGCTATGGTGATGCTGTGGATTGACATCCGTAGGCCCCCCCCCTGCGTTCTCGCTTCGCTCGCCCGCGTCCCCCCTCGCTTCGCGAAAGGGAGGAAAATCTGCGGTATTTAGACCGCGCACTCGCCTTCGCCGCGTTCGAGCTTGTAGATGACAGTCTTGCCCCAGTCCATATAGGTCTGGATGTGCTCTCTGTCGAGAGGGCCGATCTCAGCCTTCCACGGTCCGAACATATCTTCATAGGGTTGAACGCCAACGCGGTCGACGAACTTGTTGAATTCTTCGCCATCGTTCCGGTTCGTCTTGTAGTGATCGATGATCATCTCCAACGCTTCTCCGGCTCGCTTGGCGGGAACTCTGGCTCGTACACGGTTTCCCACACGTACCGGACCGTCAGTCGATTCGCCAGCGATGAACAATTCGTAGGCCGGAACCTGTCCTCCTCCGCCTTTCATCACTGCACCGTGGAAACCGATGTTTGCGACGTGGTGCTGTCCGCAGGAGTTCGGGCATCCACTTGCCTTGATGTGAATCTTGGAAACTAGCGGGTCCGAAACGTCCATCGTGTCCAACTTCTCGCCGAGGGCTTTGTTCAAGCCCATTGACGAAGTTATTCCGAGCTTGCAGGAGTCGGTGCCGGGGCAGGTCACGATGTCACGGATTGTCTCGCGACCACTCGTCGCCATTCCGATCTCTTTGAGCGCCAGATAAACGTCGTACAACGCTTCGGTTCGCACCCATCGGAACACGATGTTCTGCTGCTGGTCGATTCGAGCGCGACCGCCTGCGTATTCGCGAGCGATATCGGCTAGGGATTGCCACTGCTCCGCGTAGATGTCACCGCGTTCGACGCGGACGTAGACGATGTTGAAACCGTCTTGCCGTTGCTCTTCGACTGAAGATGCCTTCCAGAAGTCGTAGTCCGCATCATCGGTCGGTTCTGGCGTGGCGTTCGAGGGCGGCGCAGGCGCATCAGCTTCTTCGTCTTCGATGAACAGCAGAGTGTCGAGATCGATCTCCTTGTTCGCCCAGTCTCCCTTGAGCTCTTCGTCGACCATTTCGCGGAACTTCTCGATGCCGAGCCGTTTGATGGTGTACTTGATGCGCGCGCGCATGAGGTTCTTGCGCTCTTCGTCCTGCCGGTTGAAGATTCTTAACGCGGCTTCAGCGTGTCGGATGTAATCCTCGACGGGAACAAATTCGTTCAATGTCTCTGCCATTTGTGGCATTATCGACAAGCCGCCACCGACTACGATCTTGAACCCGCGTTTGCCGTCACGCTCTCGGGCGATGAATCCCATGTCGTGGAACGGCGTCATGGCTTCGTCTTTTTCCGAGCCGGAGAAGGCCGTCTTCGATTTGCGGGGCATGTTCTGGGTCGTAGGGTGTCGCAGGAAATATCGCGCGTACGCGGCCGCGTACGGCGAAACGTCGAACACCTCGTCTTTAGACACGCCAGCTGTCGGGTGTGCGACGACGTTGCGAACTGTGTTCCCGCATGCCTCTCGCGTTGTAAGCCCGACGTTACCGATCATGCGCATCAAATCAGGTGTTTCATCCAACGGGACGTGGTGGAACTGGACGTTTTCGCGTGTGGTGAGGTGGCCTTTTTTCAGCGGCGCGTACTTCTCGGAAACTTCGCCGAGGACTTCCAATTGCCGCGCGGTCAAGCCTCCGAATGGGGCTTTGATGCGAACCATTTGTCGGTCGGGTTGCCGCTGCCCGTATACGCCTTGTCGCAACCGGAATCGCATGAAAGCCGTCTCTTCGAAATCGCCGGCTCTGAAACGTTCCTTCTGTGCTTCGAAATTGGTGATCTCTTCGCCGCTGATCATCAACACCCGTTCTCCTGCGGCATCGGGTGTCCATTCTGTCTGTTTGGGGGTTACGCTCGTGGTCACGGTTTGTTCGCTCTTACAAATGCCTGTGCACCGGCGCCTCTTTACGCCGATTTAGCTTAGTGGTAATCATACACCGATGGTCGAATCCATTTGGAATGATATTGCTTCACCGATCATCGGGAATCACAGCCGCATTCGCTTCTGTAGACTCGTTGGCAACGGAGAAGAGGTATTAGGCACAGGATGGTTAAACAAATGTATGCGATGCGGTTCGACGGGATCCACTTCATGATGCCGACGCCGTTTGGGGCTGACGGTTCGGTGGATACGAGTTCGGTTACTCGGCTGGTTGAAACGGCGGCCGGGGCTGGTTGTACCGGGGTCGTGACGCTTGGCGTGATGGGGGAGGCTCATCGCCTGAACGATGCTGAGCGCGCTCCGATAATCGAAGCGGTGGTAGCGGCGTGCGACAACAGGTTGACGGTAACAGTTGGGGTTAGCGGTCAGAGCGGGGCACAAGCGGCCGATCGCGTACGCGAAGCGCAAAGCATCGGTGCTACCGCGGCGATGGCGTCGCCTCCCGATTTG
Source organism: Dehalococcoidia bacterium (assembly GCA_034423055.1). GTDB lineage: Bacteria > Chloroflexota > Dehalococcoidia > Lucifugimonadales > Lucifugimonadaceae > Bin127. The sequence continues at coordinate 3,154 of DAOUJE010000051.1, read as the reverse complement.
GCTAAGCCTAATGACAACGCGGTGTTTGCGTACTACGGTGCGATCGACGATGCCACCGAGATTCCGATCGTGGTGCAGGATCTTCCGGAGCAGACTGGTGTGCATATGTCTGCTGATTTCATCGCCCGGTTGAATTCGGAACTGGCGAACGCAAAATATCTCAAGCTGGAGGACCCTCCGACGCCACCGAAAATTTCGACCGTTCGAGCTGCGACGAATGACAACATCGGGATCTTTGGAGGTCTCGGTGGTGCGTTCCTTTTCGAAGAGTTGCAGCGCGGCGCGGTTGGGACGATGACTGGTTTTGCGTATCCTGAGGCGCTTGTCAAGATCCATCGTCAGTTCGCAGACGGCGATGTCGAAGGAGCGCGACAGACCTTCTACGGCTGGCTTCCGTTGATCAGATATGAAAACACCGCCGGGCTAAGTTTGTCGATCCGTAAACACATCATGGCGAAGCGTGGCATGCTCGATTCGCCAGCGGTCAGGCCGCCGACGCCGGCTATCGACGAGCTGAGTGTCGCCGAGTTGGACGACATTATTGGCGCGATGTCTTCGTTTATCGAAGGTGAAATTGGCGGTGCTGCTGTTGCGGCGTAATGAACTAGGATGGGCAGGATTGGGAATGATTTTAAGGATGAGTGTTCTGTAGATTGCGGGTCGGGCATCCCCCTGCGTTCGCTTCGCTCCGCGTCCCCCTTCGATTCTCGAAAGGGGAGAGATTCCTCGCTGCGCTCGGAATGACAGGGTGAGGGTTCGGAGTGCCTGCGATGAGGGCTGGGAATGATGTGAGGGATCGGAGTGGCATGGAGTGCGAGGAATGACGGGTGATGCTGGGAGCGACTTGTGGCTGGGCATCCCCCTGCGTTCGCTTCGCTCCGCGTCCCCCTTCGATTCTCGAAAGGGGAGAGATTCCTCGCTGCGCTCGGAATGACAGGGTGAGAGTTCGGAATGACAGCACTAGGGCTCGGAATGACAGGGCTAGGGGCTCGGAATTACAGGGCTGGGGGTTTGGGATGGTATATCGGTGCTCTATCTTGTGCTTCTGTGAATCTCCTCTTGGCGAGGGAGGGGAATAGGGTTGCGCGAGGGTAACGTGGGTTTCGGGATGGTCTTACAGGTGAGAGACCTTGTCGGTTGAAAAGGGGGTAAGATAGGCACTGAACGCGGGTCGCTTATGTGTGTTTCTAGCGATCAATTGCGGGAGTGTAGTGTACGGTTTCACTTTGATGTCGAACTCGACACAAGACGGCAACTCCGACAACGCCCTGGAGACGATCTATTGCATGCATTGCGGTACGGGGGCGTCTGTTGACGACTATGCGTGCGACCGTTGCGGAGAACGGGTCTATGTTCCAGATTCGTCGCGTGTGCCGCCCTTGGGGTTCACCAGCTGTCAAGAGTGTTCGGCGGTAAACGAGGCACACGCGTCTTACTGTGCGGTATGCGCTATCGAGATTGACCAATCGTCTCGTATCTCTCCAGATGGCGTTGAGGGTGCCCAGCAAGAACGCGACGGTTCCTTGGGTAGTCGATCAGGTCGCGATGATGCGAGATCGGATGGTGGTCGTGGCAGGGGTTACAGGATCGGCACTGGTTCGTTCCGTCCGAGCCAATGGGGATTGCCGCGGCGTGATAGGCCGTCTCGAGACGAGGATGACAATATACCGCAAGAGATCCAGCGTTGGAACTGGTCTGCATTCATCCTCGGACCCATCTGGGGCGTAGTGCACGGCCTTTGGTGGACCATCCTCGGCTTCTTGGCCCTGATGCCGTTGCCTCTACCTGTGCCGGTTCGGATCATTGTCCTATTCGGAGTGATGATCATACTCGGTCTGAAAGGCAATGAGATGGCCTGGCGAGCGCGGCAGTGGGATTCTGCGGAAAAGTTCCTTGCGGTTCAGCAACGTTGGGCAACTTGGAGCATCGTATTTGCAATCGGCGTCTTGGTCGCCTTTATCCTTTTCCTACTGGGGCAAGGCTAGATAAGTCGTTGGATCGCACTGTAGCTTGGTCTTGCCTCGAACGCTAGCGTAGCCTTTCCATCGCCGTATCAAGGATCGCTTGTAGTCCAAATTCGAGAACGCCGGGGTGGACATGATGATCGCGTCTTCTCGATTGTCGTGGTAGTAGCGATGGCGTATGCCGACGTCGTTGAAACCGTATTTTCGATACAACGAACGCGCCACAGTATTCGATTTCCGCACTTCCAATGTGGCGTTCGTGGCACCGTTTTTCAATGCCTCGGTGATGGTGGCAAGTACCAGCAATTCGCCAACTCCGCGCCTTCGCTCATTCGGATGAGTCGCGATCACAACGATGTGGGCTTGGTCTAAGGCGGTCCAAATGCCGACCAACCCGACCACATTGTTCGCAGTTTTCCGTGGGTCTGAGTTACCAGAAGAGAACAACGATTTGAGTCGATGCTGCCACTTGTAGCTGTTCGTCGTGATGTGCGTGTCGGTTGGGATGGGATTCGCAGATAAAGACTTGCTCACTACGATGTACGTTGTTTTGTTGCGCTTAATGTCTCGCGCTGCTGACGAGTTGCGCGCCGAGTTGCCGAATGCCGCATGAATGACGTAGTCGATCGCATTTGCGTCGGCGAGCGTGGCGTACCGTGCCGCGTAGGGATTTTCACGGGTTGCGGCGACCGTGGAGAGAGGTATCGCTTCAGAGGGGCTAGTGCTGATGGATGGGTTTGCCATAGTACTGAGTACTGAATTTGACGATGCGTTCGCGGCTGGCGATGTCACGGTTGGTGATAGTGCAACTGCGAAAAGGCTACTTGCCGTTGCGCGTTTTAACTGCATATACGACTCTAGCGCAACTCTGTCAACTAATCAGGCGATTGTGCACTAGACACGCCGTGGTCATTCTCCTCCTGCCACACCGTCCCCTTTCGGAACGAAAAGGGACGCGGAGCGGAGCGAACGCGGGGTATGCACTCGGCGGCGGAGCAAGGCCGGATCATGTCCGGCAAGACACTCTACGGCGGGTATTCCCCGCTCCGTTGCCACTCTTTTGGGCTTCGCTGGCTCGCGCCCCCTTCGCGGAGCGAAAGGGGCGTTTGCTCCTTCAGCCGGAGGACATCCGTGCGCGGCGGACTTTCAGCAGGTCCCAGATATTGAGGTTTCCGTCGTCGTAGTCGTCT
>DAOUJE010000050.1:0-4481 GCA_034423055.1 Dehalococcoidia bacterium | reverse complement strand
CGGCACTGGGGAGGAGCTTCAAGGGCCGCGCAGGGGACCCGTTCAAGGTCCGGGCGAACGGTCTCTCTACCCGGCAAACGTCTTTCCGGAACGCTGGACGGAAGAGGCTACAGGACTAGCAAGAGGAACAATCGAGCGATGACGGGGGCTGATCTTTCAGATCCACGCCTCCCGGAGGGCCGACGGTCTGGCGACGTCGGCAGTGCTGGAATATTGACGAACATACAAGAACCTTTCGCACGCGACCCCAAACACGCGGCGATCCTTCGACAACCACCCGTCGAACAAAAATCCCCCAAAGGGAGGATTAAACGCGTCCAAACAACACCCATCCTTAAAATCCTTCCCCATCCTGGCACATCCTAGTTCAAACCACACCGACTGGCAATTCCGCGCGCCACGCACTCTTCGCAACCACCATCTTCGACACCGTACAATATCTGAACACTATGCATAGACTCAAGCGGGAAGGCTGAGCAAAGCTCTCGAATTTGGAGATCTAATCACAGACAGCCCGGCGATCTTCGGGCTTAGTATTCGTCTAGGAGACACATGGCGGTAGCAATCGATTTAACCGGCAAACGCGGCGTGGTGTTCGGCGTCGCCAACCAGCGCAGCATCGCATGGGCAATATCTGAACGACTCATCGAGGCTGGCGCCGAATTAGCGTTCACCTACCTCAACGATCGTCTGCTAGGCCCCGTCGAGAAAACGGTCTCGGGTTTGGAAGACCCACTCTTGATCGAATGCGACGCTACCGACGACGGCGATGTGCAGTCCGTTTACGACCAAGTGGGCGACAAGTGGGGAGGCATCGATTTCGTGGTTCACTCGGTGGCGTACGCCGAGCGAGACGATTTGGGTGGAGATTTCTCGACGACGAGCAGGCAAGGCTTCCGAACCGCCCTTGAGACCAGCGCATACACGCTCATGCCGGTAGTCTCCCGAGCCGTTCCCCTCATGCCCAATGGCGGTGCAGCCCTCACCATGACCTTCGACGCATCCCAACGCGTCTACCCCGGCTACAACATCATGGGCACCGCAAAAGCCGCACTCGAAAACGAAGTCCGACAACTCGCCGCCGAATTCGGCGACCGAAATGTCAGAGTGAACGCCATCTCAGCCGGACCGCTTCCCACTCTAGCCGCCCGATCCATCCCCGGCTTCCGAGACATGACCCGCGCACACCGCGACCGCTCGCCACTAAAACGCAACATCACCCACCGCGAAGTCGGCGACACCGCGCTCTTCCTCCTCAGCGACATGGCCAGCGGCATCACAGGTGCGATCATACCGGTTGATGCTGGTTATGGGATCATCGCGCTCTGAGTTGAAACGATTAACCATGCCCAGAATATCTTTGCCACGCAGCTAGTACCAAAGTTACGAATCGCTCTATCCTCGTCCTAGTTGTATCAACCCATATCGCTATAAAGTCAAGAAATGACAACACCGCAGATACGTCAGCAAGAACGCATCGTCAATGCCGAACTCGCGCGGCTTTTGCGTGAACGTTGTGGGCTCGACGCCCAAGCCGAAGTGATCATCGACGGACGTCAACCCGATATCTTGATCATCCGGGCAGATGACACGCCTGTGATCGTTGAAACGGAGTTCATGCCAGCGCGCAGTGTGAATGACGATGCCTTAGCGAAACTCGGGTTGCCGGTGCATGGTCAACCAACGGGGGTTACATTCGCCGTCAAGTTGCCGAACGACTTAAGGAATGTTGAACAGCGCCATCTCGGCGAGCGCGTTGCCGTCGCGACCCTGAATTGGCAAGAGTGGTATTCGGATGCAACAAGTGGGGCGGCGATCAGCGGCACTTACGATGATTTGTGCGAACACATTAGGCGAGCCACACCTCAAACGGACATCATCGCCGACGCAGCCAACGAGTTTGAGACCGGGGCTACTAACGCCGGATCGATTCTCCAAGCAAATCCGGTCACATTGCAAAGAGTTGCGACGGTATTCGATCGCGACCCTTCGCCCGAAGTCGCCAACATGGCCGCGTTGATGGTCATAAACGCGATGGTGTTTCACGAGCGACTTGCAGGCATTTCAGTCGACACGCCGCTATTGCCGCGCAATGCAAACGTCGATCCCGATCTCGTTGGCGTGATCACTCCCGCCTGGTCCGAAATTCTGAAAGAGGACTATTGGCCAGTTTTTAGAACCGCGTACGACGTTTTGATATCGCTTCCGGTTTACGAAGGACAGCTCTTCGCTGCAGCGTGTTTGGATTCGGCGCGCAAGATCCTGGCCAAGCCTGTGATGGGAAGGCACGACCTGGCGGGGCAGGTTTTCAATCGATTAGTCGCAGACCGGAAGTTTCTGGCTGCGAACTATACCACCATCCCTATAGCGACGATATTGGCTGGTTTGGCTTTGGACGAAAAGTTGTGGCCTGAAATCGATTGGACGGACGTAAATGCCCTTCGGGAGCTCGCGGTGCTTGATCCTGCGTGTGGGACCGGAACCCTTCTGATGGCGGCATACCGAGAGATCGCGCGCAATCATCGCTCTGCAACGCCATCGACTGAGTACTCGCAGAACGAAGAATCTCTGCACAGAACGCTTATCGAAGACTGTTTCCACGGTGCCGACGTTGTAGACGCAGCGATACACATTACCGCATCTACATTGGCATCTATGGTTGTGTCGGTTAAGTTCGACAAGATGAATCTGCACGTGTTTCCCCTAGAAGTCGATGAGGTGGATGGTCCTCGACTAGGTTCTTTGGACTGGATGGACAGCGAGCAGATAAGGGCGATGTTTTCGGGAGCAGGTGAACAGGTAAGCGCGTTGAAGGGCATCACATCTACAACGCTGAAACGGCCAGAACCGAAATTGGTCATAGCGAATCCACCTTATCGCAGGCACAACAGCGCTACGGGTGAAGGCGAAGCCCGGACACGCGTGTTTGGGCACAAGGACGTGTCGAGTGAACGCAAACTCGCAAAACGACTGTCTGCGCTACTGTCCGACAAACCAGGCAATCAGATCGCAGGTTTGGGTTCCGCTTTCCTGTGTCTAGCCGATACATTGTTGAAATCTGACGGACGATTGGCGTTCGTTTTGCCCGCAAGCAGCGTAGCCGGTACGTCGTGGGCGCAGATACGGGGAATGCTTTCTGAGCGCTACCAAGTCGAGTACGTGATCTCCAGTCACGACCCAAATCCCACTCCAATGTCTTTCGACACGAACATCAACGAAGTGTTGCTCATCGCTAGGAAACTGCGAGCCGATGAGAGTGGATCTGGTCGCGCATCATTTGTAAATCTGTGGCGACACCCAAAAACTGAAAATGAAGCGATCGCATTAGTAGGGGCGATGCGTCGGTCACCTGTAGCTTTTCACAGGATAGATGGGCCTCCTGTTGGCGGAACACCCATCTTGCTTGGCAACGACCAGTGGGGTGAAATCGTCGATTCCCCTTTGGGGGACTCGCCTTGGTTGGGTAGCCGATGGATGAATGCTGCAAGCGGACAGTACGCCTATTCTCTCAGCCGAGGCGAATTATGGGATGCAAACGGTATATCGAAGGTTGCAGACATCCCCATTTGCCCGCTCGAATTCGTAGCTTCACTAAGCGCGTATCATCTTCAAGTCAAAGGTACAACTGGTGAATTCGATATCTATGAGGGGGACGACCCTTCGGCACAATTCCCTGCGCTCTGGCACCATTCCGCGAAAACGCATCGGAGCATTGCCAATAGACCAAACGCGAAGTTGTTGCCGAAACCAAATGCCGACTACGGCCGCATTTGGGATGGTGCGGGACGATTACACCTGACTCCAGACATCAGGTACACATCGCAACGAATTCATGCCGCTTATACATCGGCGAATGTGTTGGGCGCTAGATCATGGTTGACGCTACAGTTGAAGGCGCAGGAAGAATTTGATGGCAGTCGTAACCTGTTGCCGATGGCTCTTTGGCTTAATTCAACGTTGGGCATGTTCTGTCATGCCTTACATTCCAACCGGTCCCAAACCGGAAGAGGGTTGGGAAATCGCACTATGCTGAGAACGCTTCCGACTCTCAATGTAAACCAACTTGCGGACTGGCAAATCGATGCTGCGGAAACCGTATTCCGCGACTTACGCGACGTTCAGTTTGAACCGTTCTACATGTGCGCTGGGGATACAAATCGCATCCGCATCGACGAGAGGCTGGTTCGAGATGTATTGGGGCTTTCTACTGACGCGGTTGAGGCGGTTGCGCGCATCAGGTCGTTGCTTGCCTCTGAGCCTTCAATCTACGGAAACAAGCAACCTGCTCAGCGCAATTAATGCCTGCTGTAAGGCACGCCCTCCAACAGCCCCGCGTCGTACATTGCGTTCCACTCATTCAAGAACGTAGTGTTCCATTCGTCGGTGAACTTGGCTTGGAGCATCTCCTCGAAGATGGGCCAGAAGACGATAATGCCGTCGGCGCCGTCGCGGAGGGCGGCTTCAGCGGTTTCTTTGGATCG
>DAOUJE010000049.1:0-13718 GCA_034423055.1 Dehalococcoidia bacterium | reverse complement strand
GCATAGACAACCTTTCCTTGATGGATTAAGTCGTCGACAGCGCGCAAAGTCTCCTCGATCGGCGTCTCCGAATCCCACGAATGGCAGTAGAGCAGATCGATCCGGTCCGTCTTAAGGCGCTTCAACGAGGCCTCAACTGTCCGCACGATGTGATACCTCGAAGCCCCGATGTCGTTGACGCCGTCGCCGACCTGGGAACGATACTTCGTCGCCAAAACGATCTGGTCACGACGACCCGATGCCCGGAAATAGTTACCGATCACCCGCTCAGAGTCGCCGATCGAGTAAGAATCCGACGTATCGAGAAAGTTGATCCCAGCGTCGAAAGCCTTGTCCATGATCTCGTGCGAGGTATCCTGATCGCAACCGTATAGATTACCAAAGTTGTCCGAACCGAGACAAAGGTTTGAAACCTTCACACCAGTTCGGCCCAATTTCACATATTCGAGGGGGATGACTGAACCTCCAACGCTCTGCGATGCCTAAACAGATGATAGACCGTTATCTGATTCGTCAGAATTACCGCTCAACATCAACCCAACGCCGTTCCGTCCATGACTTGTGAATGGCATCGACGATACGCGCTGCCTCTAGACCCGCTTCGAATCCGGTATCTATTAGCGATTGATCATTAGCTAGGGCACCTGCGACGAACTGCTCGTATGGCATCGGATAGGGCGGTCCCGGATCAATCTCCGCCAGAACCGCGTTCTCACCCGAGGTACCTAGAAGACCAAACAGTCCATTCGAGACGATCCTACCCGTGGAGCCTGAAACATCGACCGTAACCCCACGGCGCAAGGGCACGCCACGCTGGACGAAACTGGTGTGTATCACCGCGTAAGCGCCATTGACGTACTCGAGCAGGAAAGCCGAAGAGTCCGGGACCTTGACGTCGAATCCATCCGGCGCGTCGATGAACTGTCGGCGCTTTTCCGCCGTGTTCAACATCGCCGACACGCGAGCGATTTCGCCATTCAATAATCGAGCCATATCGAATACATGTATCAATTCATAGACCGTCCCGCCGCCATGCTTAGGAAGGAAACGCCAAGAGGGTACATCCGGTCGCGTATCTTGCTGCGATGAAAACCCCCACGAGATGTTGATGTGATAAACATCACCGACATATCCCGCGTCTATGTAGCGCTTCATCTTGCCCACAGGAGTACGGCCGCGCTGGTTGAAATTCACCGCGTGGATCACACCGGCGTCTTGTGCAGCATCCAACATTACTTGACAATCGCTAGCATTCAACGCCAACGGCTTCTCGCACAACACTGGTCGACCGCTAGCAATCGCATCCAAAGCGTACTGTTTGTGAGAATCCGTAGGCGTGATGATGTCGATGGCATCAATGTCCGGATCGTCAAGCATCTCTCGATGATCTGTATAACCTTTCGAGACTCCATACCGCTCCTGCATCTTCCGCAACGGCCCTTCAGACCTCCGCATGAACGCCCCAACTTCCGCACCCGGAACATTGGCGAACGCCTCCATGTGGTCCACGGCAAAACCGCCCGCGCCGATGATGCCGATCCTCAGTTTTTCTGCTTTCATTTCGAGTCCTGCTTAGGTTTTATTGGGTTTAAGGTTATCGTACGAGTGACATTCGACTTATAATTGATATATATGTATGATATTGTTGATGCCTAAACAACTGCTGTAAACTTTAAGCGTTACCGGAGCAGAACAACCACATGACCACGTTAGATCAACGAGTCAGCCGTCTTGAGGGTGCTTACGAGCACTTGGCTACGAAAGCGGACATCGCAGAATTGAAGGGCGATATAGCGCGGGTCGAAAGCCGTCTGGAAAGTCGAATCGAAGCCGAAATTGGAAAGTTAGAAAGCAGGCTTCTCCCATGGATGATCGGAATGGTATTGACATCCATCGTTGTGGCATCGTCGGTTGCTACCTTGATCCAAGGCTTCGTAGGCTGACCGTCCTCACACGGCCTGCAAACCGCCAGGCCCCGTCGCTCTAAACGCCTCTTCCGATATCCCATACGCGCTGCCGTGAACCGCGCCGCCCGGGAACACTTTGCCGGGGTTGAATCGCTCTCCAGCGCCGAAAGCGGGGCGTAGCTTCCCCATCGCCGCCATGTCATCATCGGTAAACACCAAAGACATGTAAGCCTGCTTTTCGATGCCGATCCCGTGTTCGCCGCTCAACGCACCTCCAGCTTCAATGCAGGCTTCCAAAATCCGTTCACCGCACTCAATGACACGTCGGACTTGTGCCCGGTCACGACCGTCGAACAGTATGCAGGGATGAAGATTGCCATCGCCGGCATGGAAAACGTTGCCAATCGTCAAATCCAACTCTTCGCCGATCGCACGGACCTGCCGCATGATGTCGCGCAACTTGGTGCGGGGAACAACCCCATCCACTAGGTAATAGTTAGGTGCAATTGTCCCGAATGCGCCGATCGCTCCTTTTCGCGTCGCCCATAGTTCTGCACGTTTCGCGTCATCCTCGGCTTCACGTATCTCCGAAGTGTTGTTCGCGTAGCAGATGTCTCGCACCCTTTGACCGTGCTCATCCACGGTTTCGCGCAAACCGTCAAGTTCGACGATCAGCACGGCCTCCGCGTCGTTGGGATAGCCAGGATGATAGACCGGCTCGCAAGCTTCGATAGTCACTCGGTCCATCATCTCGATTGCAGATGGGACCATGCCGGCACCGATGATGTCAGACACAGCTTGCGAGGCATCGTCCAACGAGCGGAACGCCGCCAGCATCGTCAGCACCGCTTCCGGCTTGCGCATCAGTCTGACCGCCACCTTGGTGACGATACCGAGCGTCCCTTCCGACCCGATAAACGCGCCGCGAAGGTCGTATCCATACGTTTCCCGCGAAGTACCGCCGAGCCAAACCTTGTCGCCGTTGGCTAGGACCACTTCGACACCCAAAACGTGGTTCGTCGTCACTCCCAACGCCAAGCAATGCGGTCCACCCGCGTTCTCCGCTACGTTTCCGCCGATTGTGCAGGCGCCTTGCGATGAAGGGTCGGGCGCGTAGTAAAGACCATATTGAGCCACCGCGTTCGAGAGCTGGATGTTGACCAGCCCTGGTTCGACGATCGCGACGCGGTTGTCGACGTCGACCTCCAGAACCCGATTCAGTCGCGTCACGGGCAAGACCACAGAGTCATGTAGCGGAACCGCACCACCGCTCAATCCCGTTCCAGCGCCGCGAGGCACTATCTTTGCATCGTTTTCGTAAGCCGCGCGAACACATTCTGCCAGCTCATCTGCATCGCCCGGTAGGACCACCGCGCCCGGTGACGAGCGATCTATCGACCCGTCGTATTCGTAGAGGATCAGATCATCTGATCCCCAGATTACGTATTCGTCGCCTACGATGCCACGCAGGCGTTCAATAAGCGTCTCGTCAATCATCGATTTGTGCAGGCCAGGGCGCTATGAAGCGTTCTCATCCATGAACTGCTGCGCGCTATCCAAGAGCAGATCGTGGATCCAAGCCGAGGCCATGATGTCGCCGCTCATGTAGCGGCCTTTGCTCTGGATGTACGCCGAAAGCTCGTCGGCAGCTTTCACGACATCGGGATGTTCCGGTTCGCCGGGATAGCCGATGCCTTGAGCAAAGTCGTTCATCCCGATACCGAAGTAGTGAATACCGTCAACCGCTAGGATGTCGTCGATGTTGTCGATCGAACCTTGGTCCTCTAGCAGGGCACCGACGAGCATGTTGTCGTTGGCCTGCTTGTAGAAGTCTCGCTTGTCACCCCACGCGTCCGGCGTGAACGAGTAGTTGGTTCCGCGGTTGCCGCCGAAGGATCGATGACCAATAGGACCGAAGTAACACGCATCCACGAGTTTCTCCGCGTCTTCGCCACTTGCGATGTGCGGCCCCATGATGCCCTGAATACCACGGTCCACGTACTGCAGGATGTGCGATGCTTCAACGTTTTCAACCCGCGCAACGGCAGTCGCGCCAGCGGCCTCCACAGCCCTGACCATCTCTTCCAACTCCGTGTAGCCAAACGGACCATGTTCGCCATCCAGCCAAACGTAGTCGAAGTCTAGCCGACCAAGAATCTCCACATCCCATACCGAAGGAAAGGTCATCTGGTATCCGAGTGCCTTTCGTCCCTCCTTAATCGCTTTAAGAACGCGGTTCTCCCGCACCATCATTTCAGTCATCAATCAACTCCTGTGGATCGTCGTTAACCTTTATTGCGTCGTATCACAACTTCGCAGATTTCAATTTGACCGCGGTGCCGTAGCACAAAACGCTGTAGTTGTCATCTGAACCGTGCTGGCCGGCCGGCTGGACCGGATCAATCTTCATTTCGATCACCGCATCGGCGTCAATGTGTTGCGCCGCGCTCGTCAGGCGTTCAATCGTGTCCTGTGTCTTCTCCTCCACGTTATTCGTGCCGCCGCGTCCAAGTTTCTCTGCACCAACTACCAGACCGAGAATACTTTCAATCTCCATGCCGGGCACGAAACTGGTTGTCGTCAAAAGTACGGGACCGTCCGCACTTCTTCCCCAAGTCATTGCTTAACTCCTTGTCCAGTCGTCAGGTCAGCCGGTCTATTTCAATTTGACTGCGGTACCGTAAGCGAGGATTTCGGCGAAGCCCTGACCCACGGAGGAGGTGTTGTACCTCGTGCTCACGACAGCGTCTCCGCCAAGTGCCATCGCTTCGGCGATCATCTGTTGCGTCGCCTCTTCCCGTGTATCTTTTAGCAGGCTCGAATATTCGGAAACCGCACCGCCAGTGATGTTCTTGATGCCGGCCATGAAATCGTATCCGATGCCTCGAGCCCGCACCGCATTTCCGCGCACCATACCCAAAACCTCCGCAACCTCGCGACCTTCCACCTGTTCAGTGGTTACAACGATCATTTGATGAACCTCTTTTGATTGGACGCGTTCTAAGATCGACGCTCGATACAAAGTTATCACTTCAGTTTTGCGATGACGACACAGTTTCCCGTCCTGTTAGTATCCTGATAATCCGACTGAAACCGCCTGTCTATGGCCTAACGGCGTTGATCAACAGAACTGGAGAACCATGTACCCGAGCACAATCAGATCCAAACTCGCAACCGGTGGCGCTGTACTCAGCAGCAGCATGTTTTCGCGTGAACCCCACGTAGCGCACACCATCTACAGCAGTATCAAACCGGACTGGGTGTGGATCGACCAAGAGCACAGCCCGTGGGGCACCGAGAGCATCGGCACGATCTGTGTGCAAGGCCGCAATCTCGGTTGCGCCCCCGTGATCCGCGTTCCGTGGAACGATCCTGGCGACATCAAGAAGGCGTACGACGTCGGCGCAGTTGGTGTAATGGTCCCCCAAGTCGACAACCCCGAAGAGGCTGCCGACGCGATCCGATACGCAAAATACCCGCCCATGGGTGAACGCGGCATCGCACCGTGGTTCGCATCGCTGCTCGACATCACTCAAGACGACGTCCTACAGCACGCCAACAGTGAAACCCTTCTCATCATCCAGATGGAGAGCACAGAGGCCTACGAGAAGGTCGATGACACGCTCGCTCTAGAAGGATTTGAAGTCCTTCTCGTCGGCCCGACCGACCTCTCCGCCACGCTCGGTATACCCGGCCAGATACACCACGACAAGGTCGAGCAGATCATGTCCGACGTCGTGCAGCGCGTGAAAGGCACCGGCAAGTTCCTAGCCACCACCTTCCAAGACCCCGACGTCGCTCGGCGCTGGATCGCCGAAGGCTACACGATGATGAACATTTCGAGCCCGTTAGCCCTCGGCTGCGGACCATTGGCCAACCTCTTCGCCGAAATCCGCGAAGAGTTCCCCTGTGAATAACAAATAGTCGGCCGAGTGGCGAAACTTTCGGTATTGGTCGATAGCGCGTTAACATAACGCGCCATGGAGCCTCGCGAACCAGAATATTTACGCGATCTGATTCGCGAGTTTTGCGCGTTGCCGGCCGAGACCGAGTGGATCGAGTTCAAAGTTGACAATACCAATCCCGAAACGATCGGCCGTAACCTGTCAGCGCTCGCGAACTCGGCCGCGTTGAACGACCGGGAAGCGGCGTACATCGTTTGGGGTGTCGAGGACGGCACACATCGAGTCGTCGGCACGAAATTCGAGCCAAACAGCGCCAAAAAGGGCAATGAACCGTTGATGTCGTGGCTCAGGCATTCGATCAGCGACAATACCGACTTCGATTTTCATTCCGTCGATGTTGACGGACGCAACCTCGTGGTCCTTGAGATTGCGCCAACGGCTCAATTCCCTGCGCGATTCAAAGGCACCGCGTTTGTGCGCGTCGGACCAGTTACCAAACACCTCTCTGACGAACCGATGATCGAACGTCGTTTGTGGCGTCTACTTGATCGCCGAAGTTTCGAAGACGGAATCGTCGCAACTAATCTCGCTGCGGATAAAGTCTTCGAACTGCTCGATTATCCGACCTATTTCCATCTGTCAGGACGACCATTGCCAGACGGCAACGCGAACATCCTTTCGACGATGCGCCAAGACCAATTGATCACCCGATCCGACGCTGGTGGATGGAACATCACCAATCTGGCAGCCGTTTTGCTTGCACGAGACTTGGCAGACTTTGAATCTCTGAACCGCAAACGCCTTAGAGTCGTCAAATACGATGGCATAGCACGGTTCAACAACGCCAGGGAGAGAGCGTTCGATCCGGGTTACGCCGCGTCTTTCCAACGCATCATCGAGCACATCATGACACTAGTGCCTTCGAACGAAGTCATAGAACGAGCATTGAACGTCGATACACCGATGTTCCCAGAGATCGCGGTGCGGGAACTCGTTGCAAATGCTTTGATACACCAAGATTTCTATGCAACCGGTACCGGCCCGATAGTAGAGATATTTGATGATCGAATAGAAGTTGCAAATCCAGGGCGACCCTTGGTTGAAACTCTAAGGTTTTTGGACGCTCCGCCAAAATCCCGAAACGAGTCTGTCGCTTCCCTGATGCGTCGGTTCGGAATATGCGAGGAACGGGGCAGCGGCATCGACAAGGTAGTTGACATGATCGAGGTCCATCAACTACCCGCGCCTTTGTTCGAAGCCGTCGAAAACTCCACGAGATGCGTGCTCTTTGCACACAAGAAACTCGTAGAGATGGACCGGGAAGAGCGCGTTCAAGCTTGTTACTGGCATGCATGCCTGCGATATCTGATCGGTCAACAGACCAACAACCAATCGATCCGTGACCGATTCGGCATTCCAAACCAGCGATCTGACCATGCCTCGAGGATCCTGAAAGAAGCTGTCGATGCCGGAATGCTCGTTGTTAGAAACCCTGAAGCCGGTAACAGGAGCCGTGCATATCTGCCGAATTGGGCCTCATCGTCTCGGGACAGCTGAGATTTCTTTGCTTGTTCTTTGCAGAAGCACCCGTCTCGCAAGGCTCTCTGCGTGATTACAAGTTCAACGAACCCGCAGATTTCTTTGCTTGTTCTTTGCAGAAGCACCCGTCTCGCAAGGCTCTCTGCGCGATTCCAAGTTCAACGAACCCGCAGATTTCTTTGCTTGTTCTTTGCAGAAGCACCCGTCTCGCAAGGCTCGCAACGTGATTCCAAGTTCGAAAAACCCCGAGATTTCTTTGCTTGTTCTTTGCAGCAGCACTCCATTTGGACAATAACCCACCACTAGATCCAAGTTAACCCCACCTCACACTTTGTACTTACCATTGAGTCGTAGGGGCACCTGTCATACCCGAGACTCTTTGCGTTGACCACGATTTACCTCGTTCGCCACGGCCAGACTGAAGGCAACGCCGCCAACCTCGCCCAGGGCTACTCCGACGTACCTCTCAATGAGACGGGCAGGGCACAGGCCAACCTCCTCGGCGAACGGCTCAAAAACTGCCACTTCGATGCCATCTACTCGAGCGACTCCATCCGAGCGCTTCAGACCGCCGAACCGCTGCTCAAATTGAGACCTGATTTCGCCATCGAGACCACGCCAGAACTGCGTGAAAAGAACTACGGCGATTGCGAGGGCTACTCGTGGCAGCAACTCCGCGACGAATACCCCCACTTTTTCGCCCAAATCTTAGATCCGGCAATCGGATCTGATGTACGGTTTCCCGGCGGCGAAACCGACCGAGAGCACATGGATCGCGTCGCAAAATTCACCCGAAAGATAGTCGACGAAGCGCAAGAGGATGCCGAAATCCTCGTCTTCGGCCACGGCGGGTCAATAAAGGCCTCCGCCGCCTACATGTGCAAATTCCGCCTCGAAGACAAGTGGCGGCTGAAAACCGATAACGCCAGCATCAGTGCCACAATCTCGGAGCCGACGTGGCGTGACGACGGATGGCAGATCGAAAGCTGGAATGATACCTACCATCTGAACGGCAAACTCTAGGGCGATGACCACTACTCACCAAGGCTTTCGACTAGGAATTCGTTCGAAAGGTCGCACTATTTTGATGGTCCGGCATGGCGAATCCGAAGGCAATATCGGCGACAAAGCGCAAGGGCAATCCGATGTCCCGCTGACCGAGAATGGGCACCGTCAAGCCGAGGCGGTTGCGCAACGTCTCGCAGAATTCAACTTCGACGCGGTTTATTCCAGCGATCTGCAACGAGCCAAATCCACTGCAGAAGCATTGTTGTTACTCAGACCCGATTTGGCACTTGCAACTCGTTCCGAACTGCGCGAAGCACACTACGGCGATTACGAAGATACCCCTTGGCCAGACATCCGTGAAAATGATCCGGAACTTTACCGGCGTTGGGTCAACTGGGATACGAGAAGCGACCTAAGGTTTCCCAACGGCGAGTCACACGGCGACATGTGGCATCGGGTCGGACGCTTCGCAAGCGAAATCTTGGATCGACACGACCAAGAAGGCGCATCTATATTGGTGGTTGCACACGCCGGATCGTTGCAATCGCTCCTAACCCACCTGTTGGGGCTGCGAAACACCGATCTGTGGCGATTTCACTTCGACAACACCAGCGTGTCAGCCCTTAGGGAACACCGTTTCATGCCGAGTCGGTGGCAATGCGTGCTTTTCAACGACACCAGCCACCTCAACGGCTTCAACTCGAATGGATGACACAAACTTGAGCACGACTCCACGCATCTTCAATCCATCGCCCCGCACCATCATCATGATTCGCCACGGAGAAACCGAGGGCAACTTGGACGACAAAGCGCAGGGACATTTCGACGCGCAACTCACCGAAAGAGGCCGTCTACAAGCCCAAGCGGTGGCGAACCGACTGGCCGATTTCAAGTTCGATGCCGTCTATTCAAGCGACCTCCAGCGAGCCATGGACACAGCGAAAACCATCACTGCCAACACCCCCGAACTCGAGATTCAACCCCGCCCGCAACTGCGTGAATACCATTTCGGCGTCTACGAAGACTTCCTGTGGGATGACATCGGAAACGCCGTACCAGAGGTTTACCAGCGCTGGAAGAACTTGGACACCAGACCCACCATTGAATTCCCAGGCGGCGAATCAATGGCAAACGCGTGGCAAAGAGTAGGCGATTTCGTACACGAGATGCTTACCAACCACCGTCAAGGCAACGAAACCATACTGGTAGTCGGGCACGGAGGTTCGTTGCAGGCACTCTTGGGCCAGTTATTGAACCTCCGAATCAGAGACCAGTGGGACTTTGTGTTCACCAACACAGGCGTCACGATCTTAGACGAACACCTCTACACGCCAAACGGATGGCGCATGAAGACATTCAACGACACCAGCCACCTCAACGGCATCGGCTTCACAAAGTAGCCAAAAACTACCTCTCGCAAACCACGCCGTCGCCGTCCCCATCCCTAGCACTCGGAACTTGCCAGGCAGGGAAACCTCTGCCGTCACCTTTCTCGCCTGTCCGGCGCTGAAGCCCAGCATCCTCCGCTGCATCACAACTCTCATACACCTCGCCTATATCTTGAGGGTCGACCGTCGGAGTTACGTCGGGTATAGAAGTCGGCATCGTAGTTGCAATTTTCCCTATTTCGTTAGGATCGACCTCGCAAACATAACCATCTTGGTCGCCATCACGTTCGCCGGTAACAATTTCGATTGGAAATCCCCAACTTGGCCCTTCTTTACCGGGCTCGCGTTCTATCCCTGCCTCTTCAGCCTCCTCGCAGGTTTCGTAAGTAGCGCCGTTCTCGTCACGTTCGGCGGTAACGGTAGGTTGTTCTGTTGCAGTAGCAGTAGGCGATGGAGTCGTATCGTCAACAGGAGCGATCGTTGGCTCTTGAGTTGCCATTGATTCGGATGTAGGTTCAGGCGTTGCCGTTGGATCTTCAGTCGCAGACACTATGGCATCAGTTTCCGGTTCTGCGATGTGCCCTGCCTCAACCAACTGGTCACAGTTCTCGCGATGATCCTCAAAATCCCTCGTCCCACCCTCATACGGAACCGCCAATCCCTGATCTAGCATGAACTCCGACATCATCACGCCCTCTGGTGACCGAATATCACCCAAAATCCTGCTGAATCCGCCGTCTTCGAACTCGGTTACCAAAACGTACTGCCCATCAGATGAAACAAAGTCGTTGGCGCGCTTTTTCGACCAGTTCCCACAAGCTTTTTCGAAATCGTCAGTTGTGCGCGTTTCCGGCGTGTCGATCCCGAAAATCCTCACTGTTTGATTCTTCAAACCTTCAACTTGAATCTCGTCAATCTCGACCTCCAACGTATCACCATCCAAAACTCTCACGACTTGGACGGAATATTCACCTTCGACGGTCGGCACCGTAGTCGCCGTAGGGGATAGTGTAGGCACCAGCGTAGGCGTCGGAAACAGCAACACGACCTTCGCAGTCGGCGTCGCAGTTGGTTGAGGTGACTGCGTCGATGTGGATGCGGGAGAAGATGTCGCCGTGGGAACAGGGGACGGGTGCATCGTCGGAGTGGCTTCTGCGGCGGAGCATCCGACCGCGATGAGGCCCGTAGCGATAACTACTACCGAGACTACCGCCAACTGCTTTCCCATCATAGGCAACAGTATGGTTAGATTGAGGTGCTGCATGAAGATGCCCCCTTTGACCGATGAGCATGGCTACCTGCGACGGTTTCCACATCATCCGAGTGCCAAACAGGGGGCATGGGGAATCCATGCCCCAAGTGCCGAATGGCCACTCGTAATGGGAAACCGTCGCGGTTATTCAGGGTACAGCAAAGTCACGGAAATACGGTACGCACACGATCAAACCCCGAACAAAGCCCTACTGAATAGGGCAGCTTCACCAGTTTGCTAGATGTAGTGCCTACATTGCTGTCGGATAGAGCAAGAGGGCCTGTAGTCACGATTAAGTGACGCATAAATCCCTACATCGTCAACGCAACGCGATTAGCTGTCGATCCGCCTTCGCGCCCTTGCCACTCGGCAAACTCGAACGCATCGTTGATCTGTTCCAATGGGAATTTGTGCGATATCACGTTCGCTATCGGCATCCGGTCCTTGGCACGAACCAAGAACTGCAACGCAGCCTCGACGATCCACGGGTTGTAATGCATCAGCCCCTGCCACTGAGTCTGGTTGTTGATGATCTTCCTAGCCGCAAACTCGATGCTTCCACCGCTGATGTTGCCGATGTCTACGTACTTGCCGTTGAACCGCACCATGTCCAAACCCTCCAGCGTCGCCGCGGCAACGCCCACCACCTCAACCACGATGTCGGCACCAACGCCGTGCGTCAACTCGCGGACACGCTCGACACGCGAATCAGCAGTGGGGTAGTCCACCATCGAGACCGTGTGCGTCGCGCCGCACTCCATCGCCAAGTCCAGACGCGGCTGCTGTCCATCAATAACGATCACCTTTGACGCACCTTTCTCGGCTGCAATCGCAGTCGCGAAAATCCCCAATCCGCCAGCGCCTTGGATCACGACTGTGTCGCCGAAGTCCATCTTCGCCCGTTCCAACCCGAATAGTACCTGTGATAGAGCACAGTTCACCGGCGGCACCGCATCGGTCGGCAACTCGTCCGGAACCTTGAATGCGTAATGGCCCGGTGGAAGATAGTAGTAATCCGCCATCCCACCATCGCAGTACGGATAGGCATCCAGCCCCTGATGATTCGCTCGGCCACGATGCGGACAGGCGTGGTGCTCGCCTCGGATACACCAGTAGCAACGGTTGCAAGGGTTGAAGAACGGAAACGCGATCCGGTCGCCTTCCTTCAAGGGCCTTCGCAGAGAATCCGTATCGACACCTTTGCTCAGCGAATGGACGACGCCCGTGAACTCGTGACCAGTCAACCTGCGTTTTGGTGGCGGTACCACGTCGCCATCGCCGCGCCATCCATGCAGATCGGAACCGCAGATGACCGCGTGCGTGTTTTTGACGAGTATGCCGCCAGGTTCGACTTCGGGTGTCGGCAACTCCTCAATCTCGAATGGCACACCTGGAGCGGTGAAAACGGAGACTTTTCCGATAGGCATATCTGACCTCTCTGAGGCGCTGGCAAAACCTTCTCTGTTGATTCAAAGGGGACATCCAATCCCTCCCCCTTTTCGCTGGGCGAAAAGGGGGAATAAAGGGGGTTCCCGTAAACCTCCGCCTCGTTGCACGCGAATATACCCCATCAACCACGATTTTGGACACCACGCTTGTATACTTTCGACTCGATTAAATTAAGAGCGGACTAAAGGAAGATCCACACAAAGGCACCGTCATTCCCGCGCAGGCGGGAATCCAGAGGGGATGGGCAAGCGGTCTAACTGAAGGAAGCAACCCACGTCCATGAAGGCCTAACGTGTCTACCAAAAACAGAAAGGCGTAATTTAGTGCTCGAACGATTCCACGTCCCACACGACATCGCTGTGCACGTCCAGATCGAAGACATGCGCGCCACGGTCGAAGACATCTTCCGAAAGATGGGTATGCCTGAGGATGATGCGGTTCAGTCTGCCGACGTCCTCGTTTACGCTGATGCACGGGGCATAGAGTCCCACGGTGTCTCCAACATGCTCCGCTCATACGTCGCCTCATTCGGCGAGGGCGGCATCAACCCGACTCCAAACCCGCAGATCATCCGGGAATTGCCTGCAGCCGCCACGATCGACTGCGATGAAGGTCACGGTCTAGCAGTAGGCCCCATGGCCATGCGCATGGCTATGGACAGGGCAGAAGTCTACGGCATCGGCACCATCACAGCCATCAACGGTCGCCACTTCGGCGCCTGCGCTTACCACGCCGCAATGGCCCTTGAACGCGACATGATCGGCTTGGCGATGACCACCGGCGGCGTCAATGTCGCACCAGTACACGGCGCAGAACGTCTAGTCGGGCTAAACCCCCTCGGCATCGCAGCACCAACTCGCGACGAACCACCCTTCATCTTCGACGCCTCCATGAGCAGCGTCGCTGGCAACAAGATCGTCCTCGCCAGACGCATCGGCGTCCCGGTGATGCCCGGTTGGGTCGCAAAATCTGACGGCACTCCGGTAATGGAGGAAAGCGAAGTACCGGACGACTTCATCATGCTACCAGCAGGAGCAACCCGCGAACTCGGCGCTCACAAGGGCTACTCGATGGCGGTGATGATCGAGATCCTCGCCGGCATCCTCGGAGGAAACGGTGGTGGCCCCAACCGACGCCGAGGCGCGTCCCACCACTTTATCGCCTACAACCTCGAAGCCTTCACCGACATCGAAGACTTCAAGACCGACATGGACGAATACATGCGGGCCCTCTCAAACAGCAAACCCGCCCCAGGCCAAGACCGCGTCGT
>DAOUJE010000048.1:0-47554 GCA_034423055.1 Dehalococcoidia bacterium | reverse complement strand
GTCTTTCAGTGGCTTGTGGCGGGACATCGCCGGCGGGTCGTATGTTGGCGACCCCTGCTACCCCGCCCGCTGCCGTACTTCATTCAATTGTGCTTGCTACGTCTTAAAAGGTTTGCGCGCAACCCGTCTCGACGCGGCGATTCTTCGTGTGAGGGGCGTCCGTTTGACGCCCTTGGTTGTTATATTACAACAGATGTTGCGGAAATGTCAAATGTGCTTTTGAACTAGGATGTTGAGGATTGGGGATGATGCGAAGGATGGGTGTTCGGGGTTTTGAACTGTGATTGCGATGATGTTGAGTGATGGGCTGTGATTTTGGTGGGATGGGGCCCGATGAGTGATTCGGATGTGTAGCGCCTAGCTGGGTTGACCGGATTTTGACAGGGTGATTATTTCCGGCTCCGGTTGTTGATCCTGGGTGGGTTGGATGTCGGAGAGTTTGGCTAGTTGGTTGACGATGTGGACGGTTTCGACGCTTACGGCGGTGACGCGTTTTAGGAGATCGATCTGCCAAGTCAATCGTGGCACCGAGATACAAAGGTTTAGGGTCGCTGGGGTTGCATCGTCCGATTACTATCAATGATTGACTAAACGCCACTTTTGTGATGGGGAAGTAACTGCGTTTGATGGATCCAGGCAATCTCCGCCCACCGGGTTTCCCAAGACTCACCGAAACACCGGCAAGTCGACGGAGCAATCGAGCGTGATAGTTGGTAAATTGTAGAAACTGGTAATCAACTTCAAAACGATGTCTAGCGAACTCCTGACCGTCAAGCGAACCTCGTCACAATTTCGGAACAAACTAAGGCCCGAAGACCGCGCTGTTCACGATTGGTATCGCTTCGTGCTTTCCTTCCCACCGCATTTGGTGCGTGACTACCTTTCACGTCTGGATGTTGGGCCGCAGACGACCGTATTGGATCCGTTTTGTGGAACGGGAACTACCTTGGTTGAATGCAAGAAACTCGGCATCAAGAGCGTCGGTATCGAGTCGAATCCGATGGCGCATTTTGCCAGCTCCGTGAAAGTTGACTGGTCGGTTGATCCAGAGACGCTGTCTGACTTTGCAGAAGAAGTCGCGAATGCCACGATTGGCAGGGTTGAGTGGCAAGACCTTGCGGATGCAGGCGAATGGCGATTCGACGAATCGGGTGTAATCCGCAGATCTCTTGGTCCCGACGCGGGGAAGCTGATCTTGAAGGACTCGATCAGTCCTATCCCGCTGCACAAAACGCTACTCCTATTAGAAGAGATCGAAAACCAAGGCGACCCATACCTGCAGCGTTACGGGCGACTCGCGCTTGCGAAAGCGCTCGTCACGAAGATCGGGAATCTGAAATTCGGCCCAGAGGTGGGGATCGGAAAAATCAAGTACGATGCACCAGTTTTGGATGCATGGGTTGATGTCATGCAACTCATGATCGACGATCTCCGCTTGGTTCGGCATCACTCTCAGACACATTCCTCGGTCCTCAAAGCAGATGCGCGTGAATCTGATCTCGTTCTGCAACCTGAATCGGTAAACGCAGTAATAACTTCGCCACCATATCCTAATGAAAAAGACTACACTCGTACAACGAGGCTGGAGTCGGTCATTTTAGGACTGATCAGAGACAGGCGTGAGCTGCGTTCATCGAAGCAGGATCTGATTCGATCCAACACTCGAGGTGTATACAAAGCTGATTCAGACGATCGTATGGTTGAGGATCACGAAACGATTCAACGCATTGCGAGTACGATCGAACGACGTCGAATTGAAATGCAGAAGACTTCGGGATTTGAACGTTTGTATTCGCGGGTGACGAAGTTGTATTTCGGCGGAATGTCGAGGCACCTCGCATCGTTGCGCCCGGCTCTTTGCCCTGGCGCAAAACTCGCGTACGTTGTCGGGGATCAAGCTTCCTACCTCAGAGTTCTGATAAGGACGGGAGAGATTCTCGCCGATTTGGCAGAGTCGCTCGGTTATCAAGTGCTCGACATCGATTTATTCCGCACGAGGCCCTCGACCGTTACAGGCGACCAACTGAGGGAAGAGGTAGTCGTATTGGAATGGTCGGGAAGCGCAAGTTGAAACGGAGCTAGTCATCCCGTCACCAGATCGTTACACGGCGATTATCGAAGCGATTTTTAGGGGCAAGTACACCCCCGGAGATCGTCAAGTGCCATTTGATCGTGCGGAAATCTCGGCGCACGCGGAGAACCTCAACGTCGCACCACCCAAGAACCTTGGGGACGTAATTTACAGTTTTCGCTACCGAAAGCCTCTGCCTGATTCCATATTGAACGAGGCACCTGAAGGGGAAACATGGATAATCAGGTCGGTTGGTCGCAGCAGGTACGAGTTCGTGCTTGTCGCCGATTTACTGATCCTCCCAAACCCGAACCTCGCCATAACTAAAATTCCGGATGTGACACCGGGAATCATCTCAAAATATGCGTTTTCAGATGAGCAGGCGCTCTTGGCGCGCGTGCGTTACAACCGGTTAATCGACGTGTTCTTGGGCATCACCTGTTACTCGTTGCAGAACCACCTCCGAACGACCGTCGCGGGTATCGGTCAAGTTGAAACTGACGAAGTGTACGTCGGCGTCGATAAACTTGGTTCCCACTATGTTGTGCCGATACAAGCGAAGGGTGGGAACGATATCCTCAATCGTGTCCAAATCGAGCAGGATATGGCGGTATGTGCCGAAAAGTTGCCGAATTTGATTTGTCGTCCTGTTGGAGCACAGTTCATCGAAAATGAGCAAATCGCCCTGTTCGAATTCGAACAGAACGGCGACGACATCGCTGTGGTCTCGGAAAATCATTACCTTTTGGTGTCGCCCGACGAAATAACTGAACAAGATCTAACGGCGTATCGTCAGCGATTGGCAGGCAGGGCGTAACGCAAAAGGACAGTAAAACTCCCCAAGAGGGCATTTAACAAGAGGGAGTTGCGTTGTCAGTGGGACTGTTTGGGATTGCTTCGCCGCGTGCCATGCGGAGGGAGTCTTTGACGGTTCCGTCGGGGATGCCTCCGGGTCCGGCGAGTTCGGGAATGAGTTTGAGGTTTTCGAGGTGGTCGGAGCAGTATTGTGAGAGACAGGTTTGGAATGCGGCTCGGATGCTCGATTCGTTGTCGGAGCTGCCGAATTGGATGATGTCTTCGAGTTCCTGGTAGTAGGTCTCGATGTGGGGGAAGGTTGGCATGGGAGGGATTCTAATCTTTTAGGATTCTTCCGCTCGGCCATCCCTGTATCGGGGTACGGGGCTGGCCTCTACGTTGGACCAGGTTATCGAGCGTCCGGTATTTCTAAGTCTGGGGCGTATTCGATTGGGTAGGTGGTGGGTTGTTGGAGGTGGCGGTGGTTTTTTGGTAGGGAGGAGAGGTTTGTTGCGATGCGGGTTCGGATTGTTGCGATTGGGTCTTTGGGGATCAGTCGTTTGCCGGATTTCATGATGGTTTTGAGCATCTGATGGGCGTAATGGCTCGGTGGGGGCGATGTGGATCTTGTCAGCATGTCTCCGCGCATCAGGCCGTCTTCGAAGCGGCGGTGTATCTGCTTGGCCCAAGGGTGGGTGACTTTGGCGGTGCTGAGTTTGGTTACTGGGCGGTTGTTGATCTCGACTAGTTTGTAGACGGAGTCGATGTACGGGGCGTCTGCTGATGTGCCGAATCGGGTTCCGACGCCGAAGGCGTCAATGGGTGCGCCGGAGTCGACCAACTGCGAGATGCTGTGTTCGTCTAGGCCGCCACTTGCCATGATTCGGATATGCGGGAAGCCGGCTTCGTCCAATAGTGTGCGAGCGGCCCGTGCGAGCTGGGCTAGATCGCCGCTGTCGAGACGGATCGCGTTGACGGTTGAGCCGAGCGAGCGTGCTTGTTCGGCGACGCGAATGGCGTTACGGATGCCTTCCAAGGTGTCGTAGGTGTCTACTAAGAGCGTGGTCGTTTCGGGGAATTCGTCGACGTAGGATGCGAAGGCTGTCGCTTCGTCATCGAAGGCTTGGACGAAGGAGTGTGCCATTGTTCCGTATGCGGGAATGCTGTGGAGTGCGGCGGCTTTAACGTTGCTGGTGCCTGCGAAGCCGGAGATGTATCCGGCACGCGCTGCGGCGATTGCGGCGTCTTCGCCATGTGTGCGGCGTGAGCCGAAATCTACGATGGGTCTGCCGTCAGCGGCTTGGACGATGCGGGCGGCTTTGGTTGCCAGGAGCGACGCGGTGGTGACGATGTTTAGGAGCATTGTCTCGACGATCTGGGTCTCGATCAACGATCCGGTGACTTCGAGGAGGGGTTCGTCGGCGAAGATGATGCTGCCTTCTGGGACGGCTCGGACTGTCCCTGTGAAACGGAGATCGGAGAGAACGTCGGCAAAGTCGTCGGCTAGGGGAGTGACGTTGCGGATGGCTCGGATTTCGTCGTCGGCAAATCGAAAGTCTTGTAGGAAATCGAGGGCGTCGTCGATGCCGCTGGCGATGTAGTAGGCACGGTCTTTGGGATAGCCGCGGAAGAATAGGCTGAATGTGGCGGATGAATCCATGCCGCGTCGCCAGAAGACTTGGGACATGGTCAGTTCGTAGAGGTCGACGCTGAGTTCTTTGCGGTAGCTGGTCATGGGTAGTGTGTGTTGGGGCGAAGCTGGTGTTGCCGGCCGCCCCCTCCCCCGGGCATCCCCTGCGAACTGCGCTTCGCTCGTTCGCGTCCCCTTACGCTTCGCGAAGGGGACGTTCTGTTTTGCTCCTTTTCTATGTTGGGGGGGGGGGGGCTACCGACAGTCCCGCCGCCCCGGGCATACCCCCGATCTGATGTTGGGCCTTTGGGCTTCGCTTGTGCGCGCCCATTTCGCGGAGCGAAAGGGGCTGGGGCCCGCGCCTCTCAGCCCCTCTGGATTCCCGCCTACGCGGGAATGACGAGTGGGGGCGTGGGAATGGCGTTGGCCTTTGCGGGGGTGTTGTTGGGTGTTGGTGCATACTTTAATGCTGATGGCTGGTTGGGGATGTGTTTTAGGGAGCGATCAATCGGAGAAATGGGATGTCTCAAGCACTGGAAACTGCGTTTGCGATGGATGCTGCGAGCATCAAGTTTGGGTTTGGCGTCACCGCTGAACTCGGTTTTGAGATGAAACGGCTGGGTGTCAAGAAGGCGATGGTGCTGACGGACCAATCGCTACTTGAATCGACGGCGGTTACGACTGGGTTGCAGTCGTTGCGAGACGAGGGTATTGAGTGCGTGGTTTATGCCGATGTGAGCGTTGAGCCGACGGATGCGTCTTTCGCGGACGCGATTCAGTTCGCTGAGCAGGGCGATTTTGACGGCTTTGTAGCGGTCGGCGGTGGGTCGGTGATGGATACGGCGAAAGCGGCGAATCTGTACGACACGTATCCGGCGGAGTTTCTGGAGTATGTGAATGCGCCGATAGGGAAGGGGACGCCGGTGCCGGGTGTGTTGAAGCCGTTGATCGCGGTGCCGACAACTGCGGGCACGGGTAGTGAGACTTCGGGTGTGTCGATCTTCGACATGAAGGAGATGCATGCCAAGACGGGGATAGCGAATCGTGCGCTGAAGCCGCATATGGGTTTGGTGGATCCGGAGAACACGCGATCGATGCCGCGGAACGTGGCGGCTTTCAGCGGGTTCGACGTGTTGTGTCACGGTTTGGAGTCGTATACTGCGTTGCCGTATACGCGGCGCGAAGCACCGATTGATCCGGCGCATCGTCCGGCGTATCAAGGGGCGAACCCGATGAGTGATGTGTGGGCGGCAAAGGCTATCGAGATTGTTTCCCAAAACA
Organism: Dehalococcoidia bacterium; assembly: GCA_034423055.1. GTDB lineage: Bacteria > Chloroflexota > Dehalococcoidia > Lucifugimonadales > Lucifugimonadaceae > Bin127. The sequence goes on along the minus strand of DAOUJE010000048.1, from coordinate 41,777 downwards.
TCCGACGTGCGGTGAACCATCCGGAAGACGACGAGGCGCGGGCGAACATGTGCCTTGCGGCGACGGCTGCGGGGGTTGGCTTCGGTACCGCGGGCGTTCACCTGCCCCACGGGATGTCGTATCCGGTCGCGGGGAACGCGAGAGATTACCAGCCCGACGGGTATCCCGACGACAAGCCGATAATTCCACACGGATTGTCAGTGATTTTGAACGCGCCTGCGGTATTTTGTTATACGGCATCGGCCAATCCCGCACGGCACATTGAGGCGGCGCGGTTGATGGGCGCGGATGTCTCTGATGCGGATGACGAAGATGCTGGCGAGATATTGGCGCAGCAGATTATTCAGTTGTTGCAGGACTTGGGAATGCCGAATGGGTTGACTGGAGTGGGCTACGACGAGTCGGACATTGATGCATTCGTCGCTGGTACGTTGCCGCAGCATCGGGTTACGAAGTTGGCACCGAGAGCCACAGGAGCCGAGGAGTTGCAATCGCTGTTCGAGGGTTCGATGGAACTTTGGTAGGCGATACTCGAACAAAGACTTCGAATTTAGGTTAGAGGCATAAACAGGAGGAGAACTGCAATGGAAATCGTGAGAAAGATCGTAGGGGCGTTTCTGGTTGTATCGGGGATAGCAGTCGCGGTGCACTTGGCGGTTACCCCGCTGTACCACGACGGTTCGCCTGACTACCCAGTCTGGGACGTATTCAACTGGTTCATGGCGGTTGGAGTGGTGATCGTGCTTGTGGTCGGGATATTGCGTAAGCGAGCGATTGACGGTTCAGAGGTTGACACGCTGACATACTTGCGAACGTCGGTGGTCTTTTACGGGTCGATCGTGCTGGCGATGCTGTTCTTCTGGGAGTGGTTTTGGCTGTTCGACACCGACAGCGAGACGGGGTTGGCGGTGAATTCGCACATGATCTACTTCCCGGTGATGGATGCGATGTACGTTGTGCTGACTTTGATAGTCGGTCGACGAATCTGGAGCGGCGACGGGAGTTAGGCGGGCATTTTGGGTATCCGCCCCCTTTGCCCGGCCCCTCTGGATTCCCGCCTGCGCGGGAATGACGGGGGTATTCGGCCGGAATGACGTGGTTGCACGCAGAATGACGGGGTTGTCTGAACCCGGATTTGAAGGATGGAAGGAATGATGGGCTGTGTTGGGTGTATGAACCCCCTGCGTCTCGCTTCGCTACGCGTCCCCCTTTTGCTGACGCAAAAAGGGGAGGGTTCCCGCCTGTCCGCCTCTGGGTTCCCGCGTGCGCGGGAATGACGCGGGGGTAGAGGTCTCGCTTAAACTCGTACCGATGGTGTGAATCATGGTGCGAACTGTCTCAACAGATACTGATGTCGTCGATCTGTTCAGCGCGCCAGTCGCGCGGTGGTTCCGGGAATGTCACGGCGTCGCGACGGATCCGCAGCGCGAGGCATGGCCGCAGATCAAGAACGGCGAAAATGTCCTGATTCATTCGCCTACTGGTTCGGGCAAGACGTTGGCGGCGTTTCTCTCAGCACTGGACGCGCTGTACTCGGATGTTGCGCTGTCGAAGCGGAAGGGGATTAGGACGCTTTACATCTCTCCTTTGAAGGCTCTTGGATACGATGTCGAGCGCAATCTCGAAGAGCCGATGCGGGGTATCGAGGAGGCTGCGAAATCATTAGGTGTAGAAATTCCAGATGTACGAGCGGATGTGAGGACAGGTGACACACCGTCTGCGGCTCGGGCTCGGATGGTCAGGAATCCGCCGCATATTCTCATCACGACGCCGGAGTCGCTCTACTTGATATTGACGTCGCCCCGTGCGCGTAGCATCTTGAGTACCGTCGAGACGGTGATAGTGGACGAGATACACACGCTGTGCGCGAACAAGCGCGGCGTTCATCTGAGCATCACGCTCGAGCGCTTGGAGCAGATCGCGCCGGGGTTCCAGCGCATCGGATTGTCGGCGACGCAACGTCCGCTGACGGAAGTTGCGCGTCTGTTGGGGGGACAGAACGTGTCGTCGGCCGGGGGCGCCAACGGCAAGTTAGACGCGGAACCGAGGCCGGTGTCGATTGTCGATTGCCCGGGATCGAAGAAGATCGAGATCAGTGTTCACGGAATGCCAGATTCCGATGGGGGAGACCCGAGTTCGATATGGCCGAAGCTGATACCGAGGGTGTTGGATGACATTGCGGGGCATGACACGACGTTGGTGTTCTCTAACAGCCGTCGTCAAGCCGAGAACGCCGCTGATCGCTTGAACGCGGTTTGGTCGGCACGGGAACAGGGAGAGAACGACGGTGTAGCCGTGGGTAGCGGAGAGGTCGGGACTGGCACTGAAGATGGTCCGTTCATGGCGCATCATGGCAGTTTGTCGGATACGTTGCGACGGGATATCGAGGAGAAGCTGAAGGCGGGAGAGTTGCCGGCGCTCGTCGGCACGAGCTCGTTGGAGCTTGGCATCGACATCGGGAGCATTGATCTCGTCGTTCAGCTGCAATCGCCAAAGACGGTGACGCAAGGGTTGCAACGTGTCGGACGGGCGGGGCACAGCGTCGGTGAGACCAGTTATGGGAAGATCTACGGGACGCATCCTGAGGATTTGATCGAGGCGGCGGTTGTGGCTAGGGGGATGCAGGAGCGGCGAGTGGAGGCGGTTGAAGTACCTCGCAACTCGCTCGATGTGTTAGCGCAACAGATCGTTGCGGCGGTTGCGGTGCAGGAATGGCCGATGCGGGAACTTTATCGAGTCATCAAGGGCGCGTATCCTTACGGCGAGTTGACGTATCCGAACTTTGAAGGCGTGGTGAGGTTGGTTTCGGGTCACTACCCGCGCGAACTTTTTTCTACGTTGAGAGCCCGGATTCACTGGGATGAGACGCGGGATGTGCTGCAGCAGTTGCCGGGAACGCGGATGATGGCGATCAGCAATGGCGGTGCGATTGTCGATCGCGGTTTGTTCCCGGTCGTGTTGCCGGATCGAAAGACGCGGGTTGGGGAGTTGGATGAAGAGTTTGTGTTCGAGTCTGGAGAGGGTGATGCCTTCATGTTGGGCAGTCAAGTTTGGCGTGTCGCCAAGATCGACGATGATCGCGTGATCGCTGAGCCTGCGCCGGGCGCGTTGCCGCGGATGCCGTTTTGGCGAGGGGACTTTCCGTGGCGACCGTTGGACTTGTCGGAAGCGTTGGCGGAGTTTCGCGCGGAGGCCGCGCGGAGGCTGATGCCGTACGTGGGTGAGGATGAGACGCCGGCGGAAGTGGTCGAATGGTTGATGTCGGAGTTTCCGATCGATGACGCCGGAGCGAGGCAGATCATCGGATACATCCGGAGACAGATCCAGTGGTCGGGCGACATCTCATCCGACAAGACGGTCATCGTTGAGACGTATCAAGATTCGATCGGCGATCAACGAATTGTGGTGCATTCGCCGTTCGGCGGTCGCATCAACGGCCCCTGGTCCGTGGCGATTGCCCGGGAGTTGCTGAAGCGTCGGAAAATCGAGCCGGAGGTGCAGGTCTCGGACGACGGTTTCATGTTCAGGTTGCCGCAGGGCGATGGCGGTCCGGACGTCGAATTCATCGAAGAGATGTCGGGAGGGGCGGTGAAGGAACGCGTCTTGGAGGGCATGATCGATTCGCCGCTGTTCGGTGCGGTCTTTAGGCAGAACGCGTATCGGGCATTGCTGCTACCGAGTTTGGGTCAGTTCCGTCGGACGCCGTTCTGGTTGCAGCGGCTGCGCTCGAAGGACCTGTTGGCGATCGCCAAGTCGTTCCCGGATTTTCCGATCGTGTTGGAGTCTTATCGTGATGCGCTTGAGGACTACATGGACATGCCGGGTTTGGAGCGGGTTTTGGAGCGCGTCCAATCTGGAGCAATCGAGGTCAAGTTTGTCGAATCTGACGTTCCATCTCCGGTTGCGAGGTCGTTGGAACACAATTTCATCGACTTCTGGATGTACCAGTGGGACACGCCGAAAGCGGAACGTGGTCTTCAATCGCTCAACATCGACCGTGAGGCGCTCGCGCAGCTGTTCCGAAATCCCGAAGCGGCGGGATTGTTGAGGGTTGAGGCTATTGACGACGTTTCGTCTCTGGCAGGACGCACGGCGCTTGGGATGAGAGCGAGGACCGAGACCGAGTTGGCGCAGTTGTTGAGTGAGCTCGGCGATCTGTCGTACGACGAGATTGCGGAGCGTAGCGAGGATGGATGGGAGGGTTGGATTACTGATCTGGAATCGCAGGGGAGGGCGGAGCGTGTTGAGTTTGAAGTTGATGGGTCGAGCGAATCGAGATGGGTTTCGGCGAGCCTTGTGGAAGAGTATCAACAAGCGATGGCAGAACCGTGCGACTACGGTGCTGTTAGGCGAGTAGTGGCGCGATACCTGGCTCGTAGCGGCCCGGTGTCGGTTGGGGTTTTGCAGGCGCGGTATCCGATCGCGTCTGAACCGCTGCACGACGCGTTGGATGAAATGTTGGCGGATTCGCAAGCCGCGAAGGGTTATTTCAGGGATGAAGGAGTAGAGGAGTGGCTGGATCTATCGACGTTGGCTCGGATCCAGGAGCGCACGCTTTCGATTCTCCGATCAGAAGTTCGACCATCCGATCCTCTGCGATACCAAGCCGCGGTGTTGCGGCTGCATGGGATCGCGGGCGCTACCGATGATTCGGAATGCGACGCGACGGTTGATGCATTGGATGTGCTGCAGGGTGTGTCGATTCCGGCTGAGCATTGGACGCGGGATGTGTTGCCAGCGCGTGTCGATGGGTTCAGAAGCGTTGATCTGGAGCGAATGGTCAAGGATGGTGAGTTTGCGTGGGTTTTCTGTCGGGGCGAATCGGGATCTGATCGCGATGTCGCGTTGGTTCGCGGTGGAGAGGCGCGGGCGTATCTGCCTAGTGCGACGGTGGAAAGCATCATGGCAGGTGTCGAAGGTGTGACTACAGACGCGCAGCGTGTGTACGAGTTCATCGTCGGTGAAGGCGTTGTCGATTCCGAGACCCTTCTTACGGGACTGCCAGGTATGACGCCCTCGGAGTTGGTAGCCGTCATGCGCGACTTGGCGTTGGGTGGTCTGATCACGGGCGATTCTTGGCGTGCGGCGATGGCGATATCGACGAGTTCAACGGCTGCAAGAGCAGTGGGTTCGATGCCTCAGACTGGCTCGCGAAACAGGTCGCGGCATTACCGATCACGCTCAAACGCGCGGCGGCAATTCGCGTATCGTTTGCGTGAGACGCAGAATGTATTGGCGCCGGGAGTTAATTGGTCTGCCACATCCCGGTTTTCATTTTTAGGTCCTGAATTGGACGAGGCACAGCTTGCGGACAAGCGTGCGGAGGTGCTCTTGAGACGGCATGGGATCGTCACTCGGCGCGCGATTGAGATTGACCAGTTGGGTTGGGACTGGCGACCGATCTATAACGCGCTGAATCTGATGGAGCTTCGAGGTGTGGTCCGTCGCGGCTACTTCGTCAACGGACTTCCCGGAGTCCAATTCGCAAGCGTCGAATTTGTCGATACGATGCGGTCCGCGGGGTGGAAAGATGGAGATACAGTGCCATTGGTTGTTACGGCTACCGATCCTGCGTACGTCTTTGACCGTAGGTTGGTAACCGTCTCCGACGAGGCGGAATCCGGTCTGCTGGATTTCAGTCGCAATTCGAGCACCCGCGTGGTGTTCGTAGGTGGAGTGCCGGTGATGGTGGCTTACTCGAATGGAGCGCGTGTCGTTGCTGGTGACGCATCGGAGGCCGTGATCGAGGAAGGGATACGGTCATTAGTGGGTACGATCGCGCAGACGTCGACGACTAGGCGCGTGGTTATAGGGGAGTGGAACGGCGAACCCGTGATCGCTTCATCAGCCGCGGAGATGCTTTCTGGAGTCGGCTTCCGCCGGGACTATCCGAACATGGTTATCGACGCGTTGAACCTGCAAAAGACGGTGATCGGCAGACGAGACTGAGTCTGAATCGTCAGGGGCAGGCTTGTTGATTCTGAGTTTGGTTGTTGGCAACGTCGACAATCCGCTAGTGGAAGGATTTATAAGTACTACTAGATGGATTTGAAAGGATCGGTTCAACAAATGCGCTATACCAACGAGGCGACAGACGTTATGAGTGCTGGCAACTTCCAGTACCGCATCATCGGCGACGATTTGCAGATGCTTGAGATCCGGCTTGGCCCGGGCGAAGAGATCATCGGCGAAGCTGGTGCGATGATGTATATGGAGCCCGGAATCGAGTTCGAGTCGAAGATGGGTAAACGTCCCGGCGGTGGTGGTGGCGGATTGCTCGGTGGCATCATGAATGCTGGTGCTCGGATGCTGGCAGGTGAGAGCATCTTCGTCACCCATTTCCAGAACGCTAGCAATCAGAACCAGATTGTAGCTTTCTCGTCGGAAGCCCCGGGCAAGATCGTGTCGATCGATCTCGGCGGATTGGGTGGTACAGTTCTGGCGCAACGAGACGCCTTCCTGTGTGGTTCGGGAGACACTGGTATCACGATTGCTTTCCAGAGGAACCTTGGAGCCGGATTCTTCGGTGGCGAGGGTTTCATCCTGCAGAAGGTCCAAGGGAATGGGCACATCTTCATGTCCGCTGGTGGCACCATCATCGAGCGGGACCTGCAAGGCGAACGGCTGCGTGTCGATTCCGGCTGCATCGTCGCCTTCCAAGAGGGTATCGAGTACGACATTCAGCGTGCTGGCAACCTGAAATCGATGCTGGCGGGCGGCGAAGGGTTGTTCCTCGCCACGCTCCAAGGACATGGCAAGGTCTGGCTGCAATCGATGCCGATCGGACGCTTGGCACACCATATCTACTCGAAGATGCCGAGTAGCCAGTAAGTCGAACACAGTCAAGACGGTGCGAGACGAGTTACCGCGCCGCCGAGTTGATCAGCGCATAGCTGGTGCTCCGTCCACCGGCGGGTCCCCGTTTGAGGATGCCTTTCTCGATCAGATCAGTGATGTCTCTCAAGGCGGTGTCTTGGGAGGACCTCGTCATTCTGGCCCACTTTGTGGTGGTCATCTTCCCTTCGAACCCGTTGACAAGACGCCTGAGGACCTTGAGTTGCCTTTGATTCAACTGGACCTCGGCGATGCTGTCCCAATACTCTGTCCTGGCGATCGTTGACGCTAGAGTGTCGCGCGCGCTTTCCAGGGCACGTCCGAGGCACGAGATGAACCAGTGCATCCATGGCGTGATGTCCATCGTGCCTTTCTGTGTTCGCTCTAGTATCTCGTAGTAGTCCGACCTCTCTTGGCGGATCTGCGATGACATGCTGTAGAAGCGTTGCTGAACACCGTCTGAACGCGCCAGCATCAAGTCGGAGATCGCTCTGGCGATACGGCCGTTTCCATCGTCGAAGGGATGGATGGTGATGAACCACAGATGGGCGATTGCGGCCTTGATGACGCCGTCGGTATTGCTGTGCGAGTTGAACCACGCAAGGAACGACTGCATCTCTTGGTCGACCTTGGTTGCGTCCGGAGCTTCGAAGTGGATGATTTCGCGGCCGCCGCGACTTGAAACGACCTGCATCGCGCCGTGTTCGACTGGTCGCCACGCCCCCGGCGTAACTGGTCTGAGTCCGTTCCATCCGGTCGGGAACAGCGATGCGTGCCAACCGAAGATACGCCCTTGGGTCAGCGGTTCGTCGCGATGCATCGTTGCATCCATGGTGATGTCGACGATGCCCTCGACGTTACGATCGCGGGGCGCGACACCGCCGATGTCGACGCCGAGGCGCGAGGCGACGGATGACCGGACGGATTGAGGATTGAGGATTTCGCCTTCGATCTCACTGGTTTTGATGACGCTGTCGGTGAACGCCTCGAGTTCGGCCTCCTGCCGCAGTTCGAATCCGACTGCCCCCATTCGGCCTAGGAGCATGCCTTGTAGATGCCGGACGTTGGCGAGGAGATCGATGATCTCAGATTCTCGCCAGCTGAAACTCGGCCAATCGGGGTGTTCGTGGATGTATATTCTCCGCAACATATGCGGATATTATATCCGATATTCTCCGCAACGATCCTTAATCTCCGCAAAAAAGCCTAGATATACACAGTTTCGCAATCCTAACGCGTTAAATTCCGCAAAAATGCGTAGATTATTCCGCTATTCTCCGCATCGGCGTATCGGGGATGATCAGCTACGCGCCATCTCGTCGTGCAGGATCCGCATCGCTTGGTGATGGCTGACACCGTCTTCTTTCAACTGTGCGTAGCGGGCTTCGTCGATGTTGCTACGGTCCAAAAAACCGCGGATATCGTATCGCCCTGGCTCTTCAACGACCACCTTGCCTTCTTCGATCATGAGTTCGAGCGGGTATTCCTGCTCCTCCATCGGCATGTAGATGACCTTGTTCTGACGTGCCGATTCGTACATTGCCATCATGATCTCGACGGTGTCACGGGCGATGTGCCCGGCGTTGCGGTGTTCGGGGCCGCCGTCGAGCCACTGTACGAGTTCTTCCACCTGTCTTGCGTTCATGTTTCCGCCGATGGCCTGATCGCCTTCGACGAGGCCGAGCTCGACGTCTTTCCAACCGTTAGTTTCGGCGTTGAAGAGTTTAAGCACAGTCTCACGGACATGGAGCATACCTTCGGTTCCTCGGATGAAGAACTTGCCAGCATCGCAATCGTTGTCCCAAAGGTCAGACTGGATGAAGAACTGTAGGGGATCGTCGAACATGACGAGACCGATGCAGGAGTCTTCGATCGGCGTGTTGCGCTCATATTTGTCGGTGGTTCGTTGGACGGCTCCCATGACCCAGCGCGGTTTGGGATCGCTGAGGATGAACTTTGCGCCGTCGATGGAGTGCGTAGCCCAGTTGGCGAGGCCCTCTTTCACGCGGATGTCGACGCGGAGCGGGATGCCGATTGCGCCGGCTTCGACGAGTTTCTTCGCTTTGTTCCAGCCGGGCGTGAAACGACGTTGGTGGCTAATGACGAGCTTGGTGTCGTTGGCATCGCAGGCTTCTACCATGCGGTTGGCGCGTCCCATACCGATCGCCATGGGTTTTTCGCAGATGATGGCTTTGATCGACGGATAACTGGCGGCCTCGACGGTCAGCGGGTCGTGTAAGAGATGCCAGGTGCAGACGCTGACGATGTCGGGTTCGGCATCGTAAGCGCATTCTTCCAAGGTGGCGTAGGACTGAGGGATTCCCCAATCGTCCATGTACATCTGACGCGCTTCTGGGATCGGATCGACACATGCGACGACATCGACGTCGTCGACCATCGAGTATCCATCCATGTGCGCCTGTGCGATGCCGCCGCAACCCACGATCGCCGCCTTGTATCGGCCAGTCATCTCAATATGCCTTTCGTCTAATTTGTACAGACCCGCTTCGTTGTGCGATCTGCTGCACATAGGATATGCGAAAATCTAGGTCAGACGATGCTCCAAAGTTTAGCGAGTTGGTTACCTTGTCCACTCAAAACACCGCGCTCATAGTGGTTGATGTCCAGAACGACTTTGTGGATCCGCGTGGGAGTCTCTACGTCCAAGGAGCGCAGAGCGTCGTGCCGAACATCAATCGCATGATTTCCGATGCTCGATCCGATGGACGGTTGGTTGTCTACACACAGGACTGGCATCCAGAGGTTACGCCGCATTTCGAGAAGGATGGAGGCATCTGGCCGGTGCACTGCGTCGGTGATACTTGGGGCGCTGAATTCTACAGGGAACTTACCGTAGTACTGGACGCAGAGTTCGTTCGCAAGGGTACGGGTGGTGAAGACGGTTATTCCGGGTTCTCAGTCCGTGACCCTCAGACGGGGAGCGAGTCGGATACCGCACTAGAACGGATTCTTAGGGAGCGTGATGTTGAGCGGGTCGACGTGGTCGGCATTGCGACGGACTACTGCGTGAAGGAGACGGCTCTTGATGCGTGCAAGCGCGGTTTCTCGACTGTCGTCTATCGCAATTGCATGAAGGGCGTGGATCTGGAACCAGGCGATTCTGATGCGGCTATCGACGCAATGATCGCGACGGGTGTCGAGGTGCGTGACGCCTAGCTGTCGCGGCGGAAGAGTCTGAAAAACCGTTCTTGGTACTCTTCGAAGAGCCCCCAACGCATCAACTCCTCGTGAACGTCCGATGGATCGACCTCGCGGCGATGCGCTCTTCGCAACAGGTCTTCGATGCGGAGACGTGCGTCGCGTGGCACACCGCCCTCGTCGTCGAGGAGGTTGCGCTCGTTGAGTTCGCTGAAGTTGGATTTGGCCGATTCGTTGGTGAATTCGTAGATGAACTTCATTACGGAGACGTCCCAGAGTTCGTCGACGCCGAGGAGAACCGTGTGCAACGGCTTGTCGTCGCGTTCGATCTCGTCACGGATTTTGGCTGCGACTTGTGCGGGTTCGCCGGTGACGGTGTCAGTGGACTGCGGTTCGTTCTTGTATTTGTATAGAAGCCCCGGCACGTCCGAGCCGTATCGATTGGTCAGGTAGTCGAGGTATTCGGAGGCTTCTTGACCGAACCCTTCGGAACGAGTCAGGTATCCAGGGGTTACGATCTGCGGCCGGTCGGCTCTGACCAAGCCGTGCCTGATCACGGTGTCTTTGTGCTCGTCTTCGAAGATGCCTTCGTATACGGGCTGCGAGACTACGTGGTAGTTGATGACAGTGGATCCGAAGGTCGAGAGCGCTTTGCGCGGCGGTCGTATGATACGCGTCATTGCGATGGCGCGTTCGACCTGTGGGTCCAAGTTTTCCGGTCTTTTGGGTTGTAGCACGTTTCAGTCGCCAGTGAATGCGGATGTTGGAAGGTTACTCTAATGGTTGACCTTCGGTGATTTCAATGCGCTGGTTCACAGCAACATCTTCGATTACTTGATCGATGCCGCTCGGCCACTCGATAGTGATTTTGTCGACGTTGCTGGCATTTCCGAGGCCAAAAGTGAGTTCAAGACTGTTCATCGAGAGGAAGGTTGAACTGCCGGTGAGTTCTTGGACCTGCTCGCCGGAGGAGCCGTCGGCGTTGGTGTATTCGACGTAGACACGTGCGCCGATGCCATCTGCGTTGCTGCCGGTATCGCCATCAGCCATGCCGCCGATGAGCCTGAGCGTCAGCCAACTGCGGTCGCCGCCAGCGTTCATCCACATGAATAGCGGTCCGGCTTCCCAGTTGCACTCGTTCTGTCCTGCGAGCCGACAGCCGTTGCTGTTGGTGCCGATGAGGTCTACGTATCCGTCGCCGTTGAGGTCGCCTTTGGCGAGCCCTTTACCGTTCTCGTGGAAGGCTGGGCTGATGCGCTGCTCAGATCGGTCGAAGTTGGGATCGTCGGGATCGAGGACGGAGTAGTCGACTCCGAGGATGTCGAGTACTCGGGCTTCGACGGTGATGTCTTGAAAGTCTCCGGCACCGTTTCCTCTGAGCATGCGTCCCGCACCGGGGAAGAGGTGCCCGCTCGGAGCCTCACCGCGGTCGGACATCGCTCCGAGCCAGTACAAGTCTTGGTCGCCGTCGTTTTCATAGTCGAAAAACACGGTGCCGAAACCAAAGTCGTATGCGGCGAGACCGGTCGGGACTTGCCACTCCTCGTCGATCTGAGTTGGATCGAGCGCCATGGGTGGCATCACTGCGTTCGGGGCAACGTAGGTCGCACCGGCGATGTCGTTGAAAACTCCGACAGTTCCTACGCCATCAACTTCCCGAACGCCGTCGTTGCGTAGCAGGAAGTGGAAGCATGTTCCCCATCCGTACTGGTGTCCATACGCGCAGTCGCCGGAGGGCGTTGTTGGGGCCTCTCGAGTGAGAGGATGGTATCCGATGTTGGTGACGAAGATGTCCAGATCGAGGTCGTTGTCGTAATCGCCGAGAGCGAAGCCCATCCACGCGCCCATCATATCGACCCCCATTGCGCGACTGATCTGAGTGAACTTGATGTTGGTTTTGGTCGAGTCGTTGCGGAACACCTTCAACCTGCTGCCGTCATCTGCGAGCCACAGATCAGCATCGCCGTCATCGTCGTGGTCGAAGAAGAGCGCGGCGAGGGTTTGTCCCGTGGGTTCGCCGACGTATTCGCCGGAAGCGTCGATAAGGTCCGGGTTGTAGCCGGGCACGATTTCACCGGTTACGGGATCGGGCCAGCCGATATCGTCCCCGAACGGGTCTCGCATCAGGATTGGACCATAGCGAAGTCCCGCTTCTTCGGTTACGTCCGTGAAGGTCAGGTCGCCATTGTTTATGTATAGGACGTTGTAGTGTCCGTGATGGTCGGGGCGGTTGAACCAAAGGAAGTCTTGATCGACTCGATTGCTGACGAATATGTCGATCCAACCGTCGTTGTTAACGTCGGCGCAACCGACGCTGAATCCGGAGCGAAGATTTGCGGCCTCTCCGAGCGCGGTTTCGGTTATTTCTTCGAATGTTCCATTGCCCAAGTTCCTAAAGAGCCGATCCTTGATGATGTCGGGAAGTTCGGAGTAGAAACGGGCGGCGCGGTAGTCGAGGTTGTCTCCGATCCGGCCGTAGGATGCGACGTAGAGGTCTTGGTATCCGTCGTTGTCGATGTCGCATGCTGCGACGCCGGTGCTGTTGGCTATTGGCAGATCGACACCGGCCTCTGCGGCGACTTCGGTATAGACGTGGTCTCCGTCATTTCGGAAGAGGCGGTTGGGACCACCTGTGGTATCGGGAAGCAACGCTTCGATTTCCGCGGAGGTCACGTAGAAATCCATATCCCCGTCGCGGTCATAGTCGAAGATCGCGACGCCGGGATGCCGGTTCTCGATCATCCACAAGTCTTCGCCGGTTTCCGGGTCCACTAAGACAAGCGGGGCGATGTTTGTGAACGGCTGCACAGGTTCGCTCATCATTTCGTCAATGGATTGCGTCGCTGCCTGCGGATCGCCCTGTGATGCTGATTGGGGCGGTTCAGGCGTGGCGGTCGATGGGGGAGTAGTGGTCGGTTGAGGAGTCGCAGTTGGATCTTCGCCGGTGCAAGCAAATATCAACAAGGCGGTAATAGCGGCGACCGAGACCGAAACCTGGCGAATCAGGTGAGGAGTGGAGCGGAAATGTTGAATGTTGGTTTGCATCTGGTTTGCAGTGCTATTACGAAAGCACCTAAGTTTTTCAGCGTACAACACGCACTGACTCGATACGTATGCTTGAGCGCGCTTGGTTTGACCATGACGTAAACAGAAATTAAAGTTAGTAGGTTGGTGCGTCAAAAAGGCGTTGACCAAATGTTGTTTCGATGAGTGGTCTAAACCGCTCTCGTGATACCGGCTCTTGAATGGAGGTTGGCACTTGAAATCTAGTTTGAAGCGAGCTCGGATGAGCCTGTTGGTATTGCCAGTTGTGGCGATGGTTGCGTTTGCAATCGCATGTGGCAGTTCCGAGCCTGAGACGATTATCCAGACGGTCGTCGTTGAGAAGGAAGTGGAGGTCGTGAAAGAGGTTGAGGTCGTCAAAGAGGTTGAGGTTGAGAAGGAAGTGGAGGTTGTTAAAGAGGTTGAGGTCGTCAAAGAGGTCGAGGTTGAGAAGGAAGTCGAAGTTATCAAGGAAGTCGAAGTCGTTTCGGCAGTTCCTCGAAACAAGACCGTTGTGGTCGGTACTCGCTTCGGCGGTGGCGTTGCACTCCGCATGTGGAGCCCGTACGCGCTTGGCGGTACACACCAGAAGGGTGTCATCTTCTTCCACGAACCGCTGTTCTATGCTGACAGCTTGAACGGCAACAGCTACCCGTGGCTGGCTGAAGACTTCTCCTACAACGCGGCAGCGACCGAGTTGACTTACAACCTGCGCGATGGTGTGCTCTGGAGTGACGGAGAGGAGTTCAACGCTGAAGACGTGGCGTACACGTTCAACACTCTAGCCGAATTGGGCAGCGAAGTTCGAGGCGGCGGAGTCTTCCAGACCTTCGTTAAGGAAGCTGAGATCGTCGACGATCTGACGGTGAAGATTCACTTCAACTTCCCGGCGCCGAGATTCCACGCTGAAGTCGTGATCTACAAAGGCGACTCTGGCACGTACATCGTCCCTGAGCACGTTTGGAACGACAAGAACTGGGCCGAATACGACGCGTACAACGACGGCGCGGGTCCTGTTACCACCGGTCCGTGGCGATTGTCCTACTCTGACAACTTCCGCCGAGTCTTGGACCGCGTGAAGAACTGCGAGGACTACTGGGGCTGCGCCACCGGATTTGTGCCGTTCCAAGAAGTTGAACGCTACGTGCTTTACAACATCGACGACGATACTCAGTTCGCTCAGGCGATGATCACCAACCAGATCGACGAGACGCATGACCTTCGTGTGGACACCGTCGAGACGATCCTGCGCGAGAACCCCAACACGACCACCTACACCGGCCGCGACCCAGAAGGCGAGTACGGCATGGTTTCGTGGTGGCCGATCTCGCTGCACCTGAACAACCTTCAGCCGCACCTCGACAACGCCAATGTCCGAAAAGCGATCAACAAGTACATCGACCGGGACCGCCTCAATGCTCAGGCTTACCTGAACAAGGGCCGAATCAACGACTGGCCATGGCCGCAGTATGCAGGTCTGAGGCACGTCAACGAGGCGATGGAACCTCTGAGGCAAGAGTTCGGGGTTGGTCAGTATGACAAAGATGGCGCCGACGCCCTCATGACTGAGGCCGGCTACTCCAAGAACTCCGACGGCTTCTGGGCCGATGCCAATGGCGAAGTCGTCAAGTGCAACATCATCAGCTCGGCACACTTCACGGACCTTGGTCCGGTAGTCGCTGCGTTGCTTGAGCAGCACGGTGTCGAGTCCTCCTGGGCACAGCCCCCGGACGTCTGGGCCCGAAACGGCAAGGGCGGCGATTATGAGTGCACGCTAGTTGGGCACAACGGTTCGCAGTCTGGAGACATCTATCGATCATTGCTGATGTTCACGACCGATTCTGGAGCCAACCGCTGGTCGTACTCGAACCCTGACTTCGATTCAGTCGTGGCATCCATGGCCGAGGAGCCTGATGTCGACAAGGTTCTTGACCTTACCGAGCAGGCACTTAGGATCTGGTTGGAAGACCAGCCGGACGTCCCGCTCGTGGAGTTCTTCAACCGAGTGACTCGTAACGAGTACTACTGGGAGAACTGGCCCGGTGACGCTCCGGGATACGAGCCCTACATGAACGGTATCCACCCGCACACAGGATTCCCGTACATCCTGAGCAAGCTGGAAGGAACCGGCAGGGAATAGTCCGCGTTTTAGCGGAAGCAATATTGGTTGCGGCGCCGAAATGATGGGCATTTGATCCCATCCACCAGCGCCGCAACTAGTCGCAATCTCCCGACTGGCAGATTGCCACGCGGTCAGTTCTGTTAACTTGGAATCGGCGCGTATCGGGACGCAATACGGCGAAGTGTTAATAAGATGACCGTAGATTATCTGGCGAGACGGATTGGAATGTTCGTGGCGGTGGTTTTTGTCGCCACATCGTTCAACTTCTTTCTCCCCAGATTCACAGGTCAAGACCCAATCGCGACTCGGTTGGAATTGCTCGCAGCCGAAGGCGATACGATACGAGCCGAAGACTACAAGGATCTCATCGAAACTTACAACGCCAAGTTCGGACTGGATCGTCCTTTAGTTCTTCAATATCTAACGTATCTATCGACCGCCGTTCGCTTCGATTTCGGTAATTCAATAACCAAGTACCCGACGCGCGTCAGCGAGCTCGTGAATCAAGCAATGCCGTGGTCGATCGGATTGCTGGTCACATCGACACTGCTCGCCTTCTTGGTCGGAACTCTGGGCGGCGCGGTGTTGGCTTGGCAGCATGGTCCCAAAGCGGCTTTCGAACTCATCCTGCCGCCATTCTTCCTACTTGCAGCAGTCCCGTACTATCTCTTGGGCTTGATACTGATCTGGCTCTTGGCATTTCAGGCCAAGCTTCTCCCGCTCGGCGGCGGGTATGCACCGACGACGCTTCCCGATTGGAGCGACTTCGGATTCATGTTTGAGGTATTTAAGCACTCGCTCCTTCCGGCTCTATCAATCGTCCTGGCTTCAATAGGTTTCTGGGCGTTGGGCATGAGATCGATGATGATAACGATGCAGGGCGAGGACTACATGCTGCAGGCGGAGGCGAAGGGGCTGACCAAGATGCGAACATTTTTCCGCTACGCAGTCCGAAACGCCGTCTTGCCTCAGACCACAGCTTTGGCGTTAACCCTGCCTCACGTCGTATCTGGTGCGATATTGGTGGAGCGGATATTCGGATATCCCGGTATTGGCAGGGTGCTATACGAAGCGATCACGGGATTTGACTACTTCGTGATCCAAGGCGTGGTGTTCATCATCGTTCTCGCCATCGCTTTCGCAATGCTGGTGATCGATGTCATCTACCCATTGCTCGATCCCAGAATCAGCTACTCCGCCAACTAAACAAGCATGGCAACGACCGCATCGACAGAACCGCTAGCTCCGTCGTCTGGCAACGAACCGTCAGTTGCGCTCGACCGCGCCGCCGGTTTTGGACGCTACATGAAACGCAATCCGTCGATCATCGCCGGATTCGTCATGCTAGGCATCATCGTGCTCTTCTGGGCGTTCGGCACGATTATGACGGCTCCGGAAGATGCCAAGGACCTGGCTTTCGCACCTCCCAACAAGAAGCCGTCCCTGCAAAATCCTCACCCCTGTTACACCTCTGAAAACCCGCGGGAGCTTTGTTTCGCATACGACAATGAAGAGCGTCAGCACCTTCTTGGCACGGACCGCCTCGGCAAAGACATCTTGGCTTCGTTCTCGCAAGGGATTCCACAGACGGTCATGATCGGACTGATCGCAGGGTCGGTGGGAACGATTGTGGGGACTCTTCTAGCATTCGCAGCCGGCTACTACGGCGGCATATTGGACGCCGCGATCAGATTCATCGTCGACACGTTGCAGACGATACCGGGAATATTGATTCTGATCATCATCACCATCGCCTGGAGAGATGTAGGTGGAGGTGAGATGACGTTTATTCAGCTAGCACTCATCATCGCTATGCTGGCTTGGCTCGGACCGACGAGGGTGGTGAGGTCACAAGTATTGGTGATGAAGCAACGCTCGTACGTCGAAATGGCGAGGTTGTCGGGCATGAGTGGACCCGAAGTGATCCTCAAAGAGATGGTGCCGAATCTCATGCCGTTTATAGTGGCGAATTTTGTGCTGGCGGTTTCATCGGCGATATTGGCATCCATCGGGCTTGAAGCACTCGGACTCGGAGACTTCAGCTCCAACACCTTGGGAATGATGATCTACCACAACATCTGGTACGGATCGCTCGTTAACGGCTGGTGGTGGTGGTGGTCCCCGCCGATAGTCGTGATCGTTATCTTGTTCATCGGATTGTTCATGCTGTCGCGAGGAATGGACGAGTGGGCGAATCCGCGACTCCGGAGGCGGTTCTAGTTGACGACGCATAGAACCGTTAGCGCGACTGCGGATCGCGAGACTGTAGGACGTTTCGATCTGCCCTCAACGGTAGAGGATCTACGTCGTTCAGGTACGGGCGATTCTTCGCGCCCCGCGATTGATGTCAAAGATTTGAGGGTCTATTACGACTCTGAGGCTGGTGTCGTGAAGGCAGTGGATGGTGTGAGTTTCACATTGGAGCAGGGCGAGCGATTGGCGCTCGTAGGTGAATCGGGTTGCGGCAAGACGACGCTCGGAATGGCGTTGTTGAAACTTACAAAGGCGCCAGGGTACATCGATGGCGGTCAGATCATCCTAGACGGCAGAGATTTAGTGCCGTTCGACGAAGAATCGATGCGTCTGGCCCGTCTCGCCGAGGTCGCTCTGGTCACCCAATCCGCGATGAACGCGTTGAACCCCGTCATGCGTATCGAGGATCAAATCTTCGACGGGTTGGTGGATCACGGCATCAAAGACACAAAAGAGAACATGCGGTCTCATGTCCATGACCTCCTGCGTCGAGTCGGATTACGTGAAAGTGTCGGGCGGATGTATCCACACGAGTTGAGCGGCGGAATGAAGCAGCGCGTCGCAATCGCCACCGGCACGAGCATGAATCCCAAAGTGATCGTAGCGGATGAACCGACCAGCGCCTTGGATGT
The DNA here is from genome assembly GCA_034423055.1 of Dehalococcoidia bacterium. Lineage (GTDB taxonomy): Bacteria > Chloroflexota > Dehalococcoidia > Lucifugimonadales > Lucifugimonadaceae > Bin127. The sequence goes on along the minus strand of DAOUJE010000048.1, from coordinate 23,735 downwards.
TGTAGTGCAGCGTCAGGTGATGATGACATTGAGCCGCGTCCAACGCGACACCGGTGCAGCAGTCATCCTCATCGGCCACGACATGGGCCTAGTCGCCCAATTCGCAGACCGCATCGGCGTGATGTACGCCGGCAAGCTTGTGGACATTGGCACGGTTCAGCAGATCATCGAGGAACCGAAGCATCCCTACACCAGACTGCTGATCAACAGCGTGCCGGATCTAGAGGAGAAGCGGGAGCGATTGGAAGGAATACCGGGTATTCCGCCTCCGTTGGTAGACCTGCCGCCCGGATGCGTTTTCGCCCCAAGATGTCCTTCAGTAGAAGATGCTTGCCATGAGGTATCGCCCCGTGATATTGATGTAGGCGACAACCGGCGGGTGATGTGTCACTTGTTCGATCCTGAAGTAGAGATGGCGGGGAGTGAAGTTGGCTAACCTTCTGGAGTTGCAGAACGTCACGAAAGTGTTCGGTGGCGGGTTGTTCAATCGTTCGAACGTCACAGTCGCGGTTGATGATGTCTCGTTTGCGATCACGTCGGATCGACCTACGATCACGGCGGTAGCAGGTGAAAGCGGGAGCGGCAAAACGACGCTTTCGCGATTGCTGCTCGGCGTCATCAAGCCGACGAGGGGAAGTGTGATTTACGAGGACCAGGACGTGTCGAGCCTGTCGGGTTCAGCCCGACGCAACTTCAGACGCGAGGTCCAGCCGATCTTCCAAGACCCGTTCGAGGTCTACAACCCGTTCTACAAAGCCGATCACCTGCTGCACGTCGCGATCGAGAAGTTTGGGCTTGCGAGTTCGAGGGATGAACGAGTCCAACTGATCAGAGAGGCGCTGGAGACTGTTGGTCTGCGTCCCGACGAGATGCTGGGGCGGTATCCACATCAGTTGAGCGGCGGTCAACGCCAACGCATGATGGTCGCTAGGGCACTGCTGCTCAAGCCGCGCATCATTCTCGCCGATGAGCCAGTGTCGATGGTGGATGCATCCTTGCGGGCTACGATACTCGAATCGATACGAACGCTGAACCGCGACTTGGGAATCTCGGTAGTCTATGTGACCCACGACTTAACGACGGCGTATCAGATCTGCGACGACATTCTGGTGATGTACAAGGGATCGGTGGTGGAGCAGGGCAGTGTCGAGCAGGTGATCCGCGACCCGAAGCACCCTTACACTCGGTTGTTGGTTGAATCGATTCCGCAGATGCGGACAGATCAGGCGTGGGAAGAAGGTGCGGAGGACATGATGTCGATAGACGATTCCGGCGAAACAACCGGATGCAAATTCGCCGACCGCTGTCCGCAGGTGATGGACAAATGCCACTTCGAGCATCCACCGGGCTTCGTGACCGACAATGCCCGCGTGGCCGCTTGCTACCTTTACGACGACATGCCGATCGCTAATCGCGCTACGGTTGCCACCTAACGAGCCCCAAAGGCGACGACAACCCCTATGACCGACAACCCACGCCCCAACATCGTCTACATTCAGTCCGACCAGCACAATCCAGCGGTCATCGGTGCCTACGGGGATCAGGTTGTCGAGACGCCGAATCTCGACCGATTGGCGGCAAACGGTGCCATCTTCACCGGCGCATACTGCGGTTCGCCCATCTGCGTCCCGTCCCGCACAGCCCTAGTAACCGGACGCTACCCGTACGAAACCGAAGTCTGGACCAACGACCAGATCCTAAGCTCCGCGGTCCCGACTTATGCCCATTCCCTCGGCGCAGCAGGCTACGACCCTGTCCAAATCGGCCGCATGCACTTCAACGGAATGGACCAGTTGCATGGCTTCTCCCGACGATACGTAGGCGACCACAGCCCGAACTACCCGGGCAGCCCCAGACACGTAGATCATGGTCAGCTGCACGGCACCGCTGGTCCTGCACGCGTCAGCTTGGAAGCTTCCGGACGAGGTCAGAGCGCATACGAAGTCCACGATGAATATGTCACCCAATCCGCGGTCGATTACATCAACAACAAAGGCATCACCCGACGCTCCGGACTCGACGACTCCCCACTCTGCCTCTCCATTGGCTTAATGCTTCCACACCAACCATTCGTCGCCCGCGCCGCCGACTACGACAAATACGACGGCCGCGTCCCCATGCCGACCGTCCCAGCCGAACCCATCGAGGACTGCCACCCCTACATCCAGTGGTGGCGGGAGCGCACCGGCATCATCGAGGTCACCGACGAAGAGATCATGCGCTCCCGAATCGCCTACTGGGCCCTCTGCGACCGCACCGACCAGCTCATCGGCGAAATCCTCGACGCCCTCGACGCCAACGACTACATGGACAACACCATCATCATCTACACCTCCGACCACGGCGAGCAGGTGGGAGAACACGGCCTTTGGTGGAAGCAGACCTTCTACGAAGACTCATCCCGCGTCCCCGCCATCGTCTCATGGCCCGGACACCTAGCCCAAGGCCGCGTCATCGACATCCCAATCGACCAGTTCGACCTAGCCGCTACCATGCTAGACGCTGGAGGCGCACAACCGCTTCCCCAATCCCACGGAATGAGCGTCATCGACCTCATCAACAATCCCGAATCCACAGAGTGGAAAGACGCCGTCTTCAGCGAATACTGCATGAACGACTCCTCCGTCGGCTCCGGCATCTCCGCAAACCTCGGCGGCGCAGACATCCACGCCCGCCCAGGCGGTGTGCAGAACCGCATGGTCCGGTCCGGCGATTGGAAGTTGAATTACTACCATGGCTTCGCGCCGCAGTTGTTCAACCTTGCGGAAGATCCTCAGGAACTGAACGACAGGTCTCAGGACCCTAGTTGCAAGGGCGTGCGCGATGAGTTGATGGATCGGGTTTTGGACGGTTGGGACCCGGATCACATCGCCGCTAGAATGCGGGTCTTGAAGTCGGAGCAGGAGTTGATGGAGGCGTGGGCGAAGAATGTTGATCCGCCAGATGTGCTCAGGTGGGATCTACGTCCTGAGATGGACTATCTCGACTAAACCACCACGCCCCCTTCGCAAAGCGTAAGGGGGCGCGAGCAAGCGAAGCGACGCGAGCGGGGGATGCCCTGCTGCTCCAAAAACACAACCTTCAATCGTCGGTTCTCCCATGAGTCGTGTGTTGGGTTACCAAGGCCACGAGAATGCGAACGATTAAAAATTAGTTGGATAGAATCTCAAAAGTAGTAGCACAGGACTATTCGGCCACGAACCACTTGAAACGATGCAATTAATCGACGAAATCATTCGCGACCTCGTTGACGAGAATGCGGGCCTGTCGAACATTCTGCGCAAAGCCAAAATCCTCGCCAGCGAATTGAACGTGCCAGAATTCAAGGAATGGCTAGTTTTCGAACTAGAAGGATACCCATCCGAAGACAGCGTTCCGGAATATAGGATTTCCGATGCTCTAAATTTCGGCGACTTCACAGGTCCGTTCAACAGTGGAGTGAAGAACCAGATTTTGCCGACAATGGGTTTACCTGAGCCCATTAAATCTTACGCTGAACGAATCATATTTCTTGATAACGTCGCGACCCTTCAAGAAATGCTCGTCGATAGGCCAGGTGGATATTACGACGTTTGGCCGGAGGAGATGGTGTTCTTAGCTCGCCCGCATATTCAGATGTCGGCTGGCATGGTGTTTTCAGGTGCGCGAAAACGGATATCCCCGCACCTCGTCTCAGGGACGCTAGACAGCGTTAGAAACAGACTGATGGACTTCGTGCTTGACCTCCGAGAAAACGATGTCTCATCGGAAAGCTTGAGAAACGGAACGTTGAAACGAGAGATTGTGTTGAACTCGTTCAATTCTTACGTCTACGGGAATCAAAACAACGTTGCTACCGGCGTGAACGTGCATCAACAAATCACGCCAGTCGAACAGGGTGACATCGAGTCGCTATTGAACGCTCTACGCGAACTTAACTTGGCGGATGAAGACCTGCGAGAACTCCATACAGCCGTCGCCTCTGAGCCAACCGCCGAGAAAGACGGCTTCGGGTCAAAGGTGAATGCTTGGATCGTCAAAACGGTCGGCAAAGCTGCATCGGGTGCGCTCAGATTCGGAGCCGATCAAACCACGGCGGCGATAATGCAGGCCTTAAATGGTTACTACGGCAACTTAGCTTAGTCTAGGTACTCTCATCCCCCCAACCCCCACAACATCCTCCACCCTTCATCCCTACGACGACTCCCGCAACCACCTCCTAACGTCCCGACGCGCAATCGTAACCGCCAACCTCTGCGGATACCGCTGCCTCAATTTCCCCAACTCCCGCTCCACACCAGCCGCCGCCTCCCAACCCGATCATCTCCGCCACAACATCATCGATACGCCATCGGCTCTCATCCCGAAAACAGTACGCGAACGGCTCCAACTCCAACGCCGGAATGCCTGTTGACCACGATAAGCTCTAGCGAGCACTAGAATTCGGTCTTCACCTCCGTTCCCCTCTGCTTGGATTCGTCGGTCATGAACTCAACTATCCGAAGTAATTATCGAGTCCGTAATCCGTACGGTGTGGTGAAACACCTCGTTTAAGAACGAAGCCCATGCGTCGCCATCGTGCCCCAGCTCGTCAAGCAGGAACGTCTTCACAATCCCAAGCCGACTCAGTCGGTCTCTCATTTCCGGCGTTATTACTCCGGCAACGAGCATGTTTTCGCACCCAGGCGGAGTTTCCTCGAAACTCTTCTGGATTGCCCCCAGCCTTTCTAGCGCGCCCGCAGGGTCTTTGCCGCCTTTAATCTCGATGGTTGCAATAACGGACGATTCACCGTCTTCGCGATGACTGAACTCAATGTCCGGTTCCGAACCATAGCGCATGAGATATCCGTTCGGCAACTCAAATCGAGTCATGTCGGGACTGCTTTTGACTATCAGGCCTCTGAAGGACAACCAATTCCGTATCCGGGTTTTAATCAGTCGTTCCGCGTCCTGACCGATCAGATTCCTCATAGTCCCATCCAACCCAATGCCCATATTGGCGACAATGTTGCGGTAACCATTCTCAAGGGTCCAGTTATCCGACCCTTCGATTATTGAAGAAACCACCGCGTTGTAAAGCCGGGAGACGCGGAGCAGACGATCATCACTTGGGTCTCGTCGGGTGGTCCCATCCTCCCACCTATCCACTGGTGAGGCGATCTCCGCGACGCGCTTACGGGGCAACAAAGCAATCCCTCGGTAGTATTGGGAAGCCCGTGGGTCGCTCCGCAAAAGGTCAGGATGAGCGAATACACGCTTAGGGTCGATGCCAGACGACTAGATGTGTGCCCACGCGCCTTCGCTTATCATGTGATCGGCTAACGGATGAAAGCTCAATTCACCTTCGAAGTTGTCGACGATGTCACGCAGCGTTAAGTCGGTTCGATGCCGGATTCTCTCGGCGATCACAGCAGAACGCCACTGCGCGTCGTGGAGGTCAGCCATTTTCACGAACCCAGCGGTACACGCATTTTCGTAACTCTCGACGCCCAAACCGACCCATCTGCTGACTCGAGTTCCCTTTGCCTCTCGGCAATGTCCAGATATGTGTGCACGTGAATCCGCTTCGTTCAGCGTAGTCCGACAATATCAGATCGACAGGCACCTCTTCACCGTGGTATTGCACATTATCGTTCACCATGATCACAGTTCCGCCGGGCCGCACCAGTCGGCCTAATTCCGTGATGATTAATGCCATTTCGAGGAAATATCCCTCGATAAGACGTATCACATGCCGGTTGCTCAGTTCAGCCGATCTGTCGGTAAGAATGCCCAACACTTCATGAATCGCTTCCTGCCCTTCGTAAAGCCTGTTCGCCTTATCGAACTGGATCGAGCCGTCGTATACGTTCTTCAGCGTCTTCGACTTGGGTTTATTTTCGACAGTCGCCGAAAGCATCTCCTGTCGGAGCGCCGAGAACGCTTGCTGGTCATAGCCAAGCCACGCGAGTTCGAGGGCGTAGGTTCTCGTGTAGTCATACCGGTTGGCGTAAGGCGGAGAAGTTATCACCAGGTCAAACGAATTATCGGGCAACTCTCTGAGGCGTTCTAAGCTAGAACCAGTGATGAGGTCGGGGAATCCTTGGCCGTGCCGTTTTTTCAACGGTTCTATATCCGCGTTCATCTCAGCAAGGCGCGCCTTAAGAGCATCCAAGAACGGCAATATCGGCCCTTTGTGCACTCGAGATCGAAGCCTGCGCCCAGATCTGTAATCCCATCGAAGATATTGCCCGTCCTTCCGCGTGTAACTCACAGATTCAAGGACGCTCATGCAGGCCAAGTTAAGCATGGCTTTAATGCCGGGATCGTCCACATCGTTGATGTACTGACGTGCTCTGGCCAGCCCTTCTTCAGTGTCCGCGGGAAAAGCGGATTCGGTGATTCGAACATGCCGGAACGCGTGCTTGGGATTCGCATGTTCGCTCGAACCCACATGGGTCAAGAGCGATTGGGAAGCAACTTTGAAATCTTCCCGACTCAACCCGTTGGCGGCAATAGCGATTGCCTTACCCGCCAATACGCCAACAGGCATGATTTCGATGCCAGTCGCTTTTAGTCCTCTGCCCGCAGCCGCAAGCGGAGCAGTGCCAATGCCAGCGAATGGATCCAGAACCGAACTCGGGGATTCGTCATCCAATAATTGCTTGACTAGATCGAGCGAAAACGCTTCCTTGTACTTCAACCATCGAAAACCCGGTACTTTTCGGTTGCCCTGGTACGAGATGATTTTGCGAGTCAGGTTCGGGGCAACGACCAACCTATCTTGGAACCGTTCATGCAATGAACGTCGCTCATCAACATTTCCGCCATTCGGAGACCCGGTTGGAGTGTATTTTGTGACTTGATGCTCCTCGAACAGCATCGTCGTCATAGATACTCGCCTTTCTGTTTCATAGCCGCTCGATTACAGCATCCGCGGTTGCCGCGCCCTTCTTCACTCTCAATCGACACCGCGTAATCGCGGTTCGAATTGAACGGCGGATCGAGATAGATGAGATCAATGCACTCGTCATTGATCCCCCGCATCACATCGAGATTGTCACCCTCAAAGATCGTGCGGTTAGGAACGTTGCACACGCCCGCCTGTGCCTTCGTCGTCGTCATGCCATTCAGTGTACGTTGTGAAAATCGTTACGCAGCAGACAATGGCAATCCACCGAATACGCCACCCCACAACGACATCCTGCCGATTCACCCCTCCCCCAAAACCTAAAATCACAGCCCATCACTCAAATCACAAAAAATCACAATTCAAAAAACAATCATGCCGCCACTTCCCCTCAATCCAACTGCCGCAAATTAGGGTCCCACCGATCCCGCATCCAGTCGCCTAGGAAATTCCCGGCCATCACGACTAGGAAGATCGCCATACCAGGGATGGCGGAGAGCCACCAAGCGTCTCCGATGTATTCTCGCCCGTTGGCTACCATTGCACCCCACGCCGGCGTAGGCGGTGGGATGCCGACCGCCAGATAGCTCAACGTAGCTTCGGTGAGGATAATGCCGCCGACGCCGAGCGTCGCGCTCACCACGACGATATTGATCACGCCGGGGAGGATGTGGCGTAGAAGGATGCGCGTTGATGACGCGCCCGCGACGCGAGCGAACTGAACGTAATCGGATTCGCGCAGGCTCAAGGTTTGCGCTCGCACGAGACGCACCGCGCCGGGCCATGAGATGAGGGCCAAGAGGGCGATCAGAATCCTCAGGTCTTGACCAAAGATGCTCACGACGATAAGCGCAAGCATGATGAAGGGCAGAGCTGCCCAGACATCGACTATGCGCATGATGATCTCGTCGATATGCCTGCCGAAATATCCTGCCAACAGACCGCATGTTGTGCCGACACTAACACCAACGGTGATGGAGACTACAACCACCATCGCGGAAATTCGCGCTCCGTGAATGATCCGACTGAGCAAGTCGCGCCCGATGAAATCGCTACCTAGCAAGTAAAACTGTCCAGATGTTCCCGTTGCCAGAGGCGCTGTATTGCGGTCGAGAAGATTGTTGACGTATGGATCGTGCGGCGCAACCTGATCGGCAAACACCGCGCAAACCAACAATGTGATGATGATTAACGCAGGAATGATCGGCCAGCGGCGCAGAATGTAGAAGCCGTATCCGATCCAACCGAGCGCGAACTGACGACCAACAACGGTAGGAGCGGCGGCTGCGTCGCTGACTGTTCTTTCTTGGCTTTGCGTAGTCATTGCTAAGGATTAGGCGTAGCGGATTCTCGGGTCCAAGATCGCATATAGAACGTCCATAGTCAGCACAACTATTACATAGAGGACGACGGTCAGGAATGTGATCGCCGAGATCAGTGGGAAGTCGTTGCCTTGCACCGCTTGAACTGCCACGCGCCCAAGGCCAGGCCACGAAAACACCGTTTCGATAACCGTGGTCCCGTTGATGAAGCCTATGAGTATTAACCCAGAGAGCGTGAGCGGGGGGATGATGGCGTTGCGAAATGCGTGTTTCCAGATCACCCTGTTGTATTCGACGCCTTTTGCACGCGCAAATTTGACGTACTCAGATTCGAGCACTTCGAGCATCGACGACCTCGTAAGTCTGAGATACGCGGCGGCCGGCAACCAGCCGAGAACGATTGACGGCAAGACGTAGTTGCTAACGGCAAAGCCATCCCCGCGAGTGCCAGCCGGTAACCACTCCAGTTCGCCTGAAAAAATCAGGATCGCCATGATGCCTACCCAGAAAACGGGTGCGGCCTGGCCGATCAACGCGATGCCACGAGCAACATAGTCGAGCAATCGCCCACGTTGTACCGCGGATACTATTCCAAGCGGCACTCCTAATATTGTTCCGAAAGTCCAAGCGATCACGCCTAGCTGGATCGAGGTCCAAAACCGTTCCTGGACCACCGTGATGACGGGACGTTGGTGGATAAGGCTGTCGCCGTATTGGCCGCGTATATATCTGCCGACCCAGATCACGTATTGAATTACCACTGGTTGGTCCAGTGCAAGTTCTCTTCTGAATTTCTCGCGAGTCTCTTCTGCCAACGCGCCTCCGTACTCGTCGAGATAGAGGTCCAACGGGTCGCCTGAAAGGCGCGAGAGGACGAAGATGACGAGTAGGGCGCCAAGGATAGCGATGATGCCGTAGAGGACTCGGCGTGCTAGGAAACTACGCATCGTTAAACGGGTTCAATGATTCGCACTAGCACCCTCGCCGGGGAAGCGAGGGCGTGAGTGCGATTTAGTTTGGCATCAGGCCGATGAGGTCTGGTGCCTACCGAACACGGACAGTCTTTACGGCTGCCAGTCAACCTCTTCGAGGTTGAACCAACCACAACCGCCGATACACATCTGCGGTGGGATTGGCCAGCTCTTGATCTTCTCACCGTCGAACGTATTGAACGCTGGCTGCTCGTTCACACCGACGTTGATTGAGACTTCGCGAGCGTAGTCGAAGTGCTCGATCGCCAGTTCGGTCCGCTTGCGACGGTCAAGTTCCTTCGTCATCTGGTCGAAGATCTCATCCCATCGCGGCAAGATGCTTGCGGCGCAAATCGTGCCGCCGATCTTGTGCGAAGTTGTCTCGTTAGACTTCGGCAAGTCCACGCTCAGAGCTGAGAAGCTGTCACCACAAGTCCGGTACTGGATCTGGTTGAACGACAGGTTGACGAGGTTCGGACGGTGTTCCGAGTATGGCGAATGGTCGAGACTCACTCTCACGTTGAGGGTGGCCAACCATTCAGCGGCTATCGCTTCGACGATCTCTTGGTGCGTCCCGACGCCGGTCCAGATCGTTACCTCGAATCCGTCACTCCATCCTGCCTCGTTCATCAGACGCTTGGCTTCTTCTCGATCGAAGTTGTAAGCCCAACCGTGCGACTCGGCGTTTTCAGCCCAAGTCTGCGAGTTGACCGACAGGTTCGTGATGTGGTTGACGTAACCGAGGCCGTTCAGGATAGCGGCGTTGATGCCTTCGCGGTCGACCGCCGCTGCCAAGGCTTGTCGAACATTGATGGCCGATTGCATCGACTCTTCATTGCCGTACTCACCTACCCAAGGCAGGGAAGTGTCGTAACCGGGTCGGTCCAACTCGGTGCCCTCGGTGAAGTGATGTGTTTGCCAGTAGTTCCCACCAAAATAAAGGCCGTTCATGCGGGCCGCCGTCGGGTTGGCGGTGAAACCTGCTTCGACTAAGCCGGGAACGTCCTTCAATGCGATGTTGGCTGCGTGAGCTTGTCCAGTCTCCAGCATTGTCTTTCGGACGGCAGCTTCAGGGACGGCTAGGATCTCGACGCGTGCCATCTCCGGCACCTTGCGCCAGTGCGAGCTTTGGGCATTCAAGACCGCCCGGTCGTCCGACGACCAAGTCTCGAAGACGAATGGGCCAGTGCCGACGAACACGTCCACCATGCCTGCAGGTCCAAACTCGTCGAACACCTTCTTGCTGTGGACGCCCATGCTCTGCCAGTACGGGCTGAGGTTGCGTCGCAGTACACCGACTTCCCAAATGTTGACGTGCATTCGTACCTTGCTGGGATCGATGACCTCGAACTCCGTGGCCATGGCGCGGAAGTCGCCTGCCTGGTCGTGTCGGGAGTCGGGATTCGTGTTCGGGTTCGCGTTGTTGAAGCTCCATGCAACATCTTCGGCAGTCATTTCGCCGTAGCCGTTGTGGAACTGCACACCTCGTCGGATGTCGAAATCGACCCAAGTCTGGTCGTCAGCGACTGTCCAGTCTGTGGCGAGTCTCGAGACAGCGTTAGCGCTGGAGTCCAACCATAGGAGGGTCTCATAGGCACCCATGCGGAACTTCTGGTTACCGCAACCAGGCACACACTGCTCGGGATAACCCACGGGAACACCAACACCGCCTTCGGCGATGATCATGGTGCCTTGCGGATTGCCGGTGACTAGTTCGCCTGATGGAGCCGCCGCCTCTTTCTCGACGATGACGGTCTGGACGACCGGCACCTCAACCTCGACCTCCTTCTCAACAACCACGGTCTGGACTACAGTCTCGCCTTCTTTCTGGACAACGACTTCCTTCTCGACGACGACCGTTTGGACGACCTCAACCGGAACTTCGCGTTCGACCACTACGGTCTCGACTACTCGTTCGCCCTCTTTCTCAACGACGACTTCGCGTTCGACGACGACGGTCTGGACTACGGTCTCGCCTTCTTTCTCGACGACGACCTCTTTCTCGACGACGACGGTTTGGATGACCGTCTCCGTGACGGTTTCGCCGCAAGCGAACACAAACAAGGCCAAGACTAGGCTTGGCAGTAGTATCAGTGTCGCTGATCGCGTCCTCTTACTAAAAAGCTTCATGCTTACCCTCCTTAAAGGATTGGAGCCGACACAATGTCTTCACGATCCGCGAGAATCGAGCGGTACCCGCGGCTAAACCGTGAAGTGCGCCGTGACGTGATGGAATGTATACCACAACTCCTGAGGAAAGGCGCAAACTCAAGACCGAAACGAGCGAGCTTCGACGAATGGGGTTTGCTAAGCACGGATTGTCGTGCTTAAAGTTCTGCGACGCGCACGGAGTTGAAGTATTGCCAGTCCCATACGGCTCCCCAGCCAGGGCGATTGGGGGGTGTGACTTCCCCATTTCGCGGAACTGGCGGATTGAGCAGACCGATCTCGCGGCCTAGTTCGTCTCTGGAACCGCCGGGGAAGTATTCGTAATAGGAAGTGTTCGGGATGGCGCAGGTCAGGTGAGTGTGGACAAGCCCGAAGAGTCCCCCCGGTCCATTGAGTTCTACGTTTTTGCCCCGTTCTGCGGCGTGTTTGGCGAGTTCCAGCAGAGCTGTAGTGCCATGCCGGGCGTGCGCTCTGACTAAGTCGCAAGCACCTTGTTCGAGCCAGACCTTGGATATCTCGGGCTCGTGCATCAGGGTTTCAAGAGCCATGACCGGGATATCGAGTTCATTGCAGAGAGTTCGCAAACCGTTGAAATCTCTGTCAGGAATCGCCTCTTCAAACCAACGATATCCATGGTTTTCCAGTGCTTTGCCTGCTTTTACGGCATCTTCTAGGTCATAACGGGCACCCGCCGCGTCGTGCATGATGTCAATCTCGTCACCGCAAGCACGTCGGATTTCCCCAAACCAGTAAACGTTCTTCGCAACCGGCCACGAGAGGTGGTCTTTGACAGCTTTGAAGCCGATGGATAGCGCATGTTCCACGTCTTCGATGGCAGCTTCAAGGGTTCCGCCGCCGCGGTAGTTGTAGTACGCGGGAGCGGAGTCACGAGTAGCGCCGATGAGTTGGTAGACGGGTTTGTTTTCGGCTTTGCCAGCGATGTCCCACAGGCAGTTGTCGAACGCGCCGTACCATCCCGGCATGGTGAATATGTGGCGCGTCGCGTGGCGAAGTTTCGATTCGAGGCGGTTTCGGTCAAGCGGGTCCTCGCCGATCGACAGGTGTCGAAGATGTTCAAGATCGATCGTCCGAATCGTCGTATAGCGCGCGTCCCCTACGGTGCATACGCCTTCGATCCCTTCGTCAGTGTCGACGTGTAGGACGTGGTACTCGGTCGGATGTGGTCGAGTTGGAACTGACCTCCAAACCTCACGATCGCCGAGCGGTTCAAGTTCGAGATTGAAAAACGGTGTCTGCGTCGGCAGTTGGAAAACCGAGAGGCGGATGTTGGTGATTTTCAATCGAAGCCCCTACGGACTAGGAGCGTTCCTTGAGTCTCGGGTTCGCCCATTCGTCTAGACCGATGGATGCGATGAATAGACCTGCGAAAAGGATGATGAAGATGACGATGGGCGAGCCCCACCACCACCACATTCCTCGAATGACGGCGTTGTAGAAGTTCTGCCAGTAGAGGATGTTTCCAAGTGTGGAGATGTTCGTCGCTCCGAGTCCCAAGAACTCTAGTCCGACCGCCGCCAAGATGGCGCCGATGAGCGACCCGACGAACGCCGCGAGAAGGAATGGCATCAAGTTAGGCATAAGTTCAAAGAAGACGATGTAGATGCCCTTTTCACCGGACATTTTGGCGATTTCGACGTATTGCCGCTCTCTCATCGACAATACCTGTGCTCGGATAACGCGCGCAGCCCCCATCCATGAGAACAACGCGATCAAAACCGCCATCAGCTCTAACGTCATACCGCCCGTCCTAAGGCTTGCAATGACGATCAATACGAGCAGCCCGGGTATTGCCATCCAGATGTCGGTGATGGTCCGCAGGATGGAGTCGATCCATCCGCCGTAATATCCGGCGATGAAGCCGACAGCAGCGCCGATTATGACGCCAAGTGCGCCGGCCATGACGCCGACTCTCAGCGAGTCGGGCGTGGCATCGATGAGCCATGCCAGCATGTCGCGCCCCTGTGCATCGGTACCGAGCCAGTTTTCAGCGGACGGTGCTTGTCCGGGCGGGAGAACTGAACCAACTTCGGCCTTTTCGAGATCGACGAAGAAGGGGCCGAGATAACCGAAAGCGACGACGATCAATACGAGGAACAGCCCGATCGTGATCTTCATGTTGTTCCGGAAGAAACCGTAAGCGCGGGTCGCGAAACCAACGCCAGATGCGACTGACGTGCTATCGCCTGTTGCGCCGGGGGCGGGTTGGGTTGTCGGCCCTACGGTCATGATCGGTTGTATGAAATCCTGGGGTCGATAAGGGGGTAGATAAGGTCCATGACAAATAGGGCTAAGGCGATAGCGAGGGTAGTGATGAGAGTCACGCCTTGGATCATGAAGTAGTCGCTCTCGCCGATAGCGTTCCTAAGCAGCAGACCTATCCCGGGGTAGTTGAAGACGATTTCGACCAGCAGAAGCCCGCCTACGACGCTGGCGAGGGAGAGGGCAAAGCTGGTGGTTTGAGGCAAAAGGACGTTACGGATGGCGTAAACGAGGAAAATGCGTCGTTCCTTCAATCCCTTGGCGTCGGCAAGCAACATGTAGTCTTCGCCTGCGGTTGTGACCATCATGGCGCGCATCCCGAGTCCCCATAGCCCGGTGCTGGCAACGATAACCGCGGTTGCGGGAAGGATAGCGTGCTTGGTCAATTGCCAGACCGTCTCGATGTTCCAGCCGATTAAGAAACCTGGATCGACGCCGAAAGCTGTGGGCAGGACTTTCCAATGCACGCCCAAGAAGAACTGGAGGACCAATCCGAAGAGGAAAAACGGTACTGCGGCAGTGACCATCAAGACTGGCAGAGTGGCCTGCACGAGCACAAATGATCTTCGCCACGCGATCAATGCGCCGACTAGGGAACCGAACAGCATAGCTAAGACGGTTGTCACTAACGCGATGCCGATAGTCCAGGGCAAAGCAGCCGAGATCTTGTCAGCTACAGTAGCCGGATAGTTCGTCATAGAGTACCCCAGATCACCTTTCAACAGGTTGGTGAGATACGTCACGTACTGTATGTGCAACGGACCGTCGAGTTGGAATTTCTCGCGGTAAGCCTCGACGATGGGGCCGATGTCGCCACCAGTGTTTCCTGCCTGAGCCTCAAGAGCGAGGGCTTTGGCCTCGATTGGATCTCCGGGAGCCAAGCGAGTGAATAGGAATATGACTGTGACGACAACCACGATGGTGAGCACGAAAAGGGCGAATCTTCGGACGATGTATGCGGGATTCATGGTGCGTCGGTTTGCGGTCGTCGTTTCCGGAGCAGATGCGAACTTTCTCGGCTTTTCGTAAACGCTGACGTTAACTTAAACGGATTGTCGAGAATAGTCAAGATTCTTTCTGCCCAAATCGTTGTTGACAAACTGCGAGATATTGGATAGTGTTAGCGCGTCGCTTGGAAACTTTCTAAGCGTGGCGGATTCGCCATGCTCGCAAGGGCGTGACGAAATTCGCAAGAAAAAATGTCCAGACAGACGAAGTCGGAAACGGCGTTGTCAGGAGGTCAATTAGATCATGCGATTGAAGAGGTTGAGCCCGTTAGCTGTCTTGTTAGCGGCCGCGTCGATGATCGCCTTAACGGCTTTGGCGGCATGTGGGGGCACCGAGACGGTTGTCCAGACGGTTGTCGTCAAAGAAGAGGTCGCGGTTGAGGTGCCAGTAACCGTTGAGGTCGAGAAAGAGGTCATCGTTCAAGGCGAGACGGTCGTCCAGACGGTCGAGGTCGAAAAACAGGTCGTGGTTGAGAAGGAAGTCACTCCGACCCCGGACCCCGGCGCGTTGAGAGATGTTCCGCGTAACCGTACGCTCGTGATTACGCACTGGAGCGACTCCTACCGTACGCAGCACGACAACGTCGAGAACTTCAACTGGTGGTTGCCGGGTAACTCACACGCCCGCCACGCATCAGAGAAGGGATTGATCGAGTTCCTCTTCTACACGAACTTGAACGAGGGAAACATCATCCCATGGTTGGGAGAGTCGTTTGAATACAACGACTCTCTAGACGCGATCGATGTGAAGATCCGCGAGGGAGCGAAGTGGTCGGACGGAGTTGATTTCACAGCTCATGACGTCAAGTTCACAATCGACATGGTCCGGACCAACGCACCAGATCTGAACCGATCGACGCACTGGAACGACATGATTTCGGAAGTGGTCGTTCATGACGATTACAACCTGACAATCCACCTTTCGCGACCTGACCCGCGTTTCTTCCAGGTCCAGTTCGGTTTCGGTTGGGAGAACCACACTCCGATCGTGCCGAAGCATGTCTGGGAGAACGAGGACCCGTTGACGTTCAACAACTATGACCCTGAGAAGGGTTGGCCGTTGGGAACTGGTGCCTACAGGCTGGCATTGTCGACACCGGAAGTTCAGATCTACGACCGTCGAGACGACTGGTGGGCATCCGAGATCGGATTCCACGACTCTCCGATGGTTGAGCGCATTCAGTACATTCCGGTTGCGAACGACGACATCGCAGGTCAGCTCTACATCAACAACCAGCTTGACGCTGGCCCGCCATTGCTGAAAGGCACATTCGAGGCTGCCAAGGGCTTCAACGACGCTCTGCGGTCTTGGAACTTCGAAGGGCCGGTTTGGGGTGCGCCAGACGGTTGTAACTTCGTGCTGATTCTCAACAACCAGAAGACACACTTCTCAAGCACCGATGTTCGCTGGGCTATCAACCACGCCATCAACCGTGACGAAATCACCGGACTGGCTTACGAGGGCGGGGTTCCGTCAGTGGTCGTTCCGATCTCGTCTTATGGTGTGAAGCAATATCTGCCGTTGATGCAAGACATCCTCGACAAATACGATGCTGGCAACCACAGCCTCGAGAAGGTTGACGAACGAATGACGACCGCCGGATATTCGAAAGACTCGGAAGGGTTCTGGACGAAGGATGGCGAACGCGTGGAGATCACGCTTGAGATTCCATCATGGATGAGGCCGCAAGGTCCATTCCTTGAGAAGCAGTTGCAGGCTGGCGGCTTTGATGCCGTGTTCAAGCAAGGCGAGCCGGCGACGATTGGCGACCGCTTGCGACTGGGCGAAACCGAAGTTGTGTGGGTCCAGTGCGGATCCATCAACGAGCCCTACGACACGTTCAAGTCGTACCACTCGAAGAACTCCGGTCCCCCTGGCGAGGTTTACCAAGGTGCCGTCCAGGGCGGACGTTACGAGAACCCGGAGATGGACGCGATCTTGGACGAGATGGAAGCGATGCTTCACTCGCCTGACGACCCGCGTTATGTCGAGTTAGCACGAGGCGCGATGGAGCTGTTCCTGCGTGACATGCCAGTCATCCACATTGCGGAAGAATTGCACGTGATCGTTCACAACACTCACTATTGGCAAGGCTGGCCGGGTGTTGAGGACCCGTACGTTGCGCCGTACCCGCCGTGGAACGGTTGGTACCAGATCACGCTGAACTTAGAGCCGACTGGAAACTAGTCAAGTTCTGAGACGGCGATCACATCGCCGACGCTAGGATTGAACGGGCTGCGGTCAAACGACCGTAGCCCGTTTTGCTTGTACCGTCTGGAATATTGGCTGACAAAGATCATTTCTCTAATTGCGGATGTGACGGCTCATGATTGTGAAATTCGTAACAATATGATGGAAACGTGACGAAATACTTGGATTGATTTCCGCTTCGGTTTCCTTTAATCTGTATGAAGTTGTCTAACCAGTACTAGGAGGGTACCAACCGTGAAGCTGTCAAAGAAATGGATGCTGTCGACGTTTGTGTCCGGTGTCGCCGCGCTCGTCGCGTTAGTCGCCATCGGGGCGTGTGGAGGCACCGAAACGGTGGTCCAGACGGTTGTGGTGAAGGAAGAAGTCGCGGTCGAGGTGCCAGTGACGGTCGAGGTTGAGAAGGAAGTTGTGGTTCAGGGCGAGACCGTGGTGCAGACGGTGGAGGTTGAGAAGCAGGTCATCGTCGAGAAGGAAGTCACCCCGACCCCAGACCCTGGCGCGTTGAAGGATGTGCCTCGTAACCGCACGGTGGTATTTACCCACTGGAGCGGGTCATATAGGACGCAGCATGACAACGTCGAGAATTTCAACTGGTGGTTGCCCGGCAACTCTCATGCCCGACACGCGTCTGAAAAGGGTTTGATCGAGCACCTGTTTTACACGAACTTGAACGATGGAAAGATCATCTCGTGGATGGGCGAATCGTTTGAGTACAACGACACACTCGACGAGATTGATGTAAAGGTTCGCGAAGGAGTGAAGTGGTCTGACGGTGTGCCGTTCACCGCGCACGATTTCAAATTCACCGTTGACATGGTGATAGCGAATGCCCCGGACATGAACCGATCGACGCTCTTTGCGGACAAGATCGAGAGTGTCACAGTCCACGACGACTACAACTTCACGATGAAGTTGACGCGCCCTGATCCGCGTTTCTTCCAGGAGCAGTTCGGATTCGGTCATGAGAACCACGTCGTGATCGTGCCCAAGCACGTTTGGGAAAACGAGGACCCGCTGACGTTCAACAACTACGATCCCGCGAAGGGTTGGCCTTTGGGGACCGGTGCTTTCGAGTTGGTCTTGTCTACACCTGAGGTTCAGCTGTATGACCGCAGAGACGATTGGTGGGGCGCTGAGACTGGTTTCCACGACTTGCCTAAAGTGGAACGGCTGAAGTACATCCCGATCGCAAACGATGATATCGCAGGTCAGCTCTACATCAACAACCAGACCGATGCAGGTGTGCCGTTGTTGAAGGGCACGTTTGAAGCTGCCAAAGGATTCAACGATGCGCTACGTTCGTGGAACTTTGAAGGGCCTGTTTGGGGTGCTGCGGATGGATGCAACTTCGTGTTGATATTGAACAACCAGAAGAAGCACTTCAGCGACGTAAACGTTCGATGGGCGATCAACCACGCGATCGACCGCAATGAAATCGCCAACTTGGCGTATGAAGGTGGAGTGCCACCCGTGGTGGTACCGATATCATCCTACGGGGTCAAGCAGTACTTGCCGTTGGTGCAAGACATCATCGACAAATACAATCCGAACGATCCGGACCCGGCAAAGGTTGAAACACGGATGACGGATTCGGGTTATTCGAAAGACTCTGAGGGGTTCTGGACCAAAGACGGTGAACGTGTAGAGATCACGTTGGAAATCCCGTCTTGGCTTCGACCGCAAGGACCGTTCCTCGAGAAACAGTTGCAGGCAGGCGGTTTCGACGCCACCTTCAAACAAGGCGAACCGGCGACGATCGGGGACCGATTGCGCCTGGGCGAGACCGAAGTGGTTTGGGTGCAGTGTGGATCGATCACGGAACCGTACACGACGTTCAAGTCTTACCATTCGAAGAACTCCGCTCCTCCTGGAGAGGTTTATCAAGGTGCAGTGCAAGGTGGACGTTACGAGAACCCAGAAATGGACGCGATCTTGGACGAGATGGAAGGCATGTTGCACTCGCCCGATGATCCTCGCTACGTTGAGTTGACGCGGCAGGCGTTCGAGCTGTACCTGCGCGATTTGCCAGTGATTCATATCGCCGAAGAGCTGCACGTTATCGTGCATAACACTCGATACTGGACCGGTTGGCCTGGTGTCGAGGACCCGTATGCTGCTCCGTACCCGCCATGGACGGGTTGGTACCTGATCACGATGAATCTTGAACCCACGGAGTAACAGAAGGCGAAAGCACGACTCGCGGGTCGTGGGAATTCTAGAGAGCGGGTTGCGGATAATGACCGCAACCCGCTTTATTGTTTTAGATTGAGATTCTGAAACTATGTCCACCCGGCAATCAATATTCGCGTTGTCTTTGGCTGCGGCCTTTTTGTCTTTTGCTGTTCTCTTGTGTCTGGCGATAATCCTATTGTTGATTTTTAGATCGTCTGAAGATGAAGAGCCGGACCGCGCACTGGTGCAAATATCTACCGCTGTCCCTCAAACGGCTACTGTCCTGCCGACGGTAATGAGGAACGTGTTGCCGACGACAAGGCCGCAGAGTCCGACTCCAGTTCCTACGGCAACTCCGTCACTCCAGCCCGTAATAGTTCCGGGTAAGGAGCCAATAATGCCGTTCACCAACATTGCCCGAGAGGCGCTCGGCAAGAACGCGTTCGTGAACAACTGGCATCCTGGCTCTGCGTTCTTCGACTTCGACCGTGACGGTGACATGGATTTCTATGTCACACAGGCGAATTCGGATTCGGAGTTCCCAGAGGCACCGGGCGGTCCGAACCTGCTATTCCGCAACGATGGCGACAACGTGTTTACGGAGGTAGGTGAGAAGTTAGGTGCGGATTTGGCACTGTCGAATAGCACGGCCGTCGCAGCGTGCGACTTTGACAATGACGGGTATCAGGACCTCTACGTCGCGGGATACGGACTTATTGGCGATGAACTCGATTACCGATCCGCGGTTGGCAACAAGTCGCTGACGAACGCGATCAAGGATCGTTTGCTCAGGAACGTAGAAGGTGAGCGGTTTGAAGATGTTACGGACTCCGCTTTCGGCGATGACATAAATGTGCAGTCGGCGATCACTATCGCCTGCGGAGACGTGAACAACGATGGTTGGACGGATGTGTTTGTCGGCAACCGGTTGGACCAAGACTTCATCCGGTTCGACGATCCTCGCCACCACGGGCACTACAACCGGCTCTACATCAACAATCGTGATCTGACATTCAGCGATGTGACTGAATCTGCGGGGTTGATCAGTCCGCCAATCAAGATGTTGAGTCCGGATGGCGAGCCGATGGAGTGGGAAGACCCGGATACGGGGCAGATGGTTAGGGGATACGACGCGTCGTTAAAGGATGCGAATGGTAATCGGATTGGGGACCCGACAGGGCAGACATTGGCCTCGTTGTTCTTTGATCACGATTCGGATGGGGATTTGGACCTTTGGTTAGCGGATGATGGGGATACGTTGAAGGTCTATCGCAACGACACGGATGGGGATGAGGTGAGATTCGCTTCGATAGAGGAGGAGATGGGTGTTGATGCCGTAGGTGCTTGGATGGGGTTTGCGTTGGGGGACTATGACTCGGACGAGGACTTGGATATTTTCATCACAAACATCGGCTATCACTTCTTGCTCTACGATGTGCCTCCGGTGCCTTCAGGCGATTGCGCCTATAGCCACGCTCAAGGATGGGGTACGTGTTACCACTTCCTGCTGCGAAATGATGGTGTCGTGGAAGACGATGAGATGGGTCTGATCGGGGATTTCAAGAATGTTGCGCCGCAGACCGATGTTGCCACGAGCCAAGCATTTCCTCCAGAATCACTGGATCAATCCAACATTCTGAAGGTTTGGAACGATGTGGAACAGCCAGTTGGGTTGGCTGCATATGATTTCGGCTTCGGCACGGCGTTTTTCGACTACGAGAATGATGGTGACCAGGACCTTTATTGGCTCGGAGCGATGGGTGGCAGAGGAGAAGGTCCGAACGGCTTCAAGTACACAGGTTCAGGACGAATGTTGCGGGGTGACGGCGCGGGGCAGTTCGAGGATATAACCGTCGAGGCGCAATTACTCGATATTCAAGGGGTCAACTACAAGGTTGTTGACCCGGACAACCCGGAGTTCGATCCTGAACGGCAACGGCTGGACCGTCGCTACCACGAAAACGGCAAAGGCTTGGCTAAGTGCGACCTTAATGGTGATGGAACGGTCGATCTGCTAGGCACTAACAGCAATGGTCCGGTGTTCATTTCTGAAAAAACGATCGACTTTTTCCGTGGCCCATTGTTCTTGTGGATGAGCAATGCGCGTGAGGGAAACTGGTTGTCGGTGAAACTGACTGGCCGTCAGAGCATCGACGGGACAGGTAGCAATGCTGACGGTATCGGAGCCCGCGTCGAAGTGACGGCCGACATAGAGGGTTCGGGAGAGTTAACGACGCAAGTTCAAGATGTTCTTGGCAGTTCGTCGTTCTTGAGCATGAACTGTATTGATTTGCATTTCGGGCTGGGTAAAGCTGTGAAGGTCGACAAAATCGAAGTGGTTTGGCCAAGCGGCGTCGTACAGGTCAGTGAAGATATCGCGGTGAACCAATCCGTAGAGATCGAGGAACTCGCGAAGTAACCTCGTCAAAGATGGCTAGTTCGTGACTTCGGCGGATTCAATCACCGGGTACTCGAATGACTGTCCGATGTCCGGGTCTTCGACCTCTGGTCGATCGGTATAGAGGAAGCAACTGGCCAACTGGTTTGGTCCGATTGTGCGCAAGGGTGGTGCCGAATCGGTGCATTCCGCCATTACATATTTGCATCGCGGTGCGAACTTGCATTGATCGGTGACGATTGAACTCTCATCGACTCTGTCTACCGACTCGTCGTCCTCTTCGCCCCAAGCGGCTTTGGGATCCGGCTGTGGCACGGAGTCGATAAGTAGCTGGGTGTAGGGGTGCTTCGGGTTTTGGATGACCTCTTCGACGCTGCCTGCTTCCGCCACGACGCCGCGGTACATGACGATGATGTTGTCGCACATCTGGTAGGCGGTAGTCAGATCGTGGGTGATGTAGATGACCGATATGCCAAAGTCGCGATTGAGGTCTCGGATACTCCGCAGAATCGTGGCTCGGAGTGAGGCGTCGACCATCGAGACAGGTTCGTCGGCTAGGATGATCCGGGGGCGCAGGAGGAGCGCGCGAGCGACCATGACGCGTTGCCTTTGACCGCCGCTCAACTGATGGGGGTAACGCCCCAACGTCTCGTCAGGCTGCAAACCGACCATGCGGAGAGATTCTTCTATGCGTTGGTCTCGCTCTTGCGCGTTCAAGGCGAGTTTGAAGTTGCGGATCGGACGATGTAGGACGTGATCGACCGTGTAGAAGGGATTGTAGGCTTCGAATGGGTCCTGGAAAATCGGTTGGACCTCGCGGCGGAAATTCAGCCAGTCGCGCGAGCGCATTTTCTGGACATCTTCGCCTTGGTACAGGACTTGTCCGGAAGTCGGAGGAATCACACCCAAAAGCAACCTTGCGAGCGTTGTCTTGCCACTCCCGCTTTCACCAGCGATGGCCGTTATAGTAGGTCGATCTTCAGGTATCGCCAACGAAACATCTTGAACGGCTATCGTGACGTTTGAGCGGTTGAAGAACCCGCCGCCGAAGATTTTAGATACGTTATCGAGTTCAAGCAGATTAGCCATTCGACACCGCTTCAGTATGCAAGTGGCACTCGGTGCGCCAGTTTGGTTTCACTTCGATGTTCACGGGATCAGTGTCTTGGCACACATCCATTGCAGAGGGGCAACGTGGATAGAATGTGCACCCTGATGAGAGGTTCAGCAGGCGTGGCGGCATGCCTGGGATTCCGATGAACTCTTTCTTCTGGCTAAACGATGGCAGGCTGTCGATGAGCAACTTAGTGTAAGGATGTTGAGGGGCTTCGAAGATTTGAGAAACTGGACCAAGCTCGACCAATCGTCCGGCGTACATGACGCCGATGGTGTCGGCGAACTGCGCTACTAGTCCCATGTCGTGACCGACTAAGATCACGGCGGCATCGATGCCGGATTGCAACCTGCCGAGCGTCTGCATTATTTGGCGCTGTACGACGACATCGAGCGCACTGGTCGGTTCATCGGCGACGATCACTTTTGGCGAAAGGCACGTTGCGATAGCCAAAACAGCTCGCTGTTTCATTCCGCCGCTGAGCTCGTGGGGATACATACGGGCGACGGATGGCGATAAACCGACGTTGGTCAAAAGATCTGCGACCTTTTCGCGCAGTTCCGAACGCGTCGGCGTTCTTGCCAAGGCACCGAAATCATCAGCTCGGGCGAACGAAGATTCCTCGGATCTGCGAGTTGTTCCCGGAGTTTCTTCGATTACGTGGTCTAAGATACCATCGATGATTTGTTTTTCGATCCGGATAACAGGGTTCAGCGAGTTCATTGCGCCTTGTGGTACGAGGGCAATCTCGGCGAGTCTGGCGCGCCTCATCTCGGCTTCGTTGAGTTGCAATAGATCACGTCCGCCCAGTTGGATGCTGCCAGATACGATTTTTCCGGGCGGCCGAGTCATGCGCATCAGCGCAGTGGCCATGGTGCTCTTTCCGCTACCGGACTCGCCTACCAAAGCAAGACGTTCACCTGGACGCAGATCGAACGTGACACCGTTGACGGCTTTAACGTCACCCGCTGCCGTTTCGTAGTAGACGTGCAAATCGTCGACACGCAAGACTGCATCTTGAGACTGTCTTCGATCGGTTCTGTCAGTCGAAGTTGTAGCAATTGGCGCGGTCGTCATGTTCAGAATCGCGGGCAGTTATTTGGACGCTGTGCGCAGTATATAACCTCTGGGGGATGCGTTCCACAGGACGCGGTTTCAAGAGCGGATTGTGCAGTGCATTATTATGGAATTCATTCGACAAAGGGAGACGCGAGCGTACATG
>DAOUJE010000047.1:0-13286 GCA_034423055.1 Dehalococcoidia bacterium | reverse complement strand
GTGCATCAATATACGCATCATTGTATGTCGTTGGTGATGCGTGGTGGTTGGCGCCCCCTGCGGTATCGCTTCGCTCACCGCGCCCCCTTTGTCCTTCGGACATTTCCCCCGCTAGCGGGGGAAACCCGATGGTTAGGACCAGTTGGTTTCTTGGAGGGAGGGGATGGTGCCGTCGGTGGCTCGCCAGGGGGCGGCGTCTTTGCGCCAGGGGTTGGCTTTGAGCCAGTCTTCGTTCATGGCTACGCCTAGGCCGGGGGCGGTTGGGAGTGGGAGGTAGCCGTCTTTCTGGGTTGGGAAGTCGCCGATGGTGGCGTCTTGGAACCAGGGGTGGATGCCGCCTTCTTGGATCATGAAGTTGGGGGTGCAGGCGTCGACGTGGAGGGATGCGATGGTGCAGAAGGGGCCGTATGGGTTATGGGGCTGGAAGCCGACGTAGTGGGCTTCGGCCATTGCGGCGATCTTCTTGAGTTCGAGGATGCCGCCGGCTTGGGCGATGTCGGGCTGGATCATCTTCACGATTTGGCGGGCTAGCAGATCGGTGTAGTCCCACTTGGTGATGTGTCGTTCGCCGGTGGCGAGAGGGATGTTGACCTGCTCGGAGACGCGGGCTAGAGCGTCGAGGTTTTGGGGTGGGACGGGTTCTTCGTAGACGAATGGGCGGTATGGCTCCATGGCGTTGCCGATGCGGATGGCGTCGGCGGGTGCGAGGCGTCCGTGGACTTCGACGAGTAGTTCGACATCGTCGCCGACTGCTTCTCGGACTGCTTCGAGCTTCTTAATGGCGATGCGTTCGGCTTCGATGGGGATGAAGAGTCCGCGGTGGTCGAATGGATCGCCTTTGAGCGCGGTGAGGCCCTGTTCGGTGTAGCGGAGGGCGTTTTCGACGGCGAGTTCGGGGGTTAGGCCGTCCCAGCGTCCGTAGCACCAGATCTTCTCGCGCATCTTTCCGCCGAGGAGTTCGTAGACGGGGACTCCGAGGGCTTGGCCTTTGATGTCCCAGAGGGCGATTTCGATGCCGGAGATTGCGGAGAGCTGGACTACGCCGCCTCGGACGTGGAAGTGGTGGTAGAGGGTTTGCCAGTGCTGCTCGATGCGGTGCGGGTCTTTGCCGATGAGGAGTTCGCCGAATTCGTCGACCATGGTGGCGACGGCGAGTGGTCCGGCGGTGGCTTCGCCCCAACCGGTGATGCCTTCGTCGGTTTCGATCTTGACGAAGATGTAGTTTCGGGCTTGGCCTCGGGGCGATGATGAGGCGGGGATGGCGGTTACGTTGGTGATTTTCATGGGTGGGTTGTGGTTTTGGGGTTGTGGGTTGCTGTCATTCCGAGCGGAGCGAGGAATCTCGGTAGGGTGGTAGAGATTCTTCACTTCGCTTCGCTACGTTCAGAATGACATGGTATGTGGGTGGTGCTTTCGGAATGACATGTTGCGTGGGTGACTTTCATTGTTCGAACCGGGGGTTGTTGGCGTTGGTGGACAGATGTCATTCCGAGCGGAGCGAGGAATCTCGGTGGATTTGGTAGAGATTCTTCACTTCGCTTCGCTACGTTCAGAATGACATGGTGTGAGGGCGCTGCGTTCAGAATGACATATCGCTGGGATGGTTGTTGCGTTGGTGATTTTCATGGGTTGGTGCGATGTCATTCCGAGCGAAGAGAGGAATCTGAGTGGGGTTGGTTGAGATTCTTCACTTCGCTTCGCTGCGTTCAGAATGACATAGTTAGATCCCTACTCGACTCTTGCCCAATACGTCGGGGTTGATTAGGTTTTGGGGTTTGTTGCCGTTTAGGACGCGGAGGGCTTCTTGGGCGGTTCGGCGTTCTAGTTCGATGGTGGAGGCTTGGGAGAAGAAGGCGGTGTGGGGGGTGATGATGATGTTGGGTGCGCCGAGGAGGGGGTGGTCGTCAGGTGGGGGTGCGGGTTCTACCACGTCGATGCCGGCGCCTGCCAGGTGGCCGGAGTGGAGGGCGTCGGCTAGGGCTTGTTCTTGGATGATTCCGCCGCGGGCGCAGTTGACGATTATCGAGCCGGGCATCATCATGGCGAGTTGGTCGGGGCCGATCATGCCTTCGGTTTCGGGGGTAAGGGGGGTGTGGACGGTGATGAAATGGGAGCGTTTCAGGACGTCTTCGAAGGTTGTGATCTCGGTGCCGTCGATGTTTTGGCCGGGTTCGATGAGCGGGTCGTAGGCGATGAGGTTCATGCCGAAGCTGGCGGCTTTGTCGGCGATGGAGCGTCCGATTCGTCCGTATCCGAGAATGCCGAGGGTGGCGCCGCGGGTGCGGTGCATGGGTTGGTCGAGGGTCACGTTTGCCCAGCCGCCGGCTTTGACTTGGGCGTCGTGCTGTCCGAGGCGGCGGTTGAGGGCGAGGATCATGCCGATCGCGTGGTCAGTGACTTCGTCCATGCAGTAGTCGGGAACGTTTGTGACGACGATGCCGAGCTCGGTGGCGGTCGGGATGTCGATGTTGTCGACTCCGATGCCGTATCGGGATGCCACCATGCACTTTTCGGCGGATTTGAGGACGTTGCCGGTGACTTGCGCGAAGCAGAACATGATTATGTCGGCGTCGGTTGCCAATTCAGCGAGGGTTGCTTCGGAGGTATCGGGAGCGACGACGGGTTCGACACCGCCTGCTCTGAGGACTTCGGATTCGACGTCGATGTTGGGCCAGACGTAGTCGGTGATGAGCGCTTTTTTCATGGGTGGGGGTGGGATGGTGGGGTGGGTTTCGTTGGTTTTGATTAGGGTAGCACCTGTGTGAACAAGGATGATGAGGATTCAGGGATGAAGGGGCGATGGGTACGGGGTATGCCCGTACGGCATTGGGCACACGTCATTCGATCGCAACCACACGTCATCCCGGCCAACACCACGTCATTCCGGCGAAAGCCGGAATCCAGAGGGGAAGTGTGATGGAAAACCTCCGGACGAGAGGCTAAACCATGTTGCACACAGTATTGCCAATATCCCCTGTGTGACGACACTCACGGCATAAACTGAACATCATGACAACGACGGCACAAGCGGGTGTTTGCAACGTACCTAATCGGACGATTTTCGCGGGAAGATTTGGATGTGATGTGTGGGAGGGGTGGTGGGTGTGTGGATTTGATCTATTTTGATCCGCCGTTCGATTTGGGGCGGGGCGGCGGGGGTGGCGTTCACGGACACTTGGGATTGTCGATTCTGTTTTGCACACCCAACTCTATATGGCAGATAAATAGTGCTGGTGATAGGATGGTTGCGACGAAGGCTGGATGAAGAAATGACGGTACGCTAAATGTTCGACACGATCAAACACACGTTCTCGTTGATGAAAATGAGTTGGAGCGTGTTGCGGATGGATCCGGAGTTGGTGCTGTTCCCGATAATGTCGTTGATAGGGACTGTGGTTCTCGCTCTCACCCTGTTGGGCACCGTACCGCTCACGCTTGACTATTCAGGACGCTACCGCACTGAAGTTATTGTGGGCGTGGTTTTGGGATATCTCGTGTTTTTCTATTTCATCCCTGTGTTTTTCAATGCGGCTCTGGTATCCGCCGCTATGGAGCGTCTTCGCGGCGGTAATCCCAACATCAAGTCTGGTCTTCTCGCCGCTGTGAAAAAGGTGCACCATCTGTTTTTCTGGGCGGCCATAGTGGCCGTAGTGATGACGTTCATCAAGCTTCTTGCGACGGCGAGCAAGGCGAGCAGACGCTTATGGCTACTTGGCTTGCTGGCGGCAGTTTTGCGCCAGTTATGGTTGCTCGCCACGTTTTTCGTGATACCAGTCATCGTTTCGGAGGGAAAGAACCCAATCAGTGCAATTAGACGCTCGGTGGACATGATGCGGAGCACGTGGGGCGAGCAGGTGACGGCGGCGTTCGGTTTCTGGTTCTTTTACGTGATGAACGTTCTGTTGGCGGGAATCGTCGGTTTCGGACTAGGGCGCTACGTCGATCCCGCAGCAGGTGTGATTGTCGGTCCTGCGATGTTCTTGATAGGCATGATGGTGTTGCAAACGCTAGAAGGCATATTCAAAGCCGCTGTGTACGACTACGCCGTGGGCCACCAACCTGTTATAGGTTTCGACCTGCGTAGCCTTCAGCGGGCGTACCTGCCAGCTGGAGCCTAACTCAAAGGGGAAATGATGGTTAGGTCATTCATCCTTCTGGGATTTCTAGTCGCTCCGGCGATGGGGTGTGCAGCGAGTCCCGCATCTCTGCACAAACTTGAAGATTGGTTAAGAGCTACGTGGGGCGGTTACCAGGTCGATGTTCCGGTTGAAGCTGTCCAGTTGCACGGATTTGAAGTGACGGTCGTTCCATCGGAAGACGATCATGAAGACAGGGCGGCTTCAAACGCTACAGTGCTGCCTCATGGTGAATGGGTTGACGGCGTTCTCGAACATGACGACGACCATGACCTGTTCGTGTTCCGCGGGAAGCGCAACGTCACATATGACTACTTCATCTACACCCGTCACAGCGTTGAATCATCCATCCAGTCGGACGGAGTTGGACGCGGCTGGAAGCAGATCAATCTTCACGAATCCGGCTTTTTGTGCCATTTGGATTATGGGATAGCGTCGTTCGACAATCACGACGTGCTGTGAAACGAGCGCACCGCCTAGGTTCCGTTCTGGAACGGTGCGTATCAACCCGGGCATAGCGACGGCGTTTACATCCGCGTCTCATGGCGGGGCGCGACCGGTGACAGGAAGTATTCGTTGCTCGTTTTGGAAAGCTTGGATTAGTCTTCGCCTTTCTCGCCGCCGAACAACGTCTGCTCTCCTGTGAAGCGAGCATGTCTCTCGTGACGCCGGCTACCGAGGAACTACGACGGGAGCGGCTTGCATTTCTTGCCGCAGCATCTGACGGTGGACCACATCATCGCGCGGTCGAAGGGTGGGACTGAACATCTTGAGAATTTGCGGCTGCTTTGTGGGCACTACAAATCGCTGAAAGAGGATCGTCCGATGGAGCATTTGCGGGCGGGGTTGGTGAGGGTTGACTGAATCCGGAGTTGCGGATTTTAGGGAATGACTAGGATTTCGACCGACGTTGCGCCTGCTGCCCCACAGGTGTAAGGCGGGTACCGCCGTGGATCGAGTGGATGAGTCAAGTTTGAACAGGAATTGTTAGGATTGGAGCGATGATTTGGGGATTAGGCTCTCGTCTGTCTCGGGTTGGTTTGTTCACACGGGTTGTGCCCAGTATGAAATCAGCTTCAACTCGATGAACTCGGCACGGCAATGTGAACGACGTTACTTTCGCTTTCGGTTATGCACTCAGTGAAACTCAACGCGAAAGTGGGAATGCTGACCGAATACTTTGAAAATGCGGTGTTGTAGAAATTCCGTAGGATGAAATGAACAAACCAAAAAGGCGTTAAAGCAGATGACACTGGAATTCGACAATGTTCATATTGACCGAGTGTCAGATGTGATTTGGGATGATCCAAATCGCGTGCCGATTCGTCTCGGCCGTCATAATCAAATCGAATTGGTACTGGCAAAACATTTCGCGCTACAACATCTGCGAAAATATCGTCCTCCAAATATAAATCCGGTTCGTTCTGGAACACGTCCAAATGTGGAGATGGAAACATAGCCAAACGATGCCGGATAATCTCATCGTTTCGAATATGATACATCATTTGGATTAGTGCACCATCAGGCATTTTGATGTTATAAACGCGTTCGGCAGTGAAACGATCGTAGATATCCGAATAAGGTCGATTTTTCATTGCATCGGAAACGTATTGAGAACCGTTGAAAACTACCTCAAACGAACCGTCCGGTAATTCGCGTGAGAAAGGAGGATTTTGATCATCCGAGAGGCCATTTTGAATAAGCCAGCTGATTAAAGAATTTATTTGTGCGACTACGTTGTTAGTCACGGTTACGTCGTTCATGACAGCATTGACCGGAGCTTATCCACTACGTTTTTGTCTAAATCTTCGACATGTAAAACCCCCTTCTCTAGATCATCGATGAGATATTGTAGTTGCTTGTCTTTGCTGTCGATGCGTTGACGATCCTGTTCGGTTATATCACGATGGACGATTCGTAATTGTTTTCTTTGTTCGCTCGTCGGATAAACGAAACGGAGTTCAAAATTATGTTGTTTCAAACGTTGATATTCTTCAGTCAAGTGTTTCATGGCACTTCCCACGCCAAGAATTCGGACCCAAGCCTTGCTCCTCGTGATAGCCGTGAAAAGTTGGTTACGAATGTTCGCGAGGTTGAACGGCGAGTAATAACAATCTTGTGCATTGATGATATAAACCATTGCTGCTTCGTTTCCCTTAGCACGGTGTATCCCCGTGAAAACAACGGATTCAGAATTCTCAGGTATAAATACATCCGCCTTGGTATCAACTCCAGCTAAATGGGTGTTTATTTTTAGTTCGTACAATAGACTGCGAGGTATAGCAGTTCGCTGACGGGTGGTTCGGGGATCGGGATTGATGATCATAATATCTTCGGGACGCAGTTCATCGTGCGTTAAATTATGTGTGACCTGCTGAACTAACCAATCTGCTTGTTGTTGTTCGCTATCGAAAACTTCGAATCTGATTAGATCGTCGACGGTGGAGTGGTTTGCCAAAAAATCGGGGCTGTTTTCGGCTGTGCGTTCAAGGTTGACGAGTTGACCGTCTGCCAAGGATCCATCTTTGATTCGATATCCGATATCGGTCCATAACGGCGGGTGATCAAACATTTGGATCAATCCGGTTTCTCGGCTCTGAGTAGGTTTGCGGTATATACCGAATCCCAAAGCGTGAGCAGTTGTCAATATAGGTTTCGAATTACGGTAACACGTTGGAAGGATGATGTCTTGTCCAGGATCATTGGAATCGAAGCTGGTGATGCCTCCCACAGTGTCTTCGGAGTCTAAACCCTGCAAAAACTCTTGAGGAGGAGGCAATGAATCTTCAGTCAGGTTTTGAAGTTCATCGTAAGCGTAAACGTATCTTTTGTGCGGCTTTGTGAATAGGTAGCATAGTCGCAAAAAATCCACTGGCAGGTCTTGCGCCTCGTCGATCAGCATAGCGTCATACTTGGGTCGAAAGCTATTGATTGTTTCGAAGGCTTCAGCACAAACTGCTTCAAAAGTATCGTCCTTTGTGAATGATTGACGGGCAGTCTTGAAATCGTAATACGTTACGTTGTGTTCCGTACATATCTCGTGGTAAATGCCTTCTCTCTCTCCACCTCCGGGAGCGCCCCATGAAGTCAGGATTCGTAGCTTGTTATAATCGGGTTCGATTCCGCTGGCGTAAGCGAATCGATTAATCAGATGCCGAAAATGGCCTTTCAGAGATCTTGTTTTGAACGTAACGGCAATCAGCCAATCCGGGTACAACGTATGCAAATATGCCGCTTTAGCTGCCAAAACTACAGTTTTGCCAGACCCCGCCAAACCGCGGATCCTTTGTATACCGTCTAATGTCTCGAGCACCGCTCGAATCTGTTTCGAATCGAATGTGGCGATAGAATCTTCCAATTGACTCAATATATCACCACGTGAACTTGGATTCGTTACAATTCTCTTGACACGGGGCTTGCGAATTGTCGTTATATTTTGGATAGCAGATAACGTTCGGAAATATATGTCATGGGACGAATTGATCCATTTGGTAGATTCGATGTGATCGAACAGATTGTTTGAGTTGACTAACGGATACCCTGATTGGGCATAGAGTCCCAACTGATTTACTGCGGGCGCGAATGAAATAGTGCTTATAGGGACCAAAAGATCACGTTGTTCATGTAAATCTTGCTGGAGTTTCAATCGAGATTCTAATTTGTTTGCTGATTCATCTTGCCGAACGTGATAATCCCCGATGTGTAGAGCACTTTCTACGAGATCGAAAACGATGATTCCGTTCTTTGGCGTGATCAAAATGGCATCGATTACGTGTCGGCCTTCAAGGGAACCGATCACCGGAAAAGCGAAGTAGAGTTGACCCGTAAGGGATGGTCGATCTTGAATGAGATCGACGAGGTATGCACTGGACGCAGGTTTGCGATTGACGTCGCCGATTATTTCTATTGGCATCTGAAAGTTTGCGTTGGAGCGTTTTTTTGAGTTTGACGACGGCTTAACACGTAGCGGCAACCGCCGGAAGTGCCAATCTTGGGGCACATTCGACGATTATATGGTACGCACGAGGCAAGTTGGTTGTACTTGGTAGATTTCCGGAGGGGTATGAAAATCTAGGATGCGATGTCTCCGGACCGTCGCTCGTGAGCGTTGGCGGTCGGTGTAAAGTCGACGATGAGAACATGACTGGGGACTGCAATGGCTGGGTATCCTCCGAGACCTCACTTTTCTCGCTCGAGTCGCCTTAGGTATTGCGAAGGCCCCCTGGAGCTCCTCCTGCGGGAAGGGGGATCACTTTTTGAACTGGCAGCCCTCGACAAAATGGTCGAAGAAGTTGGGGTTGGTTTCTAGTTCTATGTGGGTGATATCTGCCACTAGGGTTTCGATGGTGGCTCGTTTGGTGGCGTTGGTGAGCATGATAGTGGCGCCTTGGAGGGAGGCGTTGCCGATTTTGGTTATGCGGTCGGGTGGGATATCGGGGATGAAGCCGATGTCGATGGCGTTTTGGATGTCGATGTAGTTGGCGAAGCCGCCGGCTAGGTAGAGGCGGATGTAGTCGTCGGGTGTAGTTTCGGTGGTTTCGAGGACGATGTTTTGTCCGCAGTAGTTGGCGGCTTTGGCTTGGGCTAGGGCTGAGATATCGGCTCGGGATAGGGTGAGTCGGTTTTCGTGGTGGAATGTGAATTCGTCGGAGCCGTCGTTGAAGTTTCCGAGTTCGTTCATGATGTCGTGGCGTCGAAGTTCGGCTAGGAGGTCTATTAGTCCGGAGCCGCAGATGCCGATGGGTGGGGAGTTGCCGATGGTGGAGAGGAGGGGGGTGGGTTGATTGTCATGCTGAGCGGCGTCGAAGCATCTGGTGGGCGGGGATTCCTCGGCTTCGCTCGGAATGACAGTGGGGGCTTCCGCCGCGCCGTTTGGGATTGTTACGCGTTCAACTGCTCCGTCGTAGCCGGGCATGGCGTAGGTTACGTTTCCGCCTTCGAAGGCTGGGCCGGCGGGGCAGGACGCGGCGTGGAGTTGGTTTTTGTTGCCGGCGATGATTTCGGTGTTGGTGCCGATGTCGATGAGCATGACGGGGTCGTCTTGCTGGTCGATGGCGATTGTTAGGAGGTCGGCGGCGACGTCGGAGCCGATGTGGGAGGCGATTAGGGGGCCACTGTAGATGTTGGCGTTGGGGTTTATGCGGATGCCGAGTTCGTGGGCTTGGACGTTGATGGCGGTGGTGTCGCGTTTGCCGTCGGTGAAGTCGGTCTCGATGTGGGACTTGTAGGGTTTCTGGCCGACGGGTTCGACGTCGATGCCGAATAGGATGTCGCGCATGGTGGTGTTTCCGACGGCGACGAATTCGACGATGTGTCGGCGTCGGATCTTGAGAGCGCGGACCATTTCTCCGATCTCGTAGTTGATGGATGAGACGAGGACGGCTTTGAGTTCGCCGCGGTAGGTGCCGGTGTCGTAGGAGATGCGGTTCATGACGTCGGAACCGCCGAAGCGCTGGGGGTTCTCGAAGGAAGCGGTGTATAGGATGTCGCCGGTCTCGAGGTCGACGAGGTTCATTGCGACGGTTGTGGTGCCGATGTCGGCGGCGATGCCTAGGATGCGGCCGCGGTAGCGGTCGACGATGCGGGGGCCGTCAGATCCTTTGAAAACAATGTTGTCGCCTTCGCGGACGGTTAGGGGGTCTAGTTCGATGTCGTCGCGTTGGATGGATTCGGTTAGGATGCGGGGTTGGCGTCGGAGGATGTTGAATTCGATGTCGGCTTTGATGTCTACGACGGTGGCTTGGCAGGCTAGTCGGTAGTTGTCGCGGAGGAAGTTTTCGGACTCGGTCAGTGGAGCTAGAGCGTCCAAGCCTTGGCGGACTTCGACGATGCATTCGTGGCACTCGCCGGTGCGGTTGCAGGATGTTGGTACGCGGACGGCGAGGTCGTCGGCGTAGTCGAAGAGGGATTTGCCGGGTTGAAGGGGGAGTGTGGTTTGGTTATGGATTAGGGGCATTGGGATGGGATTCTAGGGAATTTGGAGGAATGGTTGGTAGGGGCAGGATTCGAACCTGCGCTTGCCGCGTCGCTCCCCCTTTGTCCTTCGGACATTTCCCCCATGAATGGGGGAAACCCGACCACCCGTCCCCGGGCATACCCCGCTCGCTCGCGCCCCTTTCGCAAGGCGAAAGGGGCGGTTTAGATTTGCCATGCGGAGCGGTAGTCTAGGTCGCCGTCGCGGGCGGTGCAGATTGGCAGGTCTAGAGGGTTTTTGGTGAAGTGTTGGTTGTCGCATCCGAATTTGGCGGTGCAGTGGGATTTTGCGTCTTTGTAGGGGCAGCGGCCTTGGGTTGATTCTTCGGCGTGTTTGGCGATGTCGGCGAAGATGTTTGCCATGCGTGTCATGCTGGCGCGTGCAGCATCGACGTCGAGGTTGGGGGTTTTGCCCGATCCTGCAGCCCCTTGGCCGCCCCGTTCACCCTCACCCTGACCCTCTCCCATCGAGGGAGAGGGGAATTGGGGGTCTCCCTGCGAGGAAGAGTTGAGATGTGCCAGCTGGGCCCCCTTTGTCCTTCGGACATTTCCCCCGCCGAGCGGGGGAAATCCGGCGCGTCCTCCCATCTGGATTCCCGCCTGCGCGGGAATGACGGGTTTGTGGTGGCCGTTTTTGTGGCCGTTGTCCATGGCGCTGGTGCCCGATTTGGTGTCAGGCGAGTTCTTTTTGGAGTTCTAGGAGGTCGCTGGCGGTTTCTACGCAGTCTACGGCGTTTTCGCCGTAGCCGTCGGCGCCCATTTCGTCGGCGAATTCGCGGGTTACGGGTGCGCCGCCGACCATCATGCGGACTTCGTCACGCAGGCCGATGTCTTCGAAGTAAGAGATGGTGCGTCCCATGTTGGGCATTGTGGTGGTGAGTAGGGCGGACATGCCGACGATCTGGGCTTCGAACTCCATGACAGCGTCGGCGAACTCTTCGGGTGAGGTGTCGACTCCGAGGTCGTGTACGGTCCATCCGGCGCCTCGGAGCATCATGATGCAGAGGTTCTTGCCGATGTCGTGGAGGTCGCCTTTGACGGTGCCCATGATTACGGTGCCGATGGGCTCGATGCCGGAGGCGGAGAGTATGGGTTCGATGTGTGCCATTCCGGCTTTCATGGCGCGTGCTGCGACGAGGACTTCGGGGACGAAGATGACGTTGTCGCGGAACTTGACGCCGACGATTGCCATGCCGTTCAACAAACCGTGGTCGAGGATGTGGTTTGCGGTGTAGCCGTTGTCTAGGCAGTGCTTGGTGAGACGGTCGACTTCGAGGTTTTTGCCGATGATGAGCTGGTAGGCGATCTCTTGCATGACCTCATCGGCGAGGTCGAGTGCTTCGCCGATGTGCTTCTGCTCGCCGGGTCGTGTGACCCATTCGAACTCTCGTTGTAGGCCGTCGTTGACGATTGGCATGGGGTTTTGGGAAAGGTTAAGGTTGTCGAGTGCGACTAGCGGCGCGCGCGATTATTTGCGGCGGATTGTTTGATTTTACTATCTGGCGGTCTTTGCGCCCTGTTTGCTTGCGGCATTTTGGACGCGGTGGGAGAAGAAGATGTTGTCTGAACTGTGATTTGAATGATGGGCTGTGATGCCCCACACCACCGCCCCTCTGGATGGACGTTCCGTCCGCTGAAGCGCCCGCCTCCGCGAGAATGACGGAAGTTGCGCACGTGTCTCACGTGGGGGAGATGGGATAGGGATGCGCGTGGTGTTTTATAGATTCCTCACTGCGCTCGGAATGACAAGTGGCGGGTCGGAATGATAAGTGGCGGGAATGATGGCCATCTGGATTCCCGCCTTCGCGGGAATGACGCGGGCTAGTTCTCGGAGTAGTCCCAGTGTTCGGCAGCCCAGTCTTCTACGGCTCTGGGGATTTCGAGGAGGTTTTCGAGTTTGGTTTTTAGGGGGATGGCGCACTCGGGGGCTATGAGTTGGACACCGGCGTCTAGGTTTCGGAAGACTTCGGCGCGGACGTCTTCGGGGGATTTGGAGTAGAGGGTTACGGGGTTGTTGATGTTGCCGACGAGGTTTATGCCGCCGTCTACGGCGTGCATGGATTCGCAGGGTTCGTTTTTGGAGTCGAAGTGGAAGGCTGCCATGCCGGTGGTAGCGATGTAAGGCATGCGGTCGACAGTTGCTCCACAGATGTGCAGGATGATGGGTACGGGTAGTTCTTCGACTAAATCGTGGTGGAGTTCCATGAGGAATCGCCGGTAGTATTCGCCGCTGACGAGGTCGCCGGTTGCGTGGTCAGGGATGGTCAGGACGTCGGCGCCAGCTTCGATCTGGGCGAGGCCAAACTCGATGGTGAACTGTTTCAACCTGTGTAGCATGTCCATGATCATCGGTGGGTCGTCGACAGTTGCTAGGAGGAACGGCTCGACGCCGAAGACGTGGTATGCGAGTGTCCAGGGGCCCATGGTCTTTCCGATGATGGCTACTTCGTCCCCAAATTCCTGTTTGAGGATGCGGATCGAGTCGGTTATGGCCCGGTTGTCGGGGTGCTCCAGAAAGCCGTCGGGCATTTTGATGTCGTCGACGGTTTTCCAGATGGGTCTGGACATGCGGACGGTGGGCCAGTTGTCTTTGCCTTCCCACTGCATCTCGCATCCAAGGGCGGATGACTCTTGGATGATGGAGAAGTAGGGTGCGATGGCGTCGAAACCGAGCTGGGTGTAGCCGGTTGCGGCGAGTCGGGCGTTCATCTCCGGGTCGCGGTTGGCGTTAGGGAAGGGCGCTTCGACGAGGTCCATGAGCTCGACGGTTGCGACGTTGGTGGGGTTGGTTACGGGCGGTCGGTCGACGGGTTCGCCACGGAGGGCGCGGAGAGTTCGCTCTTTGGAAGTGAGGGTTCCGGCGTATTTTGTGGATGGCATATTGGCCCTCCTTTTGCCTCTGGATTCCGACTTCCGTCGGAATGACGTGTTAGTTGCTGGCGAAGCCTAGGGTTTGGGTTGTCATTTGGCCGGCTAGGTCGGCTTGTTCGAGCATGTTGTCTACGGCGCTGACGTTACGGGCGTAGGGGAGTAGGAGTCGGGCGAAGCGGTCGAGTCTTTCGCCGTGTTTGAAGCGGAAGCGGTCGCGGTCTTTGCCTACGCGTTCGCATTCGCCGTAGCGCATGTATCCGCCGACGACGGCCATGATGCGCATCATGGCCGTCGTCGGCGGATACA
>DAOUJE010000046.1:0-23342 GCA_034423055.1 Dehalococcoidia bacterium | reverse complement strand
GCGGCACATGGTCGCAAAGCAAAGCTCAACACGATGGTGTTCGTGCCGCATGATCTGGAACGGGCGAAGATCAACATGGCGGCGATTTTCGGCTCTGTCATTCTGGTGCGCGGCAACTATGACGATGTAAACCGCCTTTGCAGCGAGCTTGCGGATGAACGACGTTGGGCGTTTGTGAATGTGAATATGCGCCCCTACTATTCCGAAGGCAGTAAATCGTTGGGCTTTGAAGTTGCGGAGCAGCTGGGATGGCGTGCTCCGAGGCATATTGTTGTGCCGGTCGCTTCCGGGTCACTGCTGACGAAAGTTTGGAAGGGTTTGCGCGAGTTCACCGATCTGGGGTTGATCGATGAGGCTCCAACGTCAATGCATGTCGCTCAGGCCGAAGGATGCGCACCAGTTGCGATTGCCGTGCGGGAGGGTCAAACGCACCCGCGTCCAGTGGTGCCGAACACGATCGCCAAATCGCTGGCTATAGGCAACCCAGCGGATGGCTACTACTCGGCAAAGGTGACGACGGAATCAGGTGGCAAGGGTTGCATCGTGCCAGAGGAGGATGTTGCGGCAGGGATTCGTTTGCTGGCGGAGACTGAGGGCATATTCGCGGAGACGGCAGGCGGTGTGGTGATCTCGGCGCTGAAGCAGCTGGCTGATAGTGGTGCGATTGCTCGTGACGAGGAGACAGTTGCGTTGATCACTGGCAGCGGGCTGAAGACTATGGATGCTGTGGAGGACGCGATCCAGGTGACGACGATTGATGCGGATGTGAGGTCGTTTGACGAGATGGTTATGGGTGCGGTGGCGTAACTCGCCCACAGCGCTTTAATGCGGCAGTTTTAGATCGAATCAAGCGAATTATGCCGAAAGTTAGGCACGCGATTCGCGTAGTTGAACGCGAAGGTTGGCGATTGGCGCGAACCCGTGGAAGTCACCGGATATACAAACATCCTGAAAAGATCGGTACCGTTGTAATTGCTGGACATCCCAGTGATGACATGGCCAAGGGAACATGGTTGAATATACTCAGACAAGCAGGACTACGGGGGACGAACAGATGAATCTAAAGTATGCGGTTGTCTTTGAGCAGACTCCCAACAATTATTCTGCTTATCCGCCAGACTTGCCGGGTTGCATCAGCACGGGCAAGACTTGGAGCGACATCCATGAGATGATCCGTGAGTCCATCAGTCTCTATCTCGAAGCTACGTTAGAAGACGGCGAGCCGTTGCCTCAACCGCACATGTCGTTGGAAGAAGCAATGGCGCAACACTGTCAGAATCTTGTGGAATTTAAGGAGGCTTTCGCCGATTTCGGAGACGACGAACCCACGTTGTCAACCACGTTCGAGATGGTGGAGGTAGATGTCACTTTCCGCCCGGCAGAAGCAGTGGTTTGAAACCTTGAATCTTCGACGAGGTAACGGTGGCGCTGATCACGGGCAGTGGACTTAAGACGATGGATGCGGTTCCGACTAGATACATGTGGCGACGATCGATGCGGACGTTAGGTCTTTCGATGAGATGATGAGGGCGGCGGCTTGAGGAAGTGCTTAGCTATTGATGAGAATTAGCGCAGCAACCGCGAGGATGGCGATCGAAATCAGTAGCGTTGACCATGCCATCAACTTGACGGGAGCAACCGTTTTGCGTGTGGTTTCAGCCAACTCAGTGCTGCGGTCGTCAAGTTGCTTTAGCACTGCTTCCCCACTCTTATCAACGGCTTGGTTAATCCGATTACCGATCTCATCGTTGGCTCGGATCAATGTCGCGGTCTGGTCGCTACGGTCATTCTTGGCTGATTCCGACGCGTTTTGAACAGCCGTTTCGATTGAAGCAGATCGTGAGATTATCGTTTGTGTTACATGTCGTCGATTTTGAGTCGCGACTTCGTCTATGTGATCTGACGTTCGTTGGATCGCAGATGTAACGGAGTCTGACGAGCTTTTGATCGATTTTTCCAAAGATTCTCGGTGGGATTCCAGATCTCGGGTTTGGCTCGCCGAACTCAATTGGAGCTGTCGCATAATCGCAGTTTGATCAAGGGTAGCCAATACGCCCACTAAGTCTCTCAAGGTCACCAAAATATCACCCAAATGTTGCTGGGTACTTCGAGCAGAGTCAGTCAGTTCTCGCACTGATTGGGCCGATTCCTGCAAACTCTGTTCGGTCAGCTCCAATGCGCCTTCAATCGACTTCATTCGTTCGATATCATCGTTCAACTCGGAAAGCTTGTTGATCGCTTCTTCGATTCTCGGTTGTAGGTCGTCCAGCATGTTTCAATCCGTCCCGATGCCAAGTAATCTCCGGATTTTCGTACCAGAGTAACGTTTTGCCCAACTATACGTCGCTACTGACGACGTGGTGGCGGCGCGTTGCAGCAAATAAGCGATAGCGAAGTCTTGGACACGTGAGTCCGGCCACTTTCTACCTGCTACTAACACAATCCGCTCCAACTCACGACGCAGAGGATGAGAATATTCAAGATCAATCAGCATCATCGCCACTGGTTCCATGGCTTTGCGAACTAACGGATTGTCACCATCAGCCAACTGTTCGAAAGCGCTCGCGATGTCAGCGTCCGGGATCCCAAGTTCACTAGCCCTCTCAACCACCTCACGGAAAAATCTTTGTGCTTCGATCATGTCTGGTCTTTCGGTCATCGCTTCAGAACCTGCCCGAACAAGCTGCAACCCAGGATGCCTTGGGTACGACTCAAACATTCGGGCTGAGAGTCCCCGCAACCAAGCGGCATGCGCTTCGCGCTCAACGGAAGTCAAGATGGTTGCCCAATCCGTCAGTACAACTGTTTCTTGTGCCAGCAAGGTATTGAACTGTTCACGTAGACGGGACTCGAGACTTTCATTGTCTGGATCGGCAACTACGTCGGCATTCAGATAACTGAGGATTTCGTTCCGAATTTCTGGGTCAGTGTCACAGTTCCTCGCGAGTTGCACAGCCTCGCGATACATTGCGCGGCGAGCACCTTCCATCACATCAAAGCGGAAATCAACTAGAACTGAAGCGATCTGCAACGCTAGCGTTCGATTATCTCTTTCAACTAACTCGTCGACGTGCTTCCGATATTGTTGGGCCATGTATTTTTGTCCAGCTCGACGAACGCAATCTACCACGCGATCTCGGCATATGTCTGCGTCGAATCTAGCAACATCCAAGACATATTCAGCATTCTGATAGTCGATCTTGTAATCCGTCAGTATGCCTGCGTCGAGTAAACGGATCACTGCGTAGTCATGAGCTTTTTGTAAATCTTCACTGTCAGGCCTTGAAACATGTACTCCCATATCCCCTTTTTCTATCGGGAGTTTTTTTAGGAGATGCTCAATGTAACGTTTGTCCTGCTTTGGGCTTACAAAGTTGCCGCAATGAAAGTACGCCATTAATGTTATGTCATCGCGTTCGGGGTGAATGTCTCCAAATTGTTTGCTGTTAGACCGCAGTGTAGAGAGTTCTATATTTGCGCCCGTCAACTTCTCAGAACGTTCCCGTTCAAATTCTGCAAAGATCAAGTGGCAGACCGATCTTTTTCCGTCACGTCCAGCGCGTCCTGCTTCTTGGTAATAGGATTCGATCGATCCTGGCATCCCGTAGTGAACTATGTATCGGACATTGGGTTTATCGATCCCCATTCCATACGCTTTGGTCGCAACCATTAAGGCGACATCGTCGTTTCCAAAACGACGGGCGTTTTCTTTTTTGACCTCAAACCAAGTTTCGTCGGAGTCAACCTTAGACGGCCTCCTACCGGAATAGACTACTGCTTCACTACCTGTGGATTCTTCGGTCAAGCCCTTTACTCGCGACAAATTTCCTTCACCTCCGGTTACAGTACGCACGTACACGATTCCTGCAGTGGTCGCATTTCCTCTCGGCGAGAAAAATGAAGTGGGAGAATCATTGAATTCAGACGGTAAACCTGCCAGCACTTTCGCATAGACATCTCGAGCCGCGCCGATCGTCTTGCATCTACTGATTCGGAACTCCAATTCTGGGCGATCGAAAGTGTCAGGCCGCATTACTGAATCTGCCTTTTCGATTCTCAACCGGTTCCGCAGATCATTGAGCACCTGTTGGGACGCGGTACCCGTAAGCCCTAGCACTGGTGGCGAGAAGCGTCGTTGGTCTTTGCATATTTCTCGAACGGTATCTGCAAGCCGAAGGTAAGCGGGGCGAAATTCGTGTCCCCATTCTGAGACGCAGTGGGCTTCATCAACCACAACCAAATTTATGACCGTAGTCTCCTTCATTTTCGTCAGAGCATCCTGATAACTCGGGATATGCATTCGCTCAGGAGTGTGGATCAGAAATTGAACTTCTCCTTGGGCAATTAACTCCAATCGTTTCTCAAGTTCCTTGGGTTTCAAATTTTTCTGCGAGTGGATGCCCAAAGCACGATCAATGCCATAGCGACGAAGTCCCTCGATTTGATCGTCTATCAAAGCAACTGTCGGGTCTACAACTAGAGTGACACCATGCGTTAGCAAGCCAGCAAGTTGATATATGATGCTCTTTCCCGCCCCTGTCGGTAGCAATACTAGCGAGTCTTGCTGGGTCAAGGTACGCCATATCGCTTCGCATTGGCGTGGGCGAAACGCTTTTTTGCGGAAGATGTGTTGCAAGAAAAACGTAAGCGGTTGCAGTGCGTCCACGGAATCATGACTCTGGATGCGAGTACGCTCAACAACCGATGGCAATCCTACAGCCAGAGACACGGGCAAGTTTGCAGGACGGATAACAAAGTCGATATTGTCGGTTTTGACAGAATAAAAAGGGCTTGATTCCGGTTCAATCTTGACTCTCAGATCGTAAACATCCGATTCAATCCTGTCGGTTGACTCCCAAATGCCGTTCTCACAATGCCATGCCCATTTCGAACTGTCCACGAGCAAGTCGCAGCGCTGAGGCGCAACCCGTGAGCCGTACAA
Source organism: Dehalococcoidia bacterium (assembly GCA_034423055.1). Taxonomy (GTDB): domain Bacteria; phylum Chloroflexota; class Dehalococcoidia; order Lucifugimonadales; family Lucifugimonadaceae; genus Bin127. Next base: position 18,400 of record DAOUJE010000046.1, on the reverse strand, counting down.
CCCATCGTAGGCTGAAATCATCCTCAAAGTCTCAATCACTGCCATCGCTTCGACCTCACCACCACCCTCAATTGCGATCTTCCAGCGGCTTCCCTCAACCCAGCCCAACTCCAATGCGTCAGCTAGAACGAATTGAAGTTTGGATGCGAATGAACATTGCCAAGCCAACTTGGCCAATTGTGATGCGAGCGACGTGGGTTTGATGTCCATCGCATCTTCGTTGAACAACGCTTTAATTCGGTCAAGCCCTCTCCCGTGCCCGTTATTGATCTCATCTACGGGCACACGGACGACTTCATAATCTCGATCCCTTAACGCAGCATCTCGGGAACGATCCATGTGTTGTGACGACATGTGTGTCGGACCGTCTATCTCCACTACAAATGGCGTGATCGTAGGTTTACTGACCAGAAAATCGACACGTCGTTTCGTGAACCTTCGGGCATCGGTCTCATCAACCAATTTCTCAAGCGGTGCCTGTGTATTGAACCAATGCCCCGCGTCGGGTCCCAGTTGCTCTGGGACCCAATTGTTGATGAACTTGCGTTCTGCTTCGCTGTCAAACTGGTTTGAAATTTGGGGGTCCAGAGAGAACGGTCGACGATGACAAAGCGCTGACAAGAATTCCCTACGGAACTGCGGATGATTATCGGTTTTGAAGTCTAGTGTCCATCCGAGTTCAACTTCGTTCGATGCGTCTTCTATGCCGCTGATGTCACTTTCTTTGATGGCTTGCCGTTCAATGTCCAGAGAAGGTAGAGGTGCCAATCCGCGTTGCAACAGCTTCTTCATGAGCATAGCGACGAACTTCTGGTCCGGACTGGCACGGTGCACTCGACGGTCATTCCTGCGTAGAATCAACGTATCGCTCAAGGTCTTGGCGATATCTTGGTCGCGACGAAAAACGTTAGAGACTAACCCAGGGAGCGAGCCGACCGGAACGTATTTGGCTTGGAATCCCGAGCGATCGAACGATTCGGACCACCTTACCGGGAGTTGTATCGAGGCCAGATCGTCCCCATCATGTCTGTTCGCGGATGACCAGTCATTTGGACTTGCTCTACCAAATGCGTTCGCGCTGTGATTCGATGGGAGTGCAAAACGCGGTTCTTGAACCAAGTCGCAGTTGAAGCAGTGTCGAATCTCGGCACCATTGGTGTCCACATACGTTGCCAGAATCTCACCGCATTGCGGGCAATCAGGTGACTGGAGAACGCGATTCTTGTTTTGCATCGGGTTGATCGGATGTTCCGAGTGATCTAAATTCCTTGCGAAATTCTAACCTGCATTTGGCGCACGGATGCCGAGAGTTGTTGCCGTCTGAGCAATACCGGCCGACTGGCGAAGCCCTAGATAGCGTTCACATCACGCAACGCTGGGGGCTGCAATGCCCTGCTTCGACGCTGATTCGAGTGGCTGCAACAACAGCACAGTATTATGGGATTCAATAGCGCATCAACGAATGTGGTAGATTCGATCACTGCGTTGACTAAATCAACATAGGAACATCTTCGAGGAGTGAAGGCAACAACATGATCCCAGTTCTGATAGCGATTGTCGTCGCTTTCTTTGTGGCAGGTCTCATCTGGCTCCTAGTGGAGTGGACGGCGGAAAAAGACCTGGTGTAGACGTGGTCTGACTACTCTCGCTGAGTTCGACTCGGTGCGATGGGGGATGCTCATCGTCTAGAATCATCTATCAGCATCGAGAAGCGAACTAGTGCGCCGTTTGTTGCGGCGGTGATTGACGGAGTAACAGAGAGAATGGCAGTTTCAGTTAAGATACCGACGCCGTTGCGACGGCTGACGAACCAGGAGTCGACAGTTAGTGCTGATGGTGGCGACGTGTCGGCAATGATCGAATCGCTGGACGGTTCGTTTCCGGGGATCAAGGCGCGGTTGTGCGACGAATCGGGTGATCTTCGTCACTTCGTCAACATCTACGTCAACGGGGAGGATATTCGGTATCTTGACGGAACCGACACTGGTCTGTCGGACGGGGATGAGGTGAGCATCGTGCCGGCGGTTGCGGGCGGATAGGGTGTGAAGTACGATCCGGCTTTGCACCACCCATCTGGATTCCCGCCTTCGCGGGAAAGACGGGACTTTCGGTTAATCGACTAGGACGTCGTTTAGGGCGGCTCGAACGACTCTAATGGAGACGTCGCGGCTTGTTGTGGCGCGGCCGGGGCCTCTTAGCAGGACCCATCGGATTTTGCCACCGCGGGATTTTTTGTCTGAGGTTGTCGCTTCAAGCAAAGTTTCGGGGTTTACGCCGCTCAGTGTTGTGGGGAGTTCGAATCGTTGGAGCAGAGTGCGTTGGCGGTCCACGAGTTCTTGGGATATCAGGCTTTGGCGTTGGGAAATTCTGGCGGCGACCATCATGCCGATGCTGACGGCTTCACCGTGGAGGTAGGTTCCGTATTCGGTTACGGCTTCGATGGCGTGGCCTATCGTGTGGCCGTAGTTGAGCAAGACGCGGTCGTTGCCGGTCTCGAACTCGTCGGCTGAGACGATCTCGGCTTTGATTTCGACTGAGCGTCGGATGACGGATTCAACGAGATCGCCGGTGAGGGCAGCAAGGTCTTCGGCGTGGTTTTCGAAGGTGTTGAGGAGGTCGTCGTCGAGGATCAGGGCGTGCTTCACGGCTTCGGCCCATCCGGCGGCGAGTTCGCGGCGGGGAAGAGTATCGAGGAAGTCGATGTCGTGAATGACCAGGCGGGGTTGTTTGAATGCGCCGACAAGGTTTTTGCCGATGGGGAGGTTGACCGCGGCTTTGCCTCCGATAGAGGCGTCGACCATGGCGGCGAGGGATGTCGGAACGTGAACTACTGGGACACCACGGAGCCAAGTTGCGGCGACGAAGCCGACGAGGTCGGATGTTACTCCTCCGCCCATGGAAACGATGCAGTCGGTGCGCTCGGCGCGTTGCTCGGCGAGCCACTCGTAGACCTTGGTGGCAGTTGCGATGGTCTTGGCTTCTTCACCGAGTTCTAGGATGAGGGCGTGGGTTTCGTATCCGCCTCGTTCGAGGGCTTCGTGTGCGCGTCTTACGAGCAGCGGGAACATTGCGTAGTCGGCAATGAGGAACGCCCTACCGTTGACACCGGCTTGGCGCATCTCCGGGCCAATGCCTTCGACGGCACCGCGTGAGACCATCACACGGTAGTCGCCTTGTGAGGTTCTAACGGTTGCGGCAGGTTCTTCGGCGCCAGGGTTGTAGTTAAACATCGGGGACGTCCTGACTGGATTCCGAGGGAGATGACAGTTCTTGCCGAACGTTTTCGATGGCGGCGGCGACTTGGTGGTGCGAGAGTCCTTCGGTATCGATAGTGCGGTGGGCGCACGAATATGCCTCGGTTCGCTCAGCCAGCAGATTGGCAATCCGCTGCTGGGGGGCATCATCGCCGAGAAGCGGACGCAGAGTGCGGTTGCTGCTTTGTCTCGTGGTGAGCCTTTTGTGAATCGTCTCCGGGGTTGCCGTCAAATGGATGATGACCCCGCTGTTTCGCATAATTCGGCGGTTGAGTTCGCGAACGGGAACGCCGCCGCCGGTGGAGACGACACGGCTGGATTTATCGGACAGTTCACAGAGGATGTCGGTCTCGATCTTGCGGAACACATCCTCGCCGTCCTCTTCGAAGATCTCGGGTATGGACTTTCTGGTGCGGTATTCGATGAGGTCGTCCATGTCGACGAAGGGGAGTCTGAGCAGTTCAGCGGCCCTGATTCCGCTGAGCGACTTTCCGGTGCCGGAGAAGCCGATGAGGTAGATGTTGCCGTTCGGTTTCACTGTTCAAACTGAGATGCTCTCGGAGTGGTGAGTCTAATCCCCTTCAATTGGGGATTATCCCTCTAGGTACCCCAAATCCCGATTTGTCTAGCCGTTCGTAGCACCACCGATATGCTCGACTTCGGCTATTCGGGATGTTCGGATCGGATCGTCGCCGCCCGCTCCGGCGGGATGTTCAGCGCAGTTTCAACGATTGCCTCAAGTTCCGACTCGTCCAGCCCCTCGAATTCGGTTCCGCCCTGGACTTCTCGCCGCCCAGTGGTATCCGTATCCAGAACAAGATCATCCTTCATGTAGGGTTGGTTCTTTTCCGTCATGGCTTCGACTGCGTTTGCTCAGTTATACGAGAGAAATGACGTTCAACATCCAGTCGCCACATCATCACGTCATTCGCAGTTTTGAAATTGAGAGAATACATCCGGGTTGTCCATATGTTCACTTGGAAATCTTGATTGAGTGTACGATATTCAGCCGTTACTTCGATATCACTGCCAACTAATTCGCAGGATAGACGTTTGCTGCCTCTACTGGTCGCCCCGTCATCTCGCCAGCCTGCATCGAGTAATCTCTTGATTTCGCGTTCAGCATCGGCGCGTAGTTTCAAATCTTCCACTATTGCGTTAGCCGCGTTCCAAGGATCATTCATTTCGCTCATCGTTTACCTCTTCGGTCATTGCGCGCTCTTTTCCCAGTCTATTAGGGCGTGTGTACATTCACAATGTTATCGCTGAGTAGAGCCTTTCCGACACGTGGACGTTAAACTGTGATCCATCAGCGAAAGCGCCCTTCCGTTGCGCCTCTCGGCTCGGACGTTCCTCAAATCTTCGGGCCGAGCGCTGATCGTCACACATTCGCCTTTTTGTTTGTGTATATTGGTAAATGGAGTGCATAAGTGGTGTTCGTCGCAGAGCGCGCGTCGGGCATCTTAGCAAGACTCTTTTCAAGAGTCCCCAAGAGGAACGGGGATCGTGAAAACGGGAAACTGGCACTCAGCCGTCCGTAAGTCCGACATCAGAGCGGCGCGTCCTCCGTCAATCTTCGAATCATGGAGAACGGGCACATGCGCTCATCGAGCAACTCGACGGATCATCGACTGACCCGCGCCGCGGCTGCAAGCCGTATCGTCAAATCCCGCTCGTCTCTTGACCGGGAATCTTCGTCCGTGATTCGTGCGGGGATTCGTTGGGATTCTCTTCCCCGTCTTCACGCCACTATTCTCAACGGCCCGCGTCTGGCGGCAGATACGAAAGGAGGGTTATGAGACACGTTCGCATCTGAAAACGATGCGATAGACCATCAAAGGAATGCCGGAAGCGGTGGTCAGCTAAAACTCACCGCCCCGGCTTGAAGCTCACATGGGGATGCTGCGCTTCAATGACTATTGAAACACAAAGCGCCTTGACCAAAAGGCGCACGACAGATCGTTTCGGCGATTTTGACGGGGCGGATGCGCAATGCCCGCCCTGATGTTGACAGATCGGCAATGGCGAGAGATAGAGCCGTTGCTTCCGGGCAAGAAGTCGGACCCCGGTCGCACCGGAGACGACAATCGAATGGCGTTGGAGGGTATGCTTTTCGTGCTCGTCTGCGGTTTGCCTTGGCGCAGATTGCCCGAAGAGTTTGGCAAATGGAGCACCGTGTATCGCCGTTTCAGGCGATGGACGCTCGCAGGTGTGTTCAAACGCATAGGGAAACCGAACGACAACCGCGATTTGCGGACCATCATGATCGATGCCACCTACATCAAGCTGCAAAAATCGGCGAGCGGAGCGCGTCGCAACGGGCTTTCGCCAACCGCCTCTGCCCGACTGCAAGCGATTGGTCGGTCGCATGGAGGGCTGACCACAAAGATTCTCTTAGTGGTAGATGCAGGCGGTCGCATCGTCGATTTCACTCTCCACCCGGGGAACAGACATGAAGCTCCGTTGTTTTTCGATGCTGTCAAAGACATCGAAACCCAAGAGGTCATCGCCGACAAAGCCTACGACAACTATCGGATACGCAAATATCTGAGCGAACGCGGGGTCGTTGCCGTGATCCCGCCTAAAAGCAACAGCAAGAAGCCGGTGGAACACGACGCGAAGCGATACCGCGACCGCCATTTGGTCGAAAATCGTTTCACCGATTTGAAGCACTACCGCGCTGTCGCAACCAGATACGCCAAGACCGCTTCGAGCTTTGAATCATTCGTATGGCTGGCCGTGCGAATGATCGAGTTCCGCACGGCTTAGCCGGACGTCAGAGACGATTCGCGAAGACAATGCAATCCCTTCAATCGTGGCGATGGTACCATTGGACGCATGGAAGCGAAGCATTCGAGGGACAACCAAAGCCGCTATGTGACGCGCCTCGAATGGGCGGTGTTTATCCTGATATTGCTTTACGCTCTTGTCGGACTTCCCGCGTTGTTCATGGCGGCAATCGGAGAATTCACACTTTTGGGGGAGCGTTGGATCGCTTTCTTTTTGACAGCGGCAATCGGATTGGTGTTAAACATCTCCATCCTCGTCGCTCGAATTTTCGTTCCACGCAAGAAAATCTCCCGGCGGCGAGGCAAGCAGCCGGTTCCCGCCGGTATCAAGGCGGTGAGCAGGCAGATCTGAAACTTGCAGCGTCATTCGTCATCGGAAGAGCGATACTGAATCTTGTCCCACGATGCAGTCTCTTCTTTCAATCTGTCGCGGACGAGGTGTTCGTATCCAGTGCGAATCAACACTTCAAGGTCGCTCAATAATTTCACGCAACGCTTGCGCTCCTTCTCCTCGTCAAAATCGTAAAGCGGCACGTCGCAATCGAGCATAGCGGACAGTTCCGCCAAAATTTCTCGGGCTTGGGAACTGAAACTCGGGTATCGGGCTACACCCTTTCCATATGCCATTTCATCGAGCAACCATCGCTCGATCTGTTCTGAGATTTGATACAACTCATCGTCGTCGGCATCGTCGTCGATAAATTGGCTGAAGACGTATCGCTTGGCGAAACGGATCATCTCGAACACGAATATGACCATGACCACGACGAAACTGATGGCGGCAATTTCTCCGGACGCTATCGGGCCTTCGATGCCAGTGATGTCTTTCCGGATCTGCGGATAGACAAGGAGTATGCTCACAAAAGCGAACGCGGCTAGTACTGATGTCGCCAACTACGCTTCTCAACAATTTCGTGCTAGTTTGATCATATTGCTCTTCAATTTTACCGCCTTTCATGCCGATTCGGTGTTAATCTTTGCCTCGAACCTTGCGCACGGAGCGTCGTTGTAGACGCTTCCCTGTCGCTGAAGCGGCGTTGATCGCCGCCTCATTTCCGATTCGGCATGGCTCGCCCATGCCTCCCCGGCAGATGCGACCGGGCGTGCGCAAGGTTCGTTGAGCAAGTCCGAATCTCCGCGGGAGGCGCTCGATGCGCACCTATCCCTCCGTTTCCGCCGCGGCTCCGAAAGTTGCGGCTCCATGACCATGCGCGGAAACGAAGAGCGGGCGAATTGGTGCGAGGACATCGGGTTCGCTTTGGCAGGGGCGGCGCTGGGCTGGTTCTTCTACTGGGCGATGCGGGCTTTCGGCGCAACTGGCGCGGGCTTCGAGCCGCATCTCATCACCATCGTCACGTCCGCGACTCTCGGATCTGGCGGAATCAAACTGATAGCGTGGCTCAACTACACGCGCCCGTCGTTCTGGGCGCTGGCCTCCGCTTGGGGCGTGTGCACGGCGGGGATGATCGTGTTCCTGCTCACGAGCATCGCGAGATAGGAGAAGCGATGAAGAAAGCGTTGAACCTCTACTTCAATCCGACCGGGCGGCTGAACCGCGGAGGATGGTGGGCGCACGCCGTGTTTCTTGTGTGGATCGGCGCGTTCTGCCTGTTTTTCGTCACGGCTCTGATCGGACGGACCATAGCTGGATACCTCTACGATGCCGGGTCCGTCGGATACTCCGACAGAGATGCGATCATCGGGCTCGGCATTCTCGTCGGCTACTTGTGGCTCGTGGTCGCCGGGTGGTGCTACTTCGCGCTGAGCGCCAAGCGTTTCCACGACCAAGATCGATCCGCCGGTTATTTCTTCCTCGCTCTGATCCCGTTCATCGGAGGGTTGATCGTCCTCGTCATGCTCGGTTTCGTAGCCGGAACCGAGGGAGAAAATCGATACGGCGCAGATCCGAGCAAGCGGCTTGTGCAGATAGAACGATGATCGAGGGAACGGGGCGTCGGGTTGGGCGATGACGAATGCGGTTTATAGAATCGCGTGGTTTGAGTGTTCACAAGATCAAACAGAAATGAGGAATTCGATGCCCCAACCAGATCAAGAGAAAGTCCCTGCGATTTCGGATGAGCGACAGCAATGGATGTGTGGGCCGCGTCAAGGCCTTTTGACCCACGAATTCGCCGAAGTCATTGGAGTGGATGCGCGGAGCATTCGGGACGAGATTCGCAACGGGCGACTCCCAGGGAACAGGTTAGAGGCTTACGGATATATTTTCGCATATTGCGCCACCGTCGATGATGTCGCCAGTTTCTATGAGTTACAAGCAGATGTGGCTGATGTCTTGAGAACCCGTCTAAACGTCGATATATTCGACGAAAGTCCCATGATGGGTCAGCTTGAGAATTACAGCAACGTCTCATGGAACGTCTGCACAGAATTCGAGACGCCCGACGAGTTCCACAAAGAGAACCCGAAGGATGCATAACCGGATGACACCAATCAATTCGGCGCATCCGAGTTGGATTCACCTAATATGCTGAATGTACACACGCCCTAACACCTGTACAGAATTTTATGCGTCCGGAGCGGTTGCCTCCGCGTAGGCGACGGCATCAAGGCAATAATCGTAGAGCAGGACATCTTCGGCTACTTTTGAGGCTCGATCCCAATCGTTCTCTTCATCATCGGGGTAGTCGAATCCGGCGAGGCTGATCGTCAACGCATTCAGGATCAGCCCAAGCAGGTATCGGGAGCCAATCTCCTCATCGTCTCCCACGTTCCCCAAAGCGACGTTGAGCGGAGCCAGAAAACTGAAACGGTCACGGGAATCTGTCTCCGACACAAAATCCCCGCAAAAACTGACTGACACCTGATCCACGTCGTCGAAAATCGAGATATCCGGCAACTGTGCGCCGTGTCGTTCGACTTCGACTGTCACCGGTATCTCCACTTCCCGGGTAACCTCGACCGTCACGGGGACTTGGCGCGTAACCTCAATCTCGCGGGTCACCTCCACAGGCACGGTCGATAGCACCTCGCGGGTCACTTCCACGGTTACAGGTATCTCCACATCGACTTCGCGGATGGCTTCGACTTCCACGGTCACCGGAACTTCGCGGGTCAGGTAGACCTCACGAGTCACCGCCACCTCGACTTGCCGCGTGATCTCGACTTCGACCGTCACGGGACTTCACGCTCAACCTCCACGGTGACTGGCATTTCGACGACCACCGGCACCTCGATCTCGGAAACGACCCGACGCTCAACCTCGACAGTTATCGGCACTTCGCGGGTTACTTGCACCTTCCGCTCGACCTCTACAGTGGTAGGCACTTCCCGCGTGACTTCTACAGGAACTTCGACCGTCACTGGAACCTCAACCACTTCTGCGGGCTGGGTGCAACTGACCAACACCACGACAACAGCGGCGACAACTCCGCTCGTCAAAAGAGCGGACAACATACGGATGGACACTTGGAGCCTCCCAGGGCTAACAGGCAATCGCTCAGCGTCCATCTGATGCGGATTCCCACGTCAACCGAGCAGGGAGGCGCGTTGCCAAGCGCGCCTGTCTTGCAGGTCGGCGGCGCAAAGCCGCCTAGAAGTGGGAACCGCTTTCGAGAAGCATCCGCACCAGATGGACGGATGCAAGAGTAACACCGTTTACGTGCTGACGGGAAGATGATAGGATTCGCGGATAGTCCAAGAATCACAAAACCGATCCCCTTGAGTGAGATTGAGGAAGGATCGGTCTGTGGTTTTACGAGCCCGCGGAGGCTCTGGGATTTTTCGCGTCCGAACGGTTTGGGCATCAGTCGCGTTGTTCGTCTAACTGTATAGGAACACAACGAGAAACGCAAGTATCGAAGACGCACAAGACATGAAGCATTAGCCGGGGGAACGGCATCCGTAGGAAAGTTGTCCGTTCGCCCCGGCGGATAAGGAGGCGCGCTTATGAAGCGCAACCCTCAAAACACAGTTGTACACGTCGGGGACGTGTTGGCCGTAATCGGTCTTGGTGTTCTATGGCTGATATTCGCCTATCCGGTAAGCGAATCATTGGCTATCAACTTCTTCGGCAAGGAACACCCTGACATCCGTACTGCGACGTTCGTCATCTACTGCATCTCATTTATCGTGGTTTCAGGGTTGATCGTTTGGCGCGTTCGAGACATCATAGCGACAGCCAAACCGCGTCGTTAGATCAACTCGATCTGATAATCGGTTTCAGACTCTTTCGGTCCGACGAGTTCGGCGTACGACAGAGTCTTTCCGACACCGCCTGCGAACATCGCTTCCATCCGCTCCTCTGTGGCGAGGGGGCGTAGATTGTGACGCGTGGAGAACTCCGCGATGTAACGCTGGAGATGCTTGACGCTGACCCAGTGATGGATACCGATGATGCCTCGGCGTATCATGCTGAACCAACTTTCGATTCCGTTGGTGTGGACATCGCCGCGCACGAATTCCTGCGCGCTGTGCCGGATGACCTCGTGGATTCTCGGGATCCGCCTATAGCCCACATATTCGTCGGTGTAGACCTCCGCGATGGATTGAGTATGTTCCTTCACGAAACCTTCAAGCGTCGGTTGGTCGGCGCGCTGAATCACGAGTCCGACGACGTTCCCAGTGTCACGGTCTTTGAGCGCAACGACAGGAGCCTTGCCTACCATGCCGCGCCCGGCATTGCGTTTCTGCCACTCGTGCTTGTTGCGTTCCCTGCCGCCTATGTAGACTTCATCGACTTCGACGGGTCCGAGAAACGGGTCGTGATCGGATTCCATCGCCTTGCGGATGCGATGAGCCATGTGCCACGCGTTGCCCTGCTTGGCAATCGCCAGCTCGTTCTTCAACTGTGTACTCGCCATGCCCTTGAGATTGACAGCGTAGACGTAGAAGCCGAGAAGCCATTGACCGAGCGTGAATTTGGACGCGTGCATGATGGTGTTGGTCTTGACCGTGAACGCCCGTCCGCAAGCCTTCCGGTCGTTGCACCGCCACTGGCGGAGTTTGCCCCTCGCCTTCCGCTCGCCGATCCTGTCGGTTCCGCAGTACGGGCAGGTCACCCCGTCTTTCCACCGCCTAGCGATGAACCATTCCTGTGCCATATCATCGTCCCCGAACCGCCTAGCCGCCTCCACGATGCCGATCTTTGAACCGCCCTCGGAACGTGTAGGAATATGCGCCTTATTCATACTTCCATTCTATCAAATACGCCATCCTGATTCAAGCGAAATAAGGGTGTATCACCCTATAGAACACTACAGATATAGCACATAATTACAGGCTGGTACACTAGGATTTGGGGTACCTAGCGGGATAATCCCCCTTCAATTCCCCCTTGGACATCAAGAGGGAGGGTTTACTGCTGGTTGCCGTTGGGGCTTACTGTTCAAACTGAGATGCTCTCGGATTGATGAGTCTAACCCCCCTTCAATTCCCCCTTGGACATACGCGTGATGCGAAATTACGCGACCGGCAGTCTGTCATTCCGAGCGCCTCGCGCTGTCATTCCGAGCGCAGCGAGGAATCTCATAAAGTCGTCCTGGGGATACCGTATGAGATTCTTCACTCTGCTGCGCTCCGTTCAGAATGACATGGCAGGAGGTTCCGTTCAGAATGACATGACCGAGGGTGGCCTGTCAGGCGCAGGCCCCGATCCAATGTTGACATGTCGACACAACCTGATTTTTGCATCATGCGTGAGGGGAGGGGTTGCTGATGGTTGCTATTCGGTTTCACTCTATGCGACGACACCGATGCCGAACTCTTGGTGAGAGTCGATGTAGGAGTCGTAGTTTCGGCGCGTCTCGGCTATGGAGTCGCCGCCGAACTTCTCTAAGAAAGCGTCGGCAAGAACCAGTGCCATCATGGCTTCGCCGATCGGGCAGGCGCGTGCGATCTGACAGATGTCGGAACGGTTGTATGCGGCTTCGATCACCTCGCCAGTGTTGATGTCGATGCTGGGCAACGGCCGCGTCATGGTGGCGATGGGTTTTACGGCGACGTGGACGACGACGGGGTTGCCGTTAGACATTCCGCCTTCGATACCGCCAGCGTGGTTGGTCAGTTGGCGGAATCGTCGAGGGTCGGAGGGATCGGGAACGATGACGTCGTGGACATCTCTGCCCCAGCGTGCTGTGTTGTCGAATCCGTATCCGATCTCGACGCCTTTTACGGCGTTGATGCTGGTCATGGCTTGGGCCAAGCGACCATCTAGCTTGCGGTCCCACATGACGTGGCTGCCGAGTCCTACCGGGACACCGAAAGCGATGATCTCCATGACGCCGCCGATGGTGGTGCGTTCTTTCTTTGCGGTATCGATAGCGGCGCGGTACCGTTCGTCGGCATCGGCGTTCCATGCCCGGACTTCCGAGGCCTCGACGGTTTCCCAATCGATTTCAGACGGATCGATGGTCGGCGATTTCTCGGCTCCGCAGCTGATTACATGGGATCGGATGTCGATGTCGAACTGTTCGAGGATTCGGCGTGCGACAGTCGATGCGGCGACGCGGGCGGCGGTTTCACGGGCGGAGGCGCGTTCGAGGACGTTTCGGACGTCGTGATGCAGGTACTTGAGTGCGCCGGGGAAGTCGGCGTGTCCGGGGACGATACGGGTATGCGTCTTTTTGTCTACATCGTCGCTTACGTCGGCCACGGACATGGCATCGGTCCAGTTGGCGAAGTCTTTGTTCTCGATCCACATGGCGATGGGCGAGCCGAGGGCCTTGCCGTGGCGCACGCCGCCGCGGATGACGGCGCGGTCCTTCTCGATCTTCATGCGCCCGCCGGAGCCGTAGCCTTTTTGTCGGCGTGCCATCTGCTCCTCAACGTAGTCTTCGTCGATTGGGAGTCCAGAGGGTACGCCCTCCACTATCACGGTCAGTCCGGGACCGTGGGACTCGCCGGCCGTCAGGTATCTGAAGTGTGTCATCAGGAGGTGGCTCGCTCCACTGCTTCGAACATTTCGTCGACTGGAGCTGGTTTGCCTGTCGCCAGTTCGAAGCCGACCGCGCCTTGTAGCAATAGCATCGTGAAGCCGCGGAGAGATTTGGCACCGGCTTTCTCGACCTCTTTTAGGAACGGTGTCATCGGTGGAGCGTAGACGGCGTCGTAGGCGACGGCATCTGGGGAGATGGAATCGGCGATTACTGGAGTGGCATCTGGAGCAGGTCCACCGTCCATTCCCATGGAAGATGTGTTGACGAGGAGATCGGCGGTGAGGGAGATGTCGTTCAGGTCGGCGGCGTCTAGCCCACATGCATTGATGTTCAACGTGTCGTCGGAAAAATCGCTTGCGAGTTCTTCGGCTCGTGCGACGGTGCGGTTGGCGATGGTCATCGAGGCAACGCCTGCGGTTTTGAGGGCGTGGACAATTGCTCTTGCTGCGCCGCCGGCACCGAAGACGAGGGCGGATTTTCCGGCGGGGTCAAATTCACCGAGCTCAGTCAGGGCTCGTAGGAAACCTGGCGAGTCGGTGTTGTGGCCGGTGAGATGCCCGTTGTTGTTGATGATCCAGTTGACAGCGCCTACGGCAACTGCGGTGTCGGCAAGTTCGTCGATCATGGGTATGACGGCTTGCTTATGAGGGAGCGTGACGCAACTGGCGAGGAAGCCTTCGGCACGGAAGGAGTCGACTTTTGCGGCGAGGTCATCGGGGTGTGTCGGCCAGGCTTCGAACAACTCATCGATGTCGTGATATTTGAGTGCGGCGTTCTGGAAAACGGGCGATAGCGTGTGCCCCAATGGGTATCCGATGATGCCGAAGTTGCTGGTAGTCATGAGGATCGGTTTGGAGTGTGCTGGTGTTCGGGTTTAGGTAAATCCTATACCGAAGGGGTGTACCCCCATTTCCGACTCAATCGTTTGTCATCCGCCGTCGAGGTAGGTCTGGAGGATGATTGCGGCAGCGGCGGAGTCGACACGTCCTTTGACGCGGTGACGGCGTTGGAAGGGTGAATCTACTTCGTTCAGCGCTCTTTCGGCTTCGACAGTGCTTAGACGTTCGTCGGTGGTGAAGACTGGAATATCGACGACCGCTCGCAACTGGCCGACGAACGCCAGGGCGTCTTCTCCCATTGGGGACATGCTTCCGTCCATGTGGAGCGGGACACCGACTACGATCTCGGTAACGCCCCGTTCGTCGACCAATGATTTGATGCGGATAAGTGCGTCGTCGGTTGCAGCGGCTTTGACGGGGGATGCGATGACGCGTTCGGGATCGGACACGGCGAGTCCGACTCTTGCGAGACCGAAATCTACGCCGAGGCATCTGCCCGGGCGTTTGCGGCGGTCTTTGACACGTTCTGCTGTCATGTTTACACCTCCGTTCGTGCAACTGAATTTGTGAGTGATTCGACGACTGATTTTGCGTTCCTCAAGGCTTCGTCGATCCGAGATGGGTCGCGGGCGCCGGCTTGAGCCGAGTCGGGACGACCGCCGCCGCCGCCGCCAATGGTGGCACTGATGCCTTTGGCGATGTTTCCGGCGTGTACGATCTTGCCAGCGATGTCGGGTGTGGCCATGACGATGATGACGGGGCGTTCGCCGACAACGCTACCGAGGACGACGACTCCGCTGCCGAGCCGGTCGCGCATGTGGTCGCCGGTTCGGCGCATGGCGTCGACGCTTGATGCGGGTATGTTTCGGACTTGGACGGGGATGTCACTGCCATTGACGCTGAGTTGGAAGTCGAGGTTTTCGGTGGGCGATGCTTGTCCGTCAACCGACTGCCTGAGAAGCTGCTCTTCAAGCTGCGCCGCTCGTCGTCGGGCGAAATCCAACTCTGCAAGCAATGCTTCGGTGCGGTCGAGGACGCGGTCGTTATCGACGCGGAGGGTTGAGGCGATGCTGTCGACGATGCTGAATCGGCGTTGGATTTCTGCCTCGGCGCCGATGCCGGTGAGTGCTTCGATGCGGCGGATGCCGGAACCGATGCCGGATTGTCCGACGATGACGAAGATGCCGATGCCGCCGGTGGTATCCATGTGGGTTCCGCCGCAAAGCTCGTAGCTCCACGGAGTGTCGATTCTGATAGTTCGGACGTCGTGTTCGTAGGTGTCGCCGAAGAATGCCAGCGCGCCTTCATCTACTGCTTTGCCGTAGGTGGTCCATTGGACATCGACATGGTGGTTTTCGCGGATGGCGAGGTTTACGCGGTCTTGGACTTTGGCGATCTCGTCTGTGGTGAGGGCATCCATGTGGGTGAAGTCGAATCGGAGGTAGTCGGGAGCGACGAGGGATCCGGATTGTCGGACGTGGGTGCCGAGGACTTCGCGCAGTGCGGACTGCAGGAGATGTGTTGCGGTGTGGTTGCGGCGGATTTTTTCGCGGCGTTCGCCGTCGACCTCGACGGTGAGCATGTCGCCGAGGGAAACGGTTCCGCTCTCGATCTCGCATAAGTGGACGTTCAGGTGTCCGTATGGTGCTTGGCAGTCGTTGACTCGGATGGATGTTTTGTCGTTGCGCATACTGCCGGTATCGCCGATCTGACCGCCCCGGGCGGCGTAGAAGGGAGTTTCGGCGAGCACGATCTCGACTTTGTCGCCTTTTGATGCTTCGTTGAGGAGCTGGCTGTCTTTGACGATGCCGATGACCTCGGCATCGGCGGTCAGGGTTCGGTGTCCGAGGAACGGGACTTCTTCGATTCCGAAGGAGCGGTACAGATCGTCGGCATCGGTGTCTGAGGCGAACATGCTTGCCGAGGCGCGTGAACGAGCGCGCAGGGCTTCCATTTCGGCGTCGACAGATTCGAGGTCGACTTCGATGCCCTTTTCGGTCGAGATTTCGGCGGTCATTTCGATCGGGAAGCCGAAGGTGTCGTAGAGACGCACGACGGATTCGCTGGAGACGGTTGCGACACCAGAGGATTTGGAGTCGGCGATGACTTCATCGAGCATCCTGGAACCCTGGTCGAGGGTGGACTCGAACGATTCTTCTTCACGTTGGAGGACGTGTTGCACGAAGGACAGGTTGCTGTGCAGTTCCGGGTAGACGTGGGACATCTGGGAAGACGTTGCTTCGGCGATCTGGGGGAGGATCGGACCGGACAGCCCGAGTTCTCGGCCGAACAGCATGCCGCGGCGGATAACGCGGCGCAGTACGTATCCCCTGCCGGTGTTACCGGGCACGACGCCATCGGAGATGAGGAACGACGCCGAACGTCCGTGCTCAGCGACGACGCGGATGGCGCGGTCGGTCTGTTCATCATCGCCGTAAGTCAGGCCAGCACGATTGGCAACGAGGTCGATCAGGGGAGCGAAGATGTCGGTTTCGTAAACGTTGTTTTTGCCTTGCAGGATTTGGACGGTGCGCTCGAGGCCGAGGCCGGTGTCGATGTTCTTTTTCGGCAACAGTTCGTCGTTGCCCTGACGGTCGCGGTAGTACTGGGTGAAGACGAGGTTGTAGAACTCGAGGAAGTCGTCGGAGATACCGGGTCCCCAAGTCGTGCCACGGGCGGGGGAATCGACGGGTGGAATGTCGTCGATGTCGCCGAGGTAGTAGTTAAGTTCGCTGCAGGGGCCACATGCGCCTTCGTCTCCGGCAGGGCCCCACCAGTTGTCCTCGTCGCCGAGGCGCGAGATGCGGTCTGGAGGGACGCCGAGGTCGAGCCAGATCTGGTTTGCTTCGTCGTCGTTGGTGTAGATGGTGGCGTAGATGCGATCGAAGTCCATGCCGTATACGCCGAGACAGAGGTCTAGCGCCCACTTGCAGGATTCTTCCTTGAAGTAGTTGCCGAAGGAGAAATTTCCGAGCATTTCGAAGAGCGTGAGGTGAGAGACATCGCCGACCTCTTCGATGTCGGTGGTGCGGAAACTCTTCTGCGCGGTGGTTATGCGCGGAGACGGTGGCGTGAGTTCTCCAGAGAAGTAAGGTTTGAACGGCACCATTCCGGCCGTCGTCAATAGCAATGTGGGGTCGCCAGCGGGTATCAACGACGCGGAAGGCAGACGCAAGTGTTCACGTTCCTCGAAGAATTTGAGGAAATGTTCGCGTATTTCGTCGGCGGTGAATGTTCGGTCGGGCATGGAGAATGCAGAATCGGACGTGGACTGGTGTATCAACATATCAATTTTAAGCGTTACACCCTTCGGGCTTTTCGCCGCCGCTCGAAAAACTGAGAGAAAATGTATCCTATGGGATACGATTGTGTTATGATCGAGATAAGAGAAACACGCACATTCACGCGATGGTTCGCGAAGCTACGGGACCGCAACGCACGAGCTCGGATCGACGTCAGGCTCTACCGGCTTTCGCTGGGCAATCGCGGCGATGTTAAATCGGTCGGCAAAGGAGTCTCGGAGATGCGGATACGATACGGGCCCGGCTACCGTATCTACTTCTGCGAACGCGGGCGCAATGTCGTGATCCTGCTTGCAGGTGGGGACAAAAGCTCGCAATCTCGCGACATTAGAACCGCGCAAGAACTGGCTGAACAAGTTTGATTCAACGATGAGGAACTGCTGAAATGGCAAAGATAGCAACAAAACGATGGGACCCGGCCCAGCATATCCGCGACGATGCCGATGTTGCGGCTTATATCGAAGCGGCTTTGGAAGAGGGCGATCATCGCGTGCTCGCCGCGGTGCTGGGAGACATCGCGCGGGCCAAGGGTATGACGCAGGTGGCGCGGGAGGCGGGGCTGGGGCGCGAGAGCCTCTACAAGTCGTTGTCGCCGGATGGAAATCCGGAGTTTTCGACGGTACTGCGGGTGTTGAAGGCACTTGGAATTCGGTTGCGGGCGACGGTTGTAGACGACGCTCGATCTGACAATTGGACCGGTGCTACGGCATCGGCTTTGGCGGACGCAGGTGAGAAGTTCGGCGAGTGACGGCGATGTGCGGGATTAGAATCGTCTGTATGTGCGGGCCTGTAGCTCAGTTCGGCAGAGCAGCGGACTTTTAATCCGAAGGTCGTGGGTTCGAATCCCACCGGGCCCACCAGTACGAGACATTTGCGAAACCCTTCCCCTTGATGCCCAAGGGGGAATTGAAGGGGGTTTTAGATGCAGATCGGACATCTCCTGCGAACTGCGCCGCACTGGTTCGCGTCCTTGTTGTCGGTCTTTTGGGCTGCGCGAAAGGGACCGATCGGCAGGTTTTACAAAGGTCTCAGTACGGGAGAGGCGGTGCCCCGCGGGTACCGTCGTCTGTATGTGACGACCGGTGTTTTCCAAGTTTCACCGCTTGGGAATCGGGGCTGTTCGCATCGATTTCAGGGGAGGGCTTGTTAGTCGTTGTCGCTAAGTGGTGATGTTGATATACTGATGTTGTTGCTAATTACGACACGCAATTGAGTATGAAATATCTAGCCGTCATGCCAATCACGAGAGAGAATGACCAGCTACGGAGCGCCTTAGCGGCGTCCATGTCTGCTCCTCCCCCCCCCCCCCCCCCCCCCCTCCGA
>DAOUJE010000045.1:0-84776 GCA_034423055.1 Dehalococcoidia bacterium | reverse complement strand
GCCTTTTGCCCGGCACAAATCTCGTCGCCGAGCGACCCCTCGTAGAACTCGCTGATGCCGCCTTCGACGACCCTGTTCATGCTCTCGGCAAGTTGCTGCTGACGCAAAAGCGCACCGGCTTCGACTGCTGAGTATTCGAGTGCCAGAGTTGCGCCGTCTTCGGTTAGTTCGGCGATCTTGTCGATAGTGTCAGCAACGGTGGTGGCGATTAGCGGCGTCATTGGCACACCGTTTTCTGCCAAGTCGATGGCATACGCGAAGACTTGAGAGCGCGGCAACGTACCGTACTTGTCGTGCATCGTTAGCCAACCAGCAATATTGCCGGGAACGAGCATCGAGAGCGGTCCGTACTCCATGTCATCGCGGGTCATCCCGGACGGATCGATGTCGTTGGGGGCGTGACCTGAGAAGTTGATGGTTCGGGTCACCCCCTTTAATTCCCCCTCAGATAAGGGGGAGGTAGCAGGGATGTAGACCATGCCGATGCCTACACCGCCCATTCCGGACATGAAGGGTTCGGCGACGTTCAGACCGGCGGCGGCTGCGACCGCGGCATCAACGGCGTTGCCGCCGGCTTGCAGGGCCTGCAAACCTGCGATGGTGGCGTGTTGGGATCCTGATGCGACCATCCCTCGTCGTCCGGTCGCTGGCGGGCGAGTCGATTCGCCGTGGGGTGTGCTGCCGGTCTGTGCTGCTAATGCCATGATTGGTTTCTCCGTTGGTAAGGCTTCCCCCTTACCCTAACCCTCTCCCACGGAGGGGAGAGAGGATTTGTTAGTCCACTAGGGACGCGAGGTGTTTGCGAGATGCGATCTTTTCTTCTGGCGAACCGTATGCCATCGAGTAGTGGCCGCGGTAGCCGCTGGTTTCAAGTCGGTTCAGACATGATTTGAAGTCGATGTTGCCATCTCCAGGGATCATGTGGACCTCGTAATCGCCGGTGTTGTCTGCGAGTCGGACTTCGCCGATGCGTTCGATGCCGAATGCGTCAAGGAATCCATCCACACCTTCTGGTACGAGGTTGGCGTGGTTGACTGTGAAGGCCCATCCCAACTTGCTTGGCGGAATGGCGTCGAAGATCTGCGAGCATTCCTCCACGGTGTGGGCAAGGTAGTTGACCTCGGCGTGTTCAGGCTCGAAGTTTAGGTTTTCGAGGAGAACTCGTTGCCCTGTGTCAGCCGCGTAGGTCGAGATGCGATCGAGTCGAGCGATCGCAGCAGCGAGTCGGGTTTCAGGGTCGGAGGTGAAGTGGTAGCCGGCGTGGACGACTGTCCACTTGCAGTCGAGGCGGTTGGCGAGATCGATAGATGCCCGCATATAGTTCTCGACGCCGCGCGAGACGTACGGCGAGAGTTCGGCGACGTTGACCGCGCTCAAGGTGTGAAGACCAATGTTGATCCCTGTCATCTCGCACCTATCGCGGACCGCGGCAATGCGCTCCGTCGTCCATGTCTCCATGTGGTTCGGACCGGTGTCGGCATTGAAGTCGAGGTAGTAAAAGCCGTGTTCCTCGGCGAAGTCCAGAGACTCTTCAAGTCTGGTTGCTCCGGCATCGAAGCCGACACGGTCGAAAACTGACATGGCGCAAGGTTGGATCGGGATTACACGTCGGGATGCCGTGATTCTACGCTGGTTGAGTTGTCGAAATGTCCGTTATTGGAATGTCAACACGGAACGCGCTGCTTCGCCTGCCGTCATGTCTGCGAAAGCTTCATTGATCTCGTCCAACGGCCGGTATCGCGTGATCATCTCATCGAGCTTGAGTTTGCCCTGCTTCTCCATCTCTAGCAACCAAAGGAAATCGACTCTAGGACGTCCGTCGCCGTGCCAGTTTCCGAGTATCGTCCTGCCACGTAGGAGTTCCCAGCCGTCAACGGCCATCTCTGCGCCGGTCGGGAATACGCCAACGAGTACCGTCGTTCCTAGTGGTCGAGTGGAGTTGAACGCTTGCTGAGCGATCGCCGGAAGTCCCACTACCTCAAAGGCGTAGTCTGCACCGCCCCCTGTGATTTCATTGATCCTAGCGACAGGGTCCTCTTTGGCGGCGTTGACGAAGTGAGTGGCACCCATTTCGGCGGCTTTTTCGAGTTTGAAGTCGACGGTGTCTACCGCGATGATCTGAGCCGCGTTGGCGAGTCTGCCGCCTTGAACGACACTGAGTCCTACGCCTCCACACCCAAAAACCGCCATGGTCGATCCAGTCGGGACTTTGGCACGGTTGACGACGGCTCCGACACCGGTGATGATGCCGCATGAGATTAAACATGCCGCTTCGAGATTCGTGTCCTCAGGAACGAGGACGCATTTGTCCTCCAATGCGATCGAATAGTCGGTAAAGGTTGGAGTTCGATGGTTAATGCGCTCGCCGTTCTTGTGGAACCGAGTCGTGCCGTCGGGCATCGAAGCACCGTACGTGAAGTTTGTTTCGCAGAGCGAGGGATGACCCGCGGTGCAGTTCCGACATCGTCCGCACATTGAATCAAGCGACAAGATCACTTTGTCGCCGGGCTTCAACCAATCGACGCCCTCACCGACTTCTGCAATCATTCCCGCTCCCTCGTGACCCAAGATCATCGGTCCAACGAAGGTCTTGGTGTGTCCGTCGACGGCGTGATAGTCGGAATGGCATACGCCAGCGCCGACCATCTTGAGCAGGACCTCGCCGCGTTTCGGCGAATCGATTTCGAGGGTTTCGACGGATACGGGTTGTTTTTGTGCTCGGAGTACGGCGGCTTGGGTTTCCATTGGTCACCAATCTCGGTTTCAATCTTGCGATGCCTATGAATGTTAGCGCTTCATATCTTATGCGGGTACGTCGCGAGTCGGGCTAGATAGAATGCTGCTATGGCTGTAGATAGCGAAAACCAATCCTGTTGCACACCCGAGCGGGATGGCGAACCAGTCCCGGAACTGATTGTGCGAGATTCTTGTGCTTCGACACATGCACCGAATGGGAAGACGGCAGATGAGCATGTCACGCTACCCGGTAACCAGTTCCGAATGGGCACTGATGATCGGCGATTCCCCGCTGACGGAGAGGGGCCGGTACGCGATGTGACTGTCGACGGGTTCGATATTTCGGCTGCGCCTGTGACGAATGCTGAGTTCGATGCTTTTGTGTCTGCCACCGGACATGTGACGGATGCCGAACGGTTCGGATGGTCGTTCGTGTTCAAGGATTTCGTTACTCCGGAAGTCGAACGTCGGGTTACGCAGGTGGTGCAAGGCTCGGAGTGGTGGTGGCGAGTGGATGGTGCGGATTGGCGCATGCCGGAAGGCCCGGGGTCGAACGTCAATGATCGGGCTGATCACCCGGTAACGCATGTCTCTTGGACGGATGCGATGGCGTATTGCGATTGGATCGGCGGGCGTTTGCCAACGGAGGCGGAGTGGGAATATGGGGCACGTGGCGGGTTGGATCAGGCGCGGTTCGCTTGGGGCGACGAGTTGCAGCCGGATGGTGAGCACATGTGCAACATCTGGCAGGGAGAGTTTCCGAATACGAACACGCTACAGGATGGGTGGCATGGCACATCGCCAGTCGCGAGCTTTCCGGCGAACGAATTTGGTCTGTACGACGTGGCGGGTAACGTCTGGGAGTGGTGCTCTGACTGGTTTTCGCCGACGTTTCATCGCAACGCTCGCCGAGTGACGCGAGACAACCCGAAGGGGCCCCGTAGCGGAGCAGCAAAGGTGATACGGGGCGGTTCCTATCTTTGCCACGATTCATACTGCAATCGTTATCGCGTTGGAGCGCGGACGTCGAACACGCCAGATTCGAGCACCGGAAATTTGGGTTTCAGGGTTGTGGCTTTTTGAACCGGGATAGGCACACTGCCCCTTTCGCAGAGCGAAAGGGGCGCGAGAGAGCGAAGCGATCTCGCGGGGTATGCCCGAGGCAGAGGGGTGGGGATCATAGCCCATCATTCCAATCACAGTTCAAAACAATGCAGTATCATCGCTACAACTGAACATTTGCCTTCGACTAGGAGACGCAGTCTATGTATCTGCTTGAAGTGTTGAACCCCGTTGCCCAGCAACGCGGGCTGATGAATTCGACGAAGATCAATGAGCGTCCGGAGACGCTGGATGACGCTACAGTTGGCCTCATCTGGAGCGGCACGCACGGTGGGGATGTAGCGTTGAGGCGTGCGGGTGAAATGCTTCAAGAGCGTTTCAACAACGTGCAAGTCAACTTCTACACTGGCGGCAACTATCCGGCGCCGCCGCCGATCGTCAGGCAAGCGGGAGAGGAGTGTGACGTCGTAATCGGCGCCACGGCTGATTGAGGGACCTGCGCGTCGTGGATGGTCCACGACATGATCCAGATCGAGAAGATGGGGAAGCCTGCAATCCCTATAGTCTCTGGTCGCTTCGAAGAAGACGCGATTGCGAGTTCCCGGGCACTCGGGATGCCGGACTTGCAGTTCGTGATCGTTCCTCGTATATATCGCAACCTTCCCATCGACGAGTGTGTCTCACAGACCGAGGCCGCCATCGATGACATCATCGACGTCTTGACCGTTGATCAGCAGCACGGGCGACGTGAGCGCGACGATGTTGCAGACATTCAACGCTTTGAGGGCGAAGACCGTTGGGACGCCATTCTCAAGATGAACGAGCAGTGGCTGATGCGCGATTGGGGCGACTCGTTCGTGCTGCATCCGCCCACCGCTGAAGCTGTCGACGAGTTGATCGCTGGCTCCAATTTGGACGCCGACGAACTAATTTGCGACATGCCGCCCGGTTTCGGCCTCGCAACCGTCGAGAAGATCGCCATCAACGCCGCGATGGCCGGGGCGAAACCTGAACACATGCCGGTGATAATCGCCGGAGTCAAGGCGCTGTCGCAGATGGGTTCGCATGGCGGCACGTCGCTTCTGATGTCGACCAGTCCGCAGGCGCCGTTGCTCGTCGTCAACGGTCCGATAGCGAAGGAACTGGGCATCAACGCGCGCTCCGCGCTCGGTCCAGGCCGCGACAACCAAGTGAACATCACCATCGGCCGCGCCTTCTCACTCTGCCTGCGGAACATCGGTTACTGGTATCCCGGTCAGATGGACATGGACACCATCGGCACCACGCGCAAGTTCGTGCACTGCATCGCAGAGAACGAAGACATGAGCCCGTGGGAACCGTTCCACGTCAACCAAGGCTTCCGAGCGAGCGAGAGCACGGTCAGCGTCTTTATCACGAATGGCGAGTTGGACGTTCAGGACCAAGGGAATACCAATGCTGAGGATCTGCTAAAGACGCTCGCATATGGCTCAATCTTCGGTACTCGCGGTCTAGGTATGCACGGTGGCGGTCAGAGATTGATACTCATGCCTCCCGACGTTGCGGGACCCGTTGGCGACCAAGGCTTCACAAAGGACGATGCCCGCACCTTCATACACCACCACGCCAAGAACAGCTTGGGGAAGATGATCCAGTACACACCTATCAAGGGCGAAGCGCGCATCGCCGTAGCGTGGCGATGGCTCGAAAACCTGACCGAACAGGAGATCCTCGACATCGAAGTTTCGGTGTTGGACAGCCCCGAAGACTGGAACATCGTAGTAGTAGGAGCCGACCGCGCCAAGACAGCCGTAATGCCCACAACCGACAACATCGCCACCGTCGGCATCGACCAGTACCGTACATAACATCCGTCATTACCGCTCTCGTCCACCTCCTGAATGAGGGGTTAGGGGGAGGTCGTCCCCTTTCGAGAATCGAAAGGGGACGCGGAGCGAAGCGAACGCAGGGGTATGCCCGGGGAAGGGGGCTCACCACCCAACCCCCCATACATTCCTTCAATCCTTCAAATCCGGGTTCAGACAAACCCCATCAACCATGAATCGCTACGTAGCATTCCTACGCGGCATGAACCTAGGCCGACGACGCATCAAGAACCCAGAACTATGCGCGGCATTCGAACAAATCGGCTTCACCAACGTCTCAGCATTCCTAGCCAGCGGCAACGTCATCTTCGACGCGACGGATTCCGATCCAAGTGCGGTTTCACGTTCGATTGAAGACGGGTTGCGAGTTTCGCTAGGTTACGAAGTGCCGACGTTTTTGCGTAGCGCAGATGACGTGAGGGCGATCGCAGGATATGCACCGTTCGCGGGCGTGACGGAAGAACGGACTGGTAAGATGCAAGTGGCGATGTTGGGCCAGGAGATTGATCAACCAGCCCGTGATTCGGTGCTTGAGTTGTCGAACGATGCCGACATGTTAGAGCTGGTCGAACGCGAGTTCTACTGGTGGCCGAAGGGCAATCTCATGGATTCTCAACTCGATCTCAAAGCTATCGAGAACATCGTCGGTCCCTTCACTATTCGGACGAAGAACACGGTGGAGCGTTTGGCGAAAAGGTTTCTTACGAGATGATTCTCGTATCGAGTCTCACGAATTCGACCAGATCCGCTCGAAAGTGAAATTGCTCGATCCCGCTTTGCGCAACATATAGACGTCGGGGTTGCTGAGCGATTTCCATTCCTCAAACCCGAAGGTGCGATCCAATGAGTGCAAGACCAGTGCCATCAGATTGCCGTGGGTGACGGCTAGCGGCAATGTGTGATTAGCGTTGAGGATTTCGTTGAGGGCATCCCAGGCTCGGCGCAACACCTCGTTCGCCGTCTCTCCACCAGGAGCACGTAGATTGTGGTTAGCAAACGAATCTCGGACGACTTCTTGCCAGTTGTCTAGGGGTTTGGAGGAGAGGGTGCGTTCGTTTAGACGGGTGTCTGTGTGGATTTTCAGATCGGATTGGCTTGCAAACGGCTCAATGGTTTGTTGGGCACGGAGGTATTGGCTGGTGGCGATGTGGTCGATCGGATAGTCCGACAGAAAATGGGCGAGAGTCTGGGCTTGTTGATGTCCGGTTTCGGTTAGGGGTGCGTTTGGCTCTTGGGCGGTCGCTTGACAGTGGCGG
This sequence comes from Dehalococcoidia bacterium, assembly GCA_034423055.1. Lineage (GTDB taxonomy): Bacteria > Chloroflexota > Dehalococcoidia > Lucifugimonadales > Lucifugimonadaceae > Bin127. The sequence continues at coordinate 77,857 of DAOUJE010000045.1, read as the reverse complement.
ACGAGAATGAGGTCCCCGGATTTGGATGTTGGATTATAGAGTGTCAACGTGAAATAGTGCGACTTGCTTCCATGTGGGAGCTGGTGTGCATCGGGTGTGCGCCCGTGTTTGGGTTAGGTGTTTACGATTTGGACATGGTTGGCGAAACGTTGGAAGTCTGTGGTGTTGAAGGTTAGGAGTCGGTTTTCACCGTGTGCGAGCATTGTTGCGACGATGTTGGCATCATGTATCTGTCGTCCGCCGACGGGTGTTTCACGGCAGATTTCGATCAATGTGTTGGTGACGTTTGGTCCGTTTTCGGGGATTTCGAAGGATGCGAATAATCTGATCACGTCATGAGAAGCTTGTCGACTAGGGATTGGTTTAGACCAAGGTTGCGGTCGGGTGATGACAGCGAGGTACTCGCGAATGACTTGGCGGCTGATTTTGAGCGTGTCTGACTCGCCTGCCGCGAGCTGTAGCGTGTCTCGGGCGATCTGATGGTACGGTGCGGTGTTGAAACGCGCGTAGACGAGGACGTTGGTATCGACGAACACTCGAAGATCAAATCCGGTCGTCGTATATTTCTTCTCGGCTGAGGGTCAAACCTTCGGGCCAAGGTCCCGGATCATGGACGGGTAGCACCTCATCAATGTCGAAGACGCTAGGTTTATGTTCTGGCAACAATGGCTTGAGGGACAGGGATTCGGATTGGAGGTTTACGTTGGCGGTCTCCCATCCAGCGGCGCTCCATGCGAGAGCTTGGCTATGTCCGTTGCCGTTGCGCTGGTTGGCCCACCATGGTCGGTGTAGTCGTGCGGACGGTGGGAGTTGGAAGCCGAGGATGGATTCGATCTCTTGGAAGGTTGTTTGCCATTCACGGCGAGGGAGGGATTGGAGATGCGCGTAGAGCCGTCGGTATTTTCCGCGGCTCGCCATTTGCTGGTATTGGAGTTCTCGATTCAGGGTCACAGGGATAGTGGCGAGTTTTGGCGGATGTGTGGTTGCGGCTTAAGAATATATTAGTTAGTTAGTTTCGTAACATGCGGGAATGCCGTGAACTGGAGCAGGAGTCGGTGTGTTTCCTGGAGGTGGAGTGGGTGCTGGGATCGGTGTTGGTTCCGGAGTTGGCGTTGGGACAGGTTGCATGCATGCGACCGCGATGAGCAAGGCAAAGAGGCACGAGATGGGCGCGAGACGGGAAAAAAACTACCATTGGCTTCGACATCGTATCAGTTCGAAGACGGGCGAAGACTGTGTTACTAGACTACAAATCATGTTCAAGTTAGGGTCGGGTCCTTTGGCGTTGATCGATACGTCATCTCACATTGCGTTTTTAAATAGAATCGCCGTCGGTGCAATTGGATAAATGATTCGACAACAGGATAGGAGCCTGCGACTTTGTCACAGAAGCATGAAGAGAGTTCGACCTACGCGATGGGCTACAGTGACGAGTTCACGCAGATATTGCATCGTCGCAACGCCGAGACTCATGCTGCGCATTTGCTGCCGCACCTCCGCCCCGGATCACGAGTTCTAGATGTCGGTTGTGGGCCGGGATCGATATCCGTGGGATTGGCGAAGGCGATTGAACCGGGTGAGCTGCATGGCATCGACATGGAGGAGTCGCAGATCATGATCGCCCGTGCATCTGCCGCGGCCGGCGGGCACGATAACGCAACATTCCGTGTAGGTGATGCGACCGATCTCCCTTTCGAAGACAACAGCTTCGATGCCGCCCATACCCACGCGGTGCTGATGCACGTACCTGACACCGAGAAAGCTCTCAGCGAGGTCATGCGTGTTTTGAAGCCGGGAGGCATATTGGCTAGCCGAGAGGTTGTAACCTATGCATCTTTCGTGGGCCCTGACGAAGCAGTTGACGACGAAGCATGGAGCACCTTTGCGAGACTTGTGAGTGCGAGCGGCGGGCATCCCGACATGGGTAGGGACCTCAAAAACGTGTTTGTAGAAGCAGGCTTCGTCAATGTTGAATGGTCTGCATCGTTCGACGTGTTTTCAACGCCCGAAGACGCTGCGTTCTTCCACGCATTCGTAAATGAGTGGTTCCTGTCGGACGAAGTGATCAGTAAGGCTACGCAAGCCGGCTTGGCGACCAAAGATCAGTTCGAGATGTGGCGCGCCGACATGGACGCATGGGACGGGCATCCAGGCGCGGTCAGCGGGTTGGCGTTCGGCGAGGCGATCGGGTTCAAACCCTAGTTCATATCCAAAAATAACGCTGATGCCGATTCACTCCAAGGTGAGCGTGGAGCTATGTCGGCAATAGTCCCTCTTGGGGAGTCGCCCAAGGCAATGATTTGGTGAACGTGAACTGCGGGGCTCGAGGTATGTCGATGTGTCCGAACGGCGTATCGATAACCACTGGCGCGTCGAGTTCCAACGCTCGTGGTATCAGAGTCTCTAGCTCCATTGGATCTTCGGCGCGTAAACCTACTGCACCGAACGATTCTGCGAACTTCACGAAATCCGGATTGTGCAGATCGGTGTCGTAGGTGCCGCCGAAGTTCTCGTCCAAGTCGCGTGCTACGTTGCCATAAGAGTCGTTGCTAAAGATGACGGTGACCACGTTGATCCCGTATTTAACGGCTGTCGCCAGCTCCGACGCGTTGAACATGAATCCGCCATCTCCAACCATGCACAACACAGGACGGTCGGGTCTAGCAACCTTGGCGCCCAAAGCGGTGGGGAATGAAAACCCGAGGTTGAAAGAGTAGCCAGAGTCGATGTAAGTTTTGGGATGGTTCACTTGGTAGTGCGTACGTGCGTACCAACCGAACTGAGTGACGTCCCACACGATGAAAGCGTCTTCAGGAATCGCCTGTTGGATAGTCTCTAGAATCGCATACGGCGGTTCCTTCTCCCGGATGTCGTAGTAGGAGATGAGGTTTCGAGCCGCGGTTACAGCTTCTGCGGGCGATGGACGGTTCCCCGCTCCGGCCTCGATCAGGTAAGGCAGCAATGCCTCGATGGTGGCGCGGGCGTCACCATGCAACGGGATCGTATTTGACTGGATGCGGGTGAGGTCTCCATCATCGATGTTGATGTTTATCAGCGTAGACGCCTCGCCGGCCGGGTTGCCAAGCGAGAACCGTGCGCCGATTCCGACGACAACATCGGCAGACTGCATCACCTCGAATAGCTGGTTCATCGACTGTCGCTCAGCTTGAGGGCTGAAACACGAGCCGTACGATAACGGATGCCTGTCCGGGATGGTCCCCTTACCTCCGTTAGAGGTAACGACCGGGATGTTCGTCGCCTCGGCCAGCCTGACGAGTGCTTCTTCAGCATCCGATATGGCAACACCGCCGCCAGCGTAAATCAACGGAAGATGGGAACTGGCGATGATTTGAGCGGCCTCTTCGAGTTGCCGCGGGCTCGGAACGATTCGCGATATACGAGCCGAGTTTCGTAGGGCGACCTCCTCGCGCTCCACACCCACCTCGGGCGGAACCTCGATCAAAACGGGACGCGGTCGGCCGGTTCGCATTTGCCTGAACGCCTCGAAAACGGCATCCGGGATTTCATGTGGCCTCATAACCCGCTGCCGCCACTTGGTTACCGGACGCACGATGTTTGGCTGCTCATGTACTTCATGAACGCTTCCGACGTTCTTGTCGATCTGGCTCCGCGATACTTGCCCGGCGATCAATAACACGGGCGACGAGCGGGAATATGCGGTTGCCAGTCCTGATGCCGCGTTGTAGAGCCCGGCGCCTGGAACCACCAACGCGATGCCCGGTTTGCCGGATGCGCGGGCGTAACCATCGGCCATGTAAGTAGCTGCCTGTTCATGACGGGTGGTCACCATGCGGATGCACGGTTCATCTCTGATCGCCGCGACAATACTGTAGATCTGAACACCCGGAAGCCCAAATACGACTTCAACGCCCTCTCTGACCAGCGATTTTACGAGGGCTTCGCCACCGCTGATCTTCATTCGGCTTCCTCGTTGTCCGCTTGGTTGCTGGGGATCACGTTGAAGAGATCCACACCGAACGTATTATTCGTCATCCTCGTTGGCCCCGCCGTACCAGTCGATTCGTTGGGCTTCTGGCGCATCGACATCGACTTTGTACTCTTCCAAAGCTTCCGGGATCGGTTCGATGCCTAGGCCTGGGCGTCCGTTGGGATGAATGTGACCGTTACGAACGTCAAACATCGGGTCGATGAGTTTTTCGAAGTTGGAGAACCAGTGGTGGACGCACTCTTCGCGGTAGAGGTTCGGCATCGTCATACAGGTCTGGAAGCTGGCGGCGATTGCGATGGGACCGAGGGCGTCGTGGGGGCTAATGCGAACGTAGGCAACTTCGGCCATGGCGGCGATACGCCGGATTTCACTGATGCCGCCGCACCATGCGATGTCGGGCATGATGTAGTCGACGAGGCGGTCGTTCAGTATCTGCCAGTAGTCCCAGCGGGTGAAGTGGCGCTCGCCAATGCAGAGCGGGACGTTGACGTTCTCACGCACATGCTTCAACGCGTTGTGGTTTTCGACGTGGATCGGTTCTTCGAGCCATACAAGGTTGATGTGTTCCATTGCTCGGCAGGCTTCAATGGCTGACGCGACGTCGAAACGGCCGTGTGCGTCGATCATCAGTTCGTATTCATCGCCTACCGCCTCCCGCAGGCCTTCCATCCACTGGACCGATTCGTGGATGGCGGCAGGATCGAGCCTTTCGACCATGAACGCGCCTCGGAACTTGCCGTATTGCCGGCGCGAAGGAAACGGGTCGGTTTTGATGGCTTCGAATCCCATCTCTTTGGTGCGTCGAGCGTCTTCCATCATTCCGGCGAGGTGTTCTTCGAACGTCTCGCCTTGCGACGTGTCGCTGACGTGCGTGTAGAGCGGAACCGAGGCTCGGACTGGGCCACCGAGGAGGTCGTAGATTGGACGGTTGAGTTCTTTGCCCTTGATGTCCCACAATGCGATGTCGATGGCGCTGATCAGGTGCGAGACGAAGCCGCGTCCGTTGAGATCGGAGTACATGTGGAATATGCGCTGCCAGATCTCCTCAATGTGCGATGCGTCGATGCCGATGACCCAAGGTTTAACCGCTTCTATACCGCGAACGAGCTGCGGATTGGCGATATAGTCGGTACATTCGCCCCAGCCGGTTATGCCCTCGTCGGTCTCGACGCTGACGAATACCCACGGCATAGTGTCGGGCATTTTAACGACGTGAGGTTTGACATCTGTGATTTTCATGGTTGGATTCTCTTTGGCGGCGGTGTTTCAAGAACTAGGATGGGCATGATGTTAAAGGATGTGAAGGATTGGGTGTGCCATCCTCACCATAGTCCCCTCCATCCAAGGTAGAGGGGGGTGGCATCCCCTGCGAGGCAGTTTAGTGAAGGAGACGTTAGTGGATCTGCCTCAACCGAGGATCTAAGTAGTCGCGGAGCCAGTCTCCGATGAAGTTGAATGCGAAGACGGTTAGGAAGATTGCGGCACCGGGCATTACCGGGACCCACCATGCGGTTGTGATGAATTCTCTGCCGTCGGCGACCATGCTGCCCCACGCTGGTTGAGGCGCGGGGATGCCGACACCAAGATAAGAGAGGACGGATTCGGTGAGTATGAGGGATCCGATCTGTAGGGTTGCGATAACGACTACAGTGTTGAAAACGCCAGGCATAATGTGCCGAAAGGCGATGCGGAACTGTGAGGCTGAGGTGACGCGAGCGCTTGCGACGTAATCCATGTTCTTGAGTTGAAGAGTGAGTCCGCGGGTCTGGCGGGCGAAGATCGGCCATGAAAAGATAGTCAAGAGTGTGAGAACGAGTTGAAAGCTCGTGCCGAAGACCACCGCGGCTACGAGAGCGATAAGCAGGAATGGTGTGGCGTAGACGAGGTCTACGATTCTCATTGCGACCTCGTCCCATAATCCTCCTGCCATGCCGGAAGCAATGCCGATTGCGCTGCCGATTAAACTGCCGCAGATTATGACGATGAACGCGACGGATAGGGAGATGCGCGAGCCGTGGATGATGCGACTTAGCAGGTCACGTCCGATTTTGTCGGCGCCGAGAATGTAGTCGAAGGTACCGCCTTCCATCCAAACTGGCGGGTGAGCAATGAAATCGAGATCGCTCTCCAGTGGATGCGCTGGAGCGACCCATGGAGCGAAGATGGCCATGATCGCGAGCCCAACAGCGATCATCACCGGTAGAACTGGATAGCGCCGTATCCATCGGTACAGCGTACCTAGCACGGGTATTCGCAGATTCGAGCGTCTGGTCGCCGTGTCTGGCAGTGGCGTATCACGAATCATAGATACGGATCCTAGGGTCTATGTATGCGTAAAGGAGGTCTGCCAAGAGGCTTGAGAGAAGGAACAACCCTGCGAAAATGACAGTGATTCCAGTGATTAATGGAAAGTCGTTGTTTTTTGTCGCGTCTACAGCGAGTCTGCCGAGACCCGGCCACGCGAAGACAGTTTCAACTACGACGGTGCCGGAAAGGAAGCTTGCCAGGAGTATTGCGGCAACGGTAAGGGGCGCGATAAGCGCGTTTTTGAGGGCGTGTTTCAGGATCACCCTGTTGGTTGATACGCCTTTCGCCCGAGCCAATTTGATGTATTCGCTGTCGAGGACTTCTAATAGGGATGATCGGGTCAGCCTCGCGAGCCCAGCGGAACCCAGCCATGCCAAGGTTGTGGCTGGAAGGACGAAGTGCGTCCAATCGCCTCGACGGGAGGTGGGAAGGATGTCTAGGTATACAGCGAAGAAGAAGATCAGGATGAGAGCGAGCCAGAATGGAGGTGCCGCTTGGCCAATTAGGGCAAAGGACCGAACCGCGATGTCGACCAGTGTCCCGCGTGTGACGGCGGATATGGTGCCTAGAATTACACCAAGCGCGACGGCCATCAAGTAGGAGATGCCGGAAAGCTGGAGGGTGGCGGGGAGCTTTTCGATGATGATGCGCAGTGAGTTTCGCTTGTGCCAAAGCGAATCTCCGAAGTCGCCTTGAACTGCGTTCCCGGCCCAAACGAGGTACTGCACAACCATTGGTTTATCGAGCCCGAGTTCGCGTCCTCTGGCATCCCACACTTCTTGCGACCAGCGTGTGCCTTGCGTCATATAGAGCAAGCGTGGGTCGCCGGTGAGCCGTGACAGCCCGAAGACGATCATCGAGATGCCAACCATCACGGCGGCCATGTAAAACACTCGGCGTATGAGGAATCTAGCCAAGGATCGTTTCCCCCCAAGTCTGGACATAAATCCAGAACATAAGTCTGGGCGTGTCTACCAACCCCGTTATTTCACAGCGGAGATCAACCGAGTTTACGGCATCAGCAAGCCCAACAGCATACATCCGCGGGGCTTGCGTATCCGCCTCGCCGCCGGATCCTCTTACGCTCAGAGGATCCGGCGGCAGATGGCGTAGAGACATCCCTCAAGTATTGCTTATTCGGAATCAGAGACAGCTAGCGACTCGGGTCGGTTGGGCAACACGTCCTGCGAGTTGTAGGGGTCCCATGCGGTCACCCTTGGCGCGACAGCGAAGAGGTTCGCGCTGTGCTGGAACATCGGCAGGAAGAGCATCTGATGCGACAGGTAGTCTTGCACCTCGATGTTGTTCGCTATGCGCTGGTTCAAGTCCCGCTCAGTAGCGTTCGAGAGACCGACGTTGCATACTTCCTGCTCCATCGTGAAGCCAACGATGTGACCTGCGGCCGCGCAGATGTATCTGGCCGATGTCGCGCCTGGTATCCAGTTGATGCCGTGCGTGAATGGGACGTTGATCGTCTTGTCGACGGTCTGCGGGCGTCGCGCGCCGTACTCGGTGCGGTCGATGGTGACGTTGATGCCGAGGTCGCTCCGCCACATCTCAGCGGTGGCTTCGGCGGCAGCTATCGTGCCTGGAGAGAATGTGCTGGGCACCCATATCTCCATGTCGAAGCCGTCAGCTACGCCGGCTTCAGCCATGTATTGCTTGGCCATCGCGACGTCGTATGGGATCACCCACTCGGATTTGTGGCTCGGGTCGTCCGGGAGGATGTTCTGCCACGCGTAAATCACGCGCCCGAGTCCGTCAAGAACGTTCTCGATGATCGACTCGCGGTTGACGGCCATAGCCATAGCCCATCGGACCTTGCGTGCGTTCTCCATCGAGGCCGAGTCACCGGGGTCGCCGATCCACGGGAAGCCGTCAGCCAGACCTTCTTCCCAGCCGGGACGTGGCATCACTCCGCCTTCACAGTCGGAGCAGTTGGTGGACCAGTAGTTGCCAGCCATCTGAAAGCCTTGCGGCCGGGCGATGCCAATCTCTTGTACTCGTCCTCCGATGTCATTAACGACTTGGTTGATGACTTGCGGGCTGAGTTCGCCAATGTCGATCTCGCCAGCGCGTAGCGCTGCTTCACGAGAGGCCGCTTCGGGCATGTGGACGATGTTGACGGTACCAACTCCGGGTTCGATGCCTGTCCAATGATCTCGCACCGAGTGAAGCACCACTTGGTCGTCTGCAGTCCATTCAGCCACTTGGTATTTTCCGGTGCCAACCGCGGTGGTTCCGAAACCTTCTTCTCCGAGTTCGTCGAACGCCATTTTGCTTACTACGACGATGCCGTTGAAGCCGGCGTTGCCTTGCAGCCATGCCCATGTGGGGTCGAATCCACCGGGTTCGATGTTCTGGCGAACAGTCCGATCGTCGATGACGTCGAAACCGACCTTCATTTCGGGTCCGATTTCCTCGGCACCGTTGTTGACGGAGTCCGGTGCGAATGCGGAGTTGAAGGACCATGCCACATCTTCGGATGTCAGATTACCCCAATCGCCTCCGTTGTTGTGCCACGCAATGTCTTCACGGATCGTGAAGGTGATGCTGTTGAAGTCAGACGCTACTTCCCACGATTCGGCGAGGCCGAGATCCGAGGGCGAATACGCAGTGTGGTCTTGTGGCGGGGGTGTAGGTGGGCTGACGTGCGGCGCCCGGACGATCGTCTCGTAGATCGAGAGGTCCTTTCCGATGCCGCCTGTAGCGCGAATGTCACGACGCGGCTCTTGAATCAACGGTGGGACTTCCCCGACCGCGATCGTTACTGTGCCTTCTGTCGCGGGCCCCGAATCGTCTGTACATGCGATCGCGGCGAAGGCCGCGAGGGGTATCAGCAAGGTGCTTCCGAGGATCAACAGCAGTGTTCGAGGGTCGTGACGAAGTATTTTTCGCATCAAATGCCTCCTTTCATGACGCATGGGCTCGATTGCCAAGCATCTAAAGCGAAAACCACGCGCCTCCAAATTGCGATTTTCGCAGTTCTTGGCTCGCGCGATGATGGAAACAGTTTATAGCACTGTGCCGCGTTGCGCGCGTTGCGATGAGAGATGATTCGGTAGCAGAAATCGTCTGTGGGAAATTGTCTCTGCTGGGCTAAAATACGCGTGGGCAGCCAACGGGCTGGCAGTTAAGAAGGAGGTTGAGATGGATTTGGAGTTCACGATTTCGGGGCAACAGTGGATCGGAGTAGCGATCGGCGCGGTCTTGTACATGGTGCTGTCGATGATCTGGTACATGCCAAAAGTGTTCGGCAACCGATGGATGGCGGGCGAAGGGTTAACTGAGGAGGATCTGCAAGGTGCTGGAACGCCTGTCATCTATGTGATCACATTTGTGATGGCGCTCGTATCGAACGTCGTCATCGCGCTGATGCTGAGCAACGTAGGCGGAGGCGTTGTAAACGGTCTCGTAGTAGGGTTGCTTCTCGGGATTGGTGTCGCCGGCATGGCGATTGCGCCGCATTACATGTTCGCCAACAAGAGCAACTTGGTCTTGATCCAAGCGGGGCACGCTGCGGTTCTGATAACCGTTTCGGGCGCTGTGATCGGTGCGTTAACTTAAAGAGTCAATGCAGACAAACGATCGAAAGGTTTTGGCACTAGATGCTTGATTTCCCGGATGGAATTGACGAGTACGCCACAGCACATACGACCGTCCCGGACAGCGTCTTTGACGACATCGCCGTAGATGTGGAGTCAACAGGCGCTGCCGGCATGATGTCGGGGCGTACCGTCGGCTACTTCCTGAACACGTTGGTGACGATCAGCAACGCCAAGCGGGTTCTGGAAGTTGGAACCTTCGTCGGCTACAGCGCATTGATGATGGCGTCTGCGTTGCCCGAAGACGGCGAGTTGATTACGTGCGACGTGAGCGAAGAGTTCACCTCGATCGCCCGCAAACATTGGGCGCGACATCACGCTGGCAAGAAGATCGACCTTCGATTGGCACCGGCGACCGAGACGTTGGACACGCTCTCGCCACCGTTCGGTCTGGTGTTCATTGACGCCGATAAACAGAACTACCCGGTCTACTACGAGAAGGCGCTCGGACTTTTGGCGCCGCGCGGCATCATAGTGGTTGACAACGTTCTGTGGGGCGGTCGCGTCTTGGGTCCAGACAATCCCGAACAAGACGATGAACAAGGCGCTACGAAATCGATTAAGACGCTAAATGACATCGTTCAGGCCGATGAACGTGTCGTCAATGTGATGCTCACCGTGCGCGACGGCATGATGTTGATCCGCAAGCGCGACGCTCATTTGAGCTAATGCGCCGCTAATGGTGCAACTCGGGTCTGCGCGAGTGATTCCAGCAGCGCCGGAACCCCGGATTTGGCGTTCATGCGGACTATCACGTCGCAGATCGACGACAGCTTCGTCGGATTCGGATTGATCTCGATCAGCTTGGCATCCGGTAGAGGTACTGCACCGTTCGACTGATCGCCTCTTGACCGGTGCTTCGCCACCCACAGCAAACCGCTTGCGGGTCTGACCGTCGCCGACGTTCCGATTGCCACCACGCAGTCGGAGCGATCGATCTCTGTCCTAGCCGCTGACATCACCTCTGGCACTATCGGCTCGCCGAACATCACCGCATCGAACTTCACTGGCTCACCGCACTCGTCGCAAGGATCCGGCACGAACAGCGGCACAAAATCGTTCAGATCGGTGCGCTTGGCACACCCGATGCAACGCAACCGAGATCGATTCCCGTGAATCTCGATCAGCTGGTCGCCCATTCCAGCCTTCAAGTCCAACCCATCAATGTTCTGCGTTATCACCGATTTCACGTACCCACGATTGACCAGTTCCACAAGCGCGAAGTGACCCGGATGCGGCTTGGCGTTCCGTAGTGCCTCACGCAGTTCAAGAATATGCTCGTCGATCTGGGCATTAATCTGCCGATCCCAATAAGCTTCGGGGTCTGCCCTGAATTGGCTGTACCCGTCCATAGTGGGAGTGCCGTACTTGGTCCACAGGCCGTTTGTGCCGCGAAAGGGTGGAATCCCGCTCTCCACCGACATGCCTGCGCCGGTCATCACGACGACGTAATTGGAGTCGGCGATTATTTCGGCGGCGCGGTGGAGGTTTGCCATAACCAGAGCCGACGCGTCGGATTTGGACGAGTTCATACCGAGATGGTACGGCATGAACGCGGCATTTCGGGGATTCCGACGAGTGCGTACAGCTGCTACTACGCCGCAACGGGACCTTCGCATAACCCTCCCTCTTGATGCCCAAGGGGGAATTGAATGGGGTCTAGAACCCGATCCGGCATCCCTTGCGAACTGCGCTACGCTGGTTCGCGTCCCCTTCGCCGCGCGAAAGGGACGGATCGGCAGGTTTTGCCAAGGTCTAGCAACGAGACAATTACTCTTCTATTTCTTCGTCAACCCGACCCAAGAACACATCTGTCAAGATGTCCGTCTCGCGCACCGTATCAGGTGTCCCATCGTGGGCGATCCGACCTTGGTTGAGCACGTATGCGCGGTCGGCGATATCCAAGATGCCATTGATGTTGTGTTCAACGACCATGATCGTGGTGTTCAGGACTTGGCTGATCTCCGAAACCTTCTCGAAAACCTCTTTAACGATGATCGGCGCCAATCCTAGCGTCGGTTCGTCGAGTAGGAGGACGTCTGGACCTGCCATCAGCCCGCGCCCGATAGCTAGCATCTGTTGCTGACCGCCAGACATCGCGCTGGCGTAGTCGCGGCTTTTCGTCCCGAGGATCGGGAACAGGTCTAATACCGAGTCCAGCCTCCGCTCCTGCTCCTGCCGATCACTGACGTGCAAACACCCCATCCTCAGGTTCTCCTCAATCGTGAGATGGGTGAAAACCCGCCTGCCTTGAGGCACAAACGCGATTCCTTGTTTCACGATCTGATGTGTCGCAACATCTAACGGTTCCCCACGCAAGAACACCGTACCGCCAACCACCGGTGCCAGACCCATGATCGCTTTGAGCACCGTCGATTTGCCAGCACCATTGGGCCCCATCACGGCAACCAACTCCCCTTCGTTCACCGCCAGCGATACCTTGTCGAGACCAACGACCGCTCCGTAGTGGACAGAGATGTCGACCAACTCCAAGAGATGGGAGGTCTCGGCTGTGCTGTTTGTACTTGGAGTGTCGGTTGCTTGAGTCAATGTTGTGAAATACCTGCAGGTTGCTTTCTTTTCTGGATTCCCGCCTGCGCGGGAATGACGTTTGCAAGCGTCAGGCTCCCAGGTACGCCCTAATCACTTCCGGTCGGTTAAGCACCTCCTCGACTTCGCCCGCCAAGAGGAATTTCCCGCTTTCCAGCACTATGATGTGGTCGGACAACTCCCTAACGATGTCCATGTTGTGCGAGATGAATACAACGGTGCGCCCGCTGGCTCGGAGGTCGCGCAACAGGTCTTTGACCCGTTCGAGCATTTGCGGAAATAGGCCTGCGAAGGGCTCGTCAAGGATGTAGACCTGAACTTCGAGCGCCATCGCGCGCCCGATTTCCAAAAGCTTTCTTTGGCCGTACGATAGTTCACCCGCCATTGCTTCCCGCTTCTCCCACATCCCGACTTGCTTGAGGATCTCCTCAGTCTTCTTACGATGCTCTGCCTTTGAGCGTTCGAATATGGACGGGAATAGACTTCGATTAGTCAAAACCACCATCATGTTGTCCCAGACCGTCATCTGGTCGAACAGTCGAACTTCTTGGAAAGTCCGCGTGATGCCGTGATCCGGCGTCTCGTGTGCATGGATGATCTTGAACGAGTTGGTCTCGATCTTCACGATGCCATCGTCATACGGGAGCACACCAGTGACCAAGTTGACAAAGGTCGATTTTCCTGAACCGTTGGGACCGACAATGCTCGTGATCCCGAAAATCGGGATGGTTAGCGAAACATTGTCCAGCGCCTTAACGCCACCAAACTGCTTGGTGATGCCGATGGCCTGAATCCCGTAGTATTCGCTGAGTTCGACGTTTTGAGTGGTCATAGCTTGTACCTCCCAGCCAATCCTTGCGGTCTGAAGAGCATTAGCAACACAAGTAGCACACCCAAAACCACTTGTCGGGCCTGACCAATGAACTCAGCAGGCAGGAAAGGCAAGAACCGCATCCCTTCCTCAAGAAGCACGAAAGCCAAAGCTCCGAGCAAAGACCCGCGGATCGAAGCCAGACCGCCAAGTATCACTATCGATACGAGCAGCATCGATTCGAGAAGAATGAAGGAGTTGGGATCGACAAATGTGGTGAAGCTGCCCAACAATCCGCCTGCCAACCCGGCCATCATCGCCGAGATCACCCATATCGCTAGCTTGTAGTACGTGGTCCGGTAGCCAAACACCTGAGCTACTTGCTCGTCCTCTCGAATCGCCTTTAAGACGCGCCCGAACGACGAGGAGACGAGGAACCACGATATGCTGACCACGGCTAGTAGAAAAACCGCGCAGAGGATCAAGAATTCTTCATCGCCAGTAAACTCCCATCCGCCAATTTTAGGTCGCTGCACATCGGGAATTCCGAATGCGCCTCGAGTCAATGCTCGCCAACTCAAGAACACGTTGAAGGCGATGATTGCGAATCCGAACGACACCAGAACGTAGATGTCGTCCCTGAACCGATTGAATACGATGCCAACGGCAAGCGCGACTACGCCTGCTGCCAACACGCAGACCGGTAGCGCTGCGAAAAACGGCCAACCGAACTGCGGTATCGCTTCGGTCCGAAGCAGTTCGTACGAAGTATCCGAGGTCAGGATCGCCATTCCATAGGCACCGATTCCGAAGAAACCTATATGCCCAACTGACAGCAATCCGGTGTACCCGACGACTAGGTTCAATGCCACGGACAGTATTGCCCAGATGCAAAACACGGTCGCTAAATTTACGGCAAACCCGGTGCCTTTCCACAGCGTGAAAATTATGGCGATTGCGATGATGAATACGTTGGCGTAAAGCTCAAGATCGCCCTTCTCTCTCAGCGCGTACAAACCTCGTTCGAGGATTGTTGTGGTTGCTGCTGCAGGACTGTTGTTCATGCGATTGGGCCTACTTCCTAGGCAGGATGCCCGTCGGCCAGAACGACAGGAAGAGTATGAGCACAACGAAGGAGACGACATCGCGCCACTCCCCCGCGAGGTCCCATATGCCGAATTGTTCCAGCATCCCGAGGATAAACCCGCCGACGATGGCGCCTTGCAGGTTGCCAATGCCTCCAACTACGGATGCTATCCAACCCTTCAACAGCAACAGCAGTCCCATCCGCGGTTGGATCGCCGTATCGTGACCGCTGAGCAATCCGCCCAACGCGGCGAATACCGCGCCGATGAAAAAGACTATCGCCACGATGACCGTGGTATTGATGCCGACGACCTTGGCAACTTCCTCGTCATCCCCGATGGCTCGCACCGTTCTGCCGAACGTGGTCATTTTTAGCAGCCAAGTCAATCCGAGGAAACCGATGACGGCGATAGCAATCGTGAAGATATTGAAGCCCTTGATAGTGGCTCCAGCGATCTCCATAGTGTCGTTGCCGAAAGGCTCAGGCAACGGTCGAGGGGTAGGTTCGAACACGATGACTATAAGCGCGCTGAACGCGAGCAATATGCCCAGCGTGGCGACCAGCATCACGAGCGGAGAGCGTGCTCGTTCACGCATGTAGACGTAGAGGCCGCGATACAGCGCCAGCGATACCACACCAGCCAAGAAGCAGGATACTCCCCAGCTGAGGTAGAGCTTCGAGCCTGGCATATCTGATAACCAGATGGCTACCAAAATCCCGAGTGCAATCCCGATGGCGACCAACGCAATCGTCAGAACTCGAGGTGCGCCAGAAGAGATGAAATTCGCGCAGACAGTTCGCCCGATCCAGACAAGCCCGATCGCGATCAAGATGATGATCGCAGGACCCAACGTGACATGAAGATTCTCTGGGCGCGTGAGGACAATATCTATGTACGCGCCTGCAATTACTGCGGCTACGCCGAACCCGATGCGCAGGACAGTGTCGCTGTAACGATCTCGCAAACGGTAATAGAGAGCCGTGTGCAGAGCCCAAAAAACGACTCCAACCACGACCAGCGAGAAGATGCCATTGACGACCGGGTTGTTAATCTCGTACAAACCGCCCAAAGTCTCTGACGACCTTAGGTAGAAGACCCCATATGCTCCTAATGCTGCTGCCGCCCCGTAGTACATGTCAAAGAACCAGACTGTGCTGTAGACGATCGTGAAGCCCATCGCCACGAGCGCGTAGACCGCTCCCACCGACATCCCATTAAACGCGAATTGGAGCGCCTGGTCAGGTGATTCGGTTATTTTCCAGCCGATATAGGCAACCACTAGCGCGGTCAACACGACTGCTAGGAGGTTGCTGCGATTGGAGAAGTAGCTACGAACGTCAGTCACTTGGATCGTTTCGTTTAGGGGATGACTATTACTCGATTTTTTTACGGCATTTGCAAACCGGTGGCGGGTTTAATCGACCGTTGATGGTCCAAGCACCCTCAAACCTTGGTTATCCGCGGTTCGTTCGTCGGTCGGCAAAATCTCAACTATTGACGGAGCTAGGTCAGTAACGTCTCCCCGCTCATCGAAACTGTAGTTGTTGCCGATCGCACCGCTCCATGTGATGTTGTTGAGGCACTCTTTGAAACCATCGGCATCCTGGTCGTCGCCAGTCTGCTTGAGACACTCGGCGGTAATGTATATGTCGTCGTAGGTCGACCCGACATACCAAGCCAGCGTTATGTAATCGTATCGTTCTTTGAATTTAGCGATGACCTCTCGGCCCTTGGCGTTGTCTGGTTCAAGAACAGCTACTACCGCCTTGACACCGGTGGCCGCATCTCCGGCGATCTCGAGAGCGGTCCAACCGATGGACACAATCTCGCCGTAGATCGGACCCTCCCAACCCAACTCTCTGAGTTGTTTGATCGCGGTACCGCCTGAGAATTCTGCCTGCGCTGCAACAAATATGCCATCAGGATTGGAGTTCATCAATTTAGTCAACGACGCTCGAAAGTCGGTGGTATCCGAGGGGTATCTCTCCTCAGCAGAAACCTGTCCACCACGTTTCTTGAACTGCTCTGTGGTAGTGAGACGAGCCCCTTCCGCATAGTCGGTCGATTCGCTCAACGTTGCAACCGTCTTTATTCCTTCGTCCCACATGAGGTTGCCGAGACCGGTACCGTTCTTCTCGCCGTTGATCGAAGTCCGGAACACGTATTCTCCCGCGTTTGAGATGTCGGGGTGTACTGCCACTCCTGAGAATAGAATGTTGCCGTCTTTTTGCGCGAGCGGGGCAACACCCAGCATTGCGGCACTGCACGATGTGCCCAACACGATTTTGACGTTTTCGACGTTGGTGAGTTTGTTGTACGCAGTGATTGCGTCTTGAGCGTTGCACTTGGAATCTTCGACTACAAGTTCGAGCTTGCGGCCATTTATGCCACCTGCGGCGTTGATCTCGTCAGCCGCCATCTGCTTGGCGTTGCTTGCAACGGTTCCATAGGTTTCACCCAGGCCCGTTAGCGACTCCATTACGCCGACTCGGTAAACCTCCTCTGTCGCATCGTTGCCCCCACCACATGCGAGGGAGATTGAGATTGTTACCAAAACTATCGGCAGTACGAACCACAGGATACGCGTGCGCGTCATAACCTTGCTCGTACCTCGATAGGTTTGGCTGGCATGTTCAGATGTTGTCATACTTCTTGTTGATACAACACCTAATGTTGCCAATACAACACCTCATGTTGCCAAGCAACTAAAGCACAGCATGCGTGCACCATGGCAAACGACCAGTGCAGACGATTGTTGAAAGACTTTTTGCGTGGGCGTGTTTCTATGGGTAAACGCCTATTCGATTGGTGCGGGACCCAAGACTTTGTAGCCTTGGTTGTCTTCGGTTCGTTCTCCAGTTGGCAGGACCTCGGCGACGATGTTTGCCAATCCAACTACTTCACCTTGAGCATCGAAGCTGTAGTTGTTGCCGATCGCGCCGCTCCAAGTCAAGTCGTAGAGGCAGTCTCGGAAACCGTCCGCATCTTGGTCGTCTTCGGTCTGCTTCAGGCACTCAGCGGTAATGTAGACATCGTCGTACGCGGATCCCAGGTACCAAGGGAGAGTGACGTAGTCGTACTTCTGTCTGAAGTTTTGGAGCACTTCTTGAGCTTTGTTGTTTGCCGGGTCGAGATCGGCAGTCACTGCCTTCAGTCCTGTTGCGGCATCACCAGCGATCTCCAACGCAGTGGCGCCGATGGGCACGACTTCGGAGTAGATTGGCCCATCGTAACCGAGCTCTCGGAGCTGCTTGACAATGGTTCCGCCCGCAAACTCCGATTGGGCTGCGAGGTGGATCGCGTCGGGATTGGCATTGGTCAGTTTGGTCAACTGTGTTCTGAAGTCTGTGACGTCGGACGCGTAACGCTCTTCACCGACGATGGTGCCGCCTCGCTTCTCGAATTGTGCGACCGAAGTGCGGCGAACGCCCTCGGCGTAGTCAGTCGATTCGGTAATCGTCGCGAGATTCCGGATGCCATCTGCCCACAAGAGATTTCCGGTATCGACACCCAACTGTGCATCGCTCATCGATGTGCGGAAGATGTAGTCGCCAGCGGTTGCGATGTCAGGGTTTGTCGCCAAGCCAGAGAACAGTATGGTTCCGTCTTCTTCCGCCAAAGGTGCCGCACCTAGCATAGCGCCGCTGCATGAAGTGCCCAAGATGATCTTGACCCCATCGACGTCAGTCAGCTTGTTGTACGCAGTGATGGCATCTTGGGCGCTGCACTTCGAGTCTTCAACCACCAGTTCGATCATGCGACCGTTCACACCACCAGCTGCGTTGATCTCCTCGACCGCCAGTTGCTTGGCTTGGTTTGCCACCGTTCCGTAGGTTTCTCCAGGTCCGGTCAGCGATTCCATGACACCGATGCGATATGGTTCGTCTGAATCCGAATCTCCGACGAGACCGCACCCCATAGCTGACAAAGCGACAACCATCAGAACTGCTAACAGAACACTTAATTTGTACGTCATTTTGGCGCGCCTCCATTGCTTGTCAAAATAGCCGACTCTGAGTTGTGGTACGTTATACCACGTTGCGCACTTTGAGGCGATTTTGCTTCTTGACGCAGGCCGATTCGTCATAATCCATGAATAGCCATCGCGATGCATCGTTGTCCTGAGTTGGTCGATCGGACATATCGGGTTGGCGTTATCGCGCGTCTTTGGGATAGACAATCACATTTGCGCCGCGCACGGCGGTAATTGTGACAGGCGCACCGTCCGGCAACACCGCGGCGTGGGACCGATTCCGAACTCGAAAGGTGTCGCCTGATGGTAAACGAACGCTGAAGTCGGTAAAATCTCCGTGGAATTCGCGTGATGCGATGCGGGCAACGCAACGGCAGTCGATACTGCAAGGGGTAAACGGCTCCAACGTCCAACCGTCTTCCTCGGAACCTAGGGTGTCGTGTCGTCGCAATCTCAATTCCGAGGCGCGCATCAAGGCTGACACCTCATCTCCGTCGGCAAATTTATAACCATTCGCGGCGACTGCTGGAAACTCACCTGCCTCAGTGAATACGCGCCCGCCTCGGTAGGTTCCTTTGATGAACGAAGACCGACCGATAACGCGCGCGACGTGTGGAGAGGTCGGGTGCGCGTAGACCTCTTCAGCGGTCCCGATTTGTTCAACTCTTCCAGCGCGCATCACCGCGACGCGATCCGAGGTTAAGAAAGCAGTCTCGCGGTCGTGAGTCACCAATATCGCAGTTTTGCCAGCCTCATGGATGATGTCTTTGACCTGACGCCGCAACTCGACGACGAGGCTTGGATCGAGGTTGCTGAACGGTTCGTCAAAAAGCACGGCGACGGAATCTGGTGCGATGGCACGTGCAAGAGCCACCCGTTGCTGCTCGCCGCCTGAAAGCTCGTGAACACCGCGGTCAGCGTATTCGCTGATGCCACACATCTCCAGTATCTCGAGCGATCGCCGTCTTTTTTCTTTGTCATCGGCATCTTTGATTCCGAACTGGACGTTTCGGGCGACTGACAGGTGCGGGAAGAGAGCATACGACTGAAATACAAGACCCAATGCGCGTTCATGCGGCGGGATGTGTATGAACGGAGAGCCCACCAAAGAGCTCCCAAGACGCACATAGCCTTTAATCACTCTTTCAAATCCAGCGATGACCCGCAACGCGGTTGTTTTACCGACGCCGCTGGGGCCGAGCAAACATACGATCTCGCCATCTTGAACCTGCAGATTGAACCCGTTCAGCACCGGCGGTTCCCCTTCGTACATTGGGGGATGGTACCGCGTCTCGACTTGCTCGAGTTGAATCGCTCCTATGCCCCCTGCGTACGTTCTGCGCCGGTGCATCCTAGCTCGAATCAGAGCACGCTTGATTCTGTTGTGACGAAACGGATTCATCTAGCGAACATGCTATTACCCCGCATCGCCCATATCGTACGCCAGGGGTCTAAACTCAACCGAGAACTCATCGCGAATGCGAGTGTTCCCTTAACACGAGCCACGCGGTCGGAATGCCCGCGGCGGCAACCAATATAAGCGATGAGGCGGCCGTTTGGGTTAAGAACGCTTCGGAATATGCCGACCAAATCGATGTGGCGAGCGTGTCGAAGCCCGTTGGACCCAGTATCAATGTCGCAGGCAACTCTTTCATCGTCAACAAAAATACCAGAGCGGCGCTGGCGAAGACGCTCGGCATCAACATCGGCAACGTGACCTTCACAAATACTTTGAACCGCGTCATTCCGAGGGATTGCGCTGCTTCCTCCAAGTTGGGGTTGATCTGCAACAGCCCCGATCGGAGAGGACCCAGCGCGACCGGAATGAAAAGCACGGCATACGCGAATACGAGCAGAATCATGGTCTGATAAACGAACAGGGCGAAATTGACGGCGAAGAATACGAGCGAAAGGGCGATCACTACCCCCGGCAAACCGAAACCGATGTAGACCGCCTTCTCGAAGACATCGTTCAACCAGCTTCGGTATCGAACGGTGATGAAGGCGACCGGCAACGCCATGACTATGGTTGCGACCGCCGCCAACCCAGAGGCTTGGAGCGAGTTCCACAGCGGAATCAAGATCGGAGCCCCCTCAAGCCCCAGCAACGTCCCGCGGATGAACCATTCCAGCAACACAGCCACCGGAACTAGAACTCCAACCACAATTGGCAGCAGAGTGAAGATCAAGGCCGGTATCACCCACCATCCCAGTTTTACTTCGCGCACCGTCCGCCCCACGCTTCCCATTGAAACACCGTGGGCATCGTCGTAACGCCGTCTACCTCTGATCGTAGCTTCGATCGCCAACAAGACTACAGCGAACACCACCAACAGCATCGACATTGCCGCTCCCCCAACCCGGTCGACAGAAGTCTGGTAGTTGACCATGATCGATACCGTGAGGGTGTAGTGCCTCATGAGCGCGACACCGCCATAGTCGCTGAGCGTATACAGCGCAGCTAGTACCGCGCCGGAGCCGATCGCCGGCAACAGCAGAGGCACGGTGATGCGTCGATAGGCACCCAGCATCGTGGAGCCCAAGCTTCGACCCGCTTCGACCAGTTCCGGATTCAACCCCGCAATCGCCGCTCGAACGGTAAGGTAGACGTACGGGTACGTCATCAGTACCAAAACTAGAGTCGCACCTGGCAGGCCGTAGATCGAGGGTAGCCGATCAACGCCCCAACGCAAAAGAAGGGGCTCCAAGATTTCCTGCAAGATGCCTTTTGGACCGAAGGCCTCGATAAGGGTGGTCGCCATCACGAAACTCGGTACCACCAGCGGCAACGCCAAAGCGACGGCGATAACGCGACGAAACGGCATATCGGTCCTCATCGTCACCCATGCAGAGGGTACGGCTACAATAACCGAAAACAGTGTCACCAGCGCGATGAGACTGATCGTTCGCCACATCACATTGAGTGAAGTCGGGCGAGTCAAGAAATCCCAAGTTGTATCACCGCCCCCGATACCGCGCACGAACAAATAAAAAATAGGTAGCATCGCAGCAACGACTACCGAGCCAGCTGCGATGCCCACCCAGACCGGAGCCCCGCGCGTGCCGCTTCTAGCGACACGCCGGGGTCTCAGTGCAGGTCGTATTGCTACTTCCGCTGTAGAGCGGGTCACGGAAGTGCACCAACCTCCTGTAGTAGTTGAACCGTGCCAGGAAGGTCATCCAGCAGTCCCAAGTCGATATAGAAGCGTTCGCTTATATCGCCAAGGTCAGGCAGATACTCCGACGGCTGCACGGCCGGGTTAAAGGGGTATTCGTGGGTACTCGTCGCGAAGTATTGCTGAGCGGTTACACCGAGCAAGAACTTCAGAAGACGCTCGGCCTCTTCTTGGGCATCGGTCGAGGCGAGGATGCCCGCACCCGCAGCCATGACGAGCGATCCCGCGTCTTCGGCTGGGGTGTAGTAATTTCCTGCAGCGAAATTGGGATCTTCCGCCAAACGACGGTGCAGGTAGTAGTGATTCACGAAGCCAGCGTCGATCTCTCCAGCACCTGCCGCCGCGACGGTCGGGGTGTTCTTGGCGTAGAAAATCGGCTCGTTGGCCATGACCCCTTCTAACCACTCACGAGTCTTTTCCTCGCCCCAGTTCAATCTCATCGCCGTGACCATCACATGGAACGATGCGTTGGTCGGGGGGAAACCGATCCGTCCCTTCCACTTCGGGTCGGTGAAGTCCCAGATCGATTCCGGCAGATCCTCCTCGGATATGTTCTCTTTGCTGTACACGATCACCCTGGCACGGCCCGAGACACCGATCCACTTTTGGTCGGGATCGCTCGCCCAAGCCGCCGAAAGACCGTAGATGTCGTCAGGCAACGTCTGGAACAGCGACTTCACTGCGCCTAATCCGCCGGGGTCCTGCGCGAAGAACACGTCGGCAGGAGACCTATCGCCTTCCTCGAGCAATGTCGCCGCCATCTCGCTCGTGCCTGCATAGCGCACCTCTATGGGGATGCCGGTCAACAACGAGAACTCCTGCAGAATCGGATCGACCAGCGACTTGCTGCGCCCTGAGTAGACCGTCAATGTCTTGGGATCTGCCAGAGGCTTCTCGACCTCGACAACCACCTGCTTTTCGACGATGACCGGCTTTTCGACTTCGACGATCTTTTCCACTTCGACTTCCACTACCCTCTCTACCTCGACGACGACGGGCGATGCAGGTTTCGCGACTTCTACGATCTTTTCCACTTCGACGACGACAGGCGTGGACTGCACCTCTACCTCCACGATCTTCTCAACTTCCACAACCTTCTCGACCGGCACTTCAACAATTTTGTCGACTTCCACAACTACCGGCGTGGTCGGCCGTTCTACCTCAACGACCCTATCTACTTCTACAACGACCGGAGTTGCTGCGGGAGGCGATCCGCACGCGGCAAAGGCCGCGCTCAAAGCGATCAGCACGAAACTCATAGCGATCACTCGAAGCATTCTGTTATTCGGCATCGACACTGCTCGACCAGATGCGACGGAGCGGGATGCCCTAGGGCTTATCATTGTTAGAACCTCTCTTGGTCTGTTTGCTTCTGTTAGCTGGTTCGATTCCCCGCTCGAATCGCCAAGAAATAATTATTACCTATTAAGTCAGGTTTTGCAAGCCTGTCAGAGAAATTCTTCAAGTCCACTCGTTTTGTCGCATCGGGTTTCATCGCAACATCCATCACCCATCATGTAGCGTAGAAAGTTAACGGCGATGCGCGCACATCGAAGTTGGCGAGGCACCCGGGAATATGAATCAACCTGACGATCAAAACAATTCCGGCCTCCGCGTCTCGGGTTACGGGCCGCGGATCAGGCAGACATTGATCGTCGGTATCGTCCTCGCATTGATCGTCGCAGCCATCGCGGCGGCTGCTATATGGTCGAACAGTCGCGAACCCGAAGTCGGTGTGCAACCGACGCCGAGGCCGACTCGAGCGCCCGAACCGACTGCGACCGTCGCGCCGACCAAAACACCGACTCCGGAGCCGACGGAACCGGCTGTGGCGATGGTCGAGGATACCGCTACCCTAGAACCGACGGAAGTTCCTGCGACAAACACTCCGTCCGCCACAGCCGAAATTTCTGCTGACAGCCCAACACCGACCGCCATTCCGCCGACAGCGGCCGCCACTGAGACACCAGTCGTCAAGATGGCACCCACTCCCGAACCGACGGATATTCCCACCACTGAGCTCACAGAAACATCTATACCACCGACTGAAGAACCCACCGCTGTTCCAACCGACACGCCGCGTCCCGAACCTACCGCAACACCGACAATTACACCAACCCCGCTACCAACAGCGACACCTACAGTCACGCCAACACCGGCGCCGATGGTCCCGACCATTCTCGAGATCAAAGCGCGCGGAAACTTGATCGACCAAGGTATTAATCAGGGCGATATAGCCATCCTCAGCCAAGTAGAGCACACTTGGCCAGATTTAACGCTTGGTTGTGGAGCCATCGAAGGCGACAACCCCGCCCGATCGATCGAAGGGTGGATATTGATGCTCGGAAACGAAGAGAAGGTTTATACATTCCACGTTGCGAGTAAAGAACAGGGCTCCCTTGAAGAGCACCTTAAAGATGACATCATCGCGAACTGCACCGATGTCGAGAATCGAGTGCAAACAACGATCAATCTCGCGCGTGAGATACATTTGCACGAGGCGCGACGCATTACGTTTTATACCGGACTACCTGGCAACGAACAGCATGTGTTGGATCTTGAGGACAGCGCGCGTATCCAACAGATACTCAATACACTCAACACCAGCATCCCGATCGGCAACACTGCATCGTGCGAAACCGCACGTCGATTAGATTTCTACGTTTTGAGGGGTATTCAATCGATACGTTTCCTGTGTAAAAACGATTGGTATCGTGTTGAAGGTACGCAAGAGGTTTGGGGCGGCACTCAGGGGGCGATTACGATGGATTTCCTCAACACCGTAGCACCGTACTATGCAGGTGGTAGCGCACCTATAGTACCCACTATTGAACCCGAGGAGTGAGCTTCATGCAAGGGATATCAACGCCCCGTAAAATCGAAGTTCTGGACCATTGAACAACCTTCGTGACGCAAGAGAGCCCCATACTCAAGAACGGCAAGTTGCCGGGATGGCTCTTGCAAAGCTTGATCGACGGATTGCCGAAGGCGTTCACAGATGAAAGGTTGTTGATCGGTCCAAGGCTCGGAGAAGATGCCGCTCATATACTCTTCGGCGAAAGCACGCTACTCGCCAAGACCGATCCGATAACTTTCGCCACCGATCGCATCGGCTGGTACGCGGTGAACGTCAATGCTAACGACATTGCTGTTGCGGGCGGCACTCCCAAGTGGTTCTTGGCGACGCTGATGATGCCGCCGCGTTCGTCTGAGAACGAAATCCGCGCAATCTTCACTCAGATCGGCGAGGCAGCGCACGAGATCGGCGTCCAGCTGGCGGGCGGGCACACCGAAATCACGCCTGCTGTAACTCAGCCTGTGATCTGCGGCTTCATGCTTGGCGAAGCGCCGATGGGGTGCACTGTCTCCGCATCTGGCGCAAAACCTGGCGACTCCGTGATCCTGACCAAAGGCATTGCCATCGAAGGCACGTCGATACTTGCCAACGAGTGTCGTGATGAACTCGTCCAAGCCGATGTCGCGTTATCAGACATCAATGTTGCTGCCGGGATGCTCATTGACCCGGGTATTTCGGTCCTCGAGGACGCTCGGACTGCCGTCGCGGCAGGTGGAATAACCGCAATGCACGACCCGACTGAAGGCGGATTGGCGACCGCACTGCAAGAGCTGGCGTTCGCCTCAAACGTCGACATCGTGATTGACGCGGCGGCTGTGAATATACTGCCGGTGTGCCAAGCGGTCTGCGACGCGTTGGGTATCGATGCTTGGGGTTTGATCTCGTCTGGTGCGCTTCTTGCGACTGTTAGGCCAGATCGTCAAGACGCGGTTGTAGCTGCGCTCAAAAGCGCAGACATCGATGCGGGAGTAATAGGCGGCGTTGAAGCCGTCGCAGCGGAGGAGATTGGACCTAAGGTTTACACCCGAAGCGAAACAGATTCCACGACCACGCCGATCACTACATTCAAGCGGGACGAGTTGGCGCGGTATTTCGAAAATCTCCCTTAGCCAGTTTTTGTCCGGCCTAAGGCGCGGAACCTTTTTGCCGAGTAACGTGTTGTCAGGGTTTCCTGAATATGCGTCTCAGATTCACATATGCGTTGGCTATAGCACTGGTGATCAGCGTCTTCGCCTACCCGCTCTGGGTCGACGCGCAAAGCATCGATGCTTGCGAATGCGATGAATCTATCTCAACCGATGAACGACTGAACGAAGCATCGGCGGTATTCCTCGGTAGAGTGACTAGAATGCACTTCGAGGACTGGCCTTTCGACATCGACTCGGCAGACGTCCCGCCTGACGAGCCGCTAACCATCGAGTTCAGCGTCCGCACAGTGTGGAAAGGCGAGGTTCCTCAGACAATGCGTCTGACTACCGTCAGATCGGCTGGGTGCGGATACCCGTTCGATAATCATGTGGATTACGTCGTATACGCCGGCGGCGAGAAGGAGGCGTTAGAAGTCCGGGCTTGCAGCGGTACCAAACCAGAGGCCGAAGCGCAACAAGACCTAGATGCGCTCGGCGAAGGATATGCACCCGAACCGGTTGAGAAAAAAGTCATCAAACCTGCAACCCTCGGAAGTGGTTGCAACACCAACGCCGAGATGGTGCGAACTAATTCGGTTTCTTGGCCGTTGGGGTTAATCGCCGGTATCGCTTGGATAGGCGTCCGCAGAAGGCGGCACCCACGCTAGCAACGATCCCTAACGGACCACCGCGAAGTCCAATTTGAAGGTTCGCTTGAAGCGTGTCGTGAAACGCTTCGGCTCCCAAGCGTTCAACTCCGGCGCCCGAACTTCGAAACGGCCATCGACTAAGTTCATTTTGATCTGCGAATATCGATTCGCGCCAAGCCTGCGCTCCATCTCGTCGGATATCCGAAGGATGCTGGTGGCTCTGCGGACTATGGTTCGATCGGATTTTTTAAGTTCTGGACGGTACCTCGACATTGATGTGGAATAGCTACCGCCAAAACGTAGTGCGGCCGACATCAAACCGATGTCGCGGTGCGAGAAACCGCCGATTTCACCCTGTTCAATGATGTTGGCTGCATGCATGTAACGATCGTAGTAGTTGACACTACGGCCAGTGTCGATGAGGCGTGCGACGTGCGGGATCAGTTGCGTCATCTCGTCGTCCAAGTGGTCAATGAGCAACGCGGCCATCTTTCTGGCGATCGCGGCACGTCGATCCGCTCGGAGACGATCCCAAGTGTCGAATCTTGCGCCGAGAGCGTATGTCGAGCGCCGTCGCACCTCTTCGATCGAAGGCAGCTTCTCGATAACGCCGGACATCGCCAACCCCTCTCGTATGCCGCGGCCAGACACGAGGATCGGCTTCTTGTCGAAGAACTTGGCGATTTCAGATGCGACGATTGCTCCACCGAGGATGCTATCGACACGTTCGGGGTTCAATCCAGGCATGAACGCCAAGCTCGCGCGATCCAAGCCGCGCAACCCGTTCACGATCTTTTTCAGCGAACCGTATCGGACGACAGATCCGTGCAGACGCCCGAAGGAGTGGTCCCGCGTCTCGCGATCGATCTTGGTCAAGTTTCGGATCGTTCCTCCAGCGCCGATCAGCTTTGCTTTTGCACTGATTCCGGGCATCCCGGAGGCGCGCAACATCTTCTTCACGTGTCTCCGCAGAGCCAATACCGCTTCGCGTTCAGGCTCTTCCGAATTCAGGAAGTCATTGCTGACACGGAGCGCACCGAGATCTAAGGTGTATGCCTTCTGCAAGGTTCTGTTTTCAAAGAATGAAAATTCAACGCTCCCGCCGCCAATGTCGAATAGGACGCCATCGTGGGCGGGCAATGTGAACACGGCGCCTAGGAACCCGAACTGCGCTTCCTGCGATCCGGAAATGATCTCGAGCTCGATGCCCGTTTCGTCAAGAACTCGCTCAACCACTTCATCTCCGTTCGTGGCATCGCGCATGGCCGATGTCGCGACGGCGCGGATCGCGTCTACTTCCGATGCTCTGGCTACGGTTGCGAAATCGTCGATGAGGCGTGACAACTCAGAAACAGCCGATGGGAGCAACCGACCGTCTTTGGACTTGCGGCTCGCCAATCGCAACAGGGCTTTGACTTCGGATACGACGCGGAGGTCGTAGTCGGTTGTCAGTTGCAGGACCTCCATGCGTGTGGAGTTGGATCCGACGTCGATGACAGCGACTAGGTGTGACTCAGATTCGCCATTCTGTTGGGCGCGCTGAAAATCGTTGCTAGGCAACACCTGCAAGATATTTGGGCGTGTCTCTACTGTCATGTCATAGGGACTTCCTGGGTGCCTCTGTAATCGCCGCGTATTTAGAATGATGGTGGCGGGTCAAAACCATAAGCCCCTGTAGCTCAGAGGATAGAGCAACGGTTTCCTAAACCGTGTGCCACAGGTTCGAGTCCTGTCAGGGGCGCCATCTTCGGGCTTGATCTCACCCACCGCTTGCACTCGCCTCTTCGATGGCCTTCAACCGATTGTTGGCAGTGCGTCTCAGCGTCATCCCCAAAAATGCTATACCACCTAATACGACGACGCTGAGCCACGAAATGGCTCGGTCCAAAAGTGTCAGCGTGAAGGCGTCGGTGTGGCTAAGTCCAACGAGAAGCAGGACGGTCACCAACGCTGTTTCGACGAATCCGAGACCGCCAGGCACCGGGATGGTAGTCATTATGGCATTGGCGAGAGCGGCAAACATCGCGATACTCATCGCCATCTCTAATCCCATCGCTTGGGCGACGAAGTAGAACCTTAGAACCTCCAACATCCAACCCAGCACGCCGAGCGCGACCTGCTTCGGCATATCACCACCTCGAAAGCTGTCAAGGGTGCCATCTTGGAAATGGAGGTACTGCCTTCGGAATCTCGCTGGCAGCCAACCGGCGATTCTCTCTCCCGCCCTGCCCATCAAATAGAGGATGAGTAGCAGCAGCAATACGAGCCCAGACGCAACGGCTACAACGATCACGGCTACGTCAACGATCCTGCCGGACGCGGCGAATCCATCCACGAGCAACGCCCATATCGCGGATATGACGACGAGCACGAGAACTACTGTCATATCTTGCGCCCGTTCGGCGAAGACCGTCCCCAAAGCCGTGGGTGTGTCGCTTGAGGTCCTATCGGCCAGCGCCCAACCACGGTAAGCGTCGCCGATGCGGAAAAACATCACCGAGTTTACGAACCATCCCGACAGGATCAATCCCGCCATAGTCGGAACGTTGGGCGCGGGCGATCGCCTCATATCCGGATTGTCTGATCGATTGGCGACGGAGTTGTATATGAGCTGCCAACGCCAGCCTCTGAACCAGAAGCTTACGTAGTACAGCACCCCGGCCAATATGAATAGCCACCAATTGATTCCGGTCAGATGCTCGATGAATTCATCCCACTCGAAATCCAGCACACGCCACAGCAGAAATCCGATGATTGCCAACCCGAAAGCGACGCTCAATATCGTGGGCAGCGAAAACACCCGCCGCACCATAGCACCGATGCTGTAAGCCTGACCGTTGGTGCCGCGGTTGGAGTTGTTGGTCAAAAAGCGCACGAAGTCACCAAAACGTATCTTAAGCGACTATCAACGGTCGTTTCGAGGGAATACCGACACGCCGAGGATAACGGTCGGAGGTTGGACGGATCTTGAGCCAGTAAACCATGTGGTCGGTCGGCGATTTTCCCGGGTGAGCGACGGCTTGGATTATCGCGGGCGCCGCACCCATCTCGTCCGCGGCATACGCGGCCTTGTCTGATTCTGATTTCACGGCTTCAGTGTCCGGCCCTTTCGGCAATACTGCGACCCCTCCTTGTTTAAGGAACGGAAGGGTGTATTCAGCCAATACTGGGAGTTTCGCTACGACGCGTGCAGTGGCGAGGTCGTATCTCTCGCGAAGATCGTCGAAATGGGCGGCAGTCTCGGCGCGCTCGTTGATGACATCGACGCCATCCAATCCTAGGTTCTCGACAACATGCTCGATGAAATCACACTTTTTGCGGTTGGCTTCGAGCAAGGTGACGTCAGCTTCGGGCAGTATCAGCTTCAACGGCAGACCCGGTATGCCAGCGCCGGAACCGATGTCGATTATCCGGCGTCCGTCGAACCAACCTGATGTCGTCACGCTTCCGCCTGCCTGAACGGCGATCCTGAATGAACGGATGAAGAGCTGCTCGACGATGGCTTCAGGGTCCTTGACAGCGGTCAGATTGGTGCGACTGCCCCACTCGATCAGCAACTCGCGATAACGCCGGAAGCGCTCGGCTGTGGCGTCATCGACCTGTACCCCGATGGCACCTGCCGCCTCAATTAGCGATTCCAATATGTGTTCCCAATAGATAATCCGGGTAAATGCAAATAGGACTTTCTGCGCCGCCTATGCGACTTAACATGATAACGACGGATGGCTCAATCGCCCAACACAAGTTAGGAAGGTATCTCGGATCGCCATGAAAATACTCGTGACCGGTGCTAGCGGTCTAATCGGATCAGTGTTACGCACTCATCTGTCAGACTGTTATCGGGCAGAATCGGGGAGAGAATTTGGTCGCTACACGATTTCAGGTGTGGATGCGCGGGATTTGGACGACGATTCGCTCGCCAGCTTCACGCTTGCAGATTGCTACGACTACGACGCCATGTCTCCCGCTTTTGAGGGCCAAGACGCGGTCGTACATCTTGCCGCCAACGCGCCAGTAGAGACGCCTTGGCCGGATGTCCTTCGCAACAACATCGCCTCGACACACAATGTCTACGAGGCGGCGAGGGAGCATGGGCTCAAGCGGCTCGTGTTCGCAAGTTCCAACCACGCCGTAGGGAACTTCGAGTTGGATGAGCCGTATAAGAGCATCGGGTTAGGCGATTACTCGTTGATCGACAACGATCCAGCGAATATCCCGCAAGTCGACCACAATGTAGCGATTCGGCCGGATAGCGACTATGGGGTGAGTAAGGTTTTCGGCGAAGCTACTGGACGCTATTACAACGAACACTTTGGGCTAGAGGTTGCGTGCCTGCGGATCGGCAGCGTGGTGCCCGATAACCGTCCGATGAACATCCGCGCCTACGCGACATGGCTGTCGCATCGCGATCTTGCGCACTTGGTGGATCGATGTCTCACCGCGGACATCAGCTACGAGATCTTCTATGGGGTGTCGAACAATCGTTGGCGGTTCTGGGATATCGACTACGCGCGCGAGACTATCGGGTACGAACCGCAGGACCGGGCTGAAGATTGGGTGTTGTAGGAAGGGTTGAATGACTGGATACCCGCCTGCGCGGGTATGACGGTGGGGTGGCCGGTATGACGACAGATGGTCAGTATGATGGCGGGGTGGTTGTGCAGAGGTATGGCGAATCGTCGAGTGTTATTCTTAAAGGGCTGTGAGATGTGGTGTTGCGGCGTTCCCCGCCCCGTTGGTGCAGCGGCCTAGCACGTCGGCCTTTCAAGCCGGAGATCACGGGTTCGAATCCCGTACGGGGTACCAGCTCCTAAAGCGTTGTTCAGACTTCGTCGATGTTCGCCTCGTCGTCGATTGCCGGGTGTTTCACGGCGTTGTAGATGAGCCATATGGGTATCAGGACGATGGCGAGTCCGAGCACCACGATGAATGTCCACGGCCCCCATCCTAGGAGATCGTGGAGCAGGTCGTTTATCCACTGAGCCAGAGTTGGGTCAACCGACTCGCTATGGTGCATCAGCACCGAACTTGCAGCATCGGGCTCGTAGGCGGGTGCGCGCATCGTCAGGCTATGCTAGGTTGCCGTGCCCCTGGCCGGGGCGTATCTGATCGAGTACTTCTTCTCTTGGATTGTCAGGATGACGATGCCGGCGATGAGGAGGCAGAGCGCGCCGCCGATGAAGGCTGGGTCGTAGGTGTTGTATCGGTCGAACGTAAGTCCGAAGATCAGGACGGCCGCGCCGCCGCCCATCTGGTGTGAAAAGTTGATGAGACCGCCCAACATGCCGACGTTACGGACCCCGTAAACGTCGGCGGTCAATCCGGTAGTCAAGGGGACGGTTGCGAGCCAAGATGCACCACCGATGAGAGCGAATGCCCACATCGCCATTTCGCCGGGCAAGATGACTAGCGTGGTGAAGGCGATGCCTCTAACGAGATAGACGGCGGCGAGTAGGAAGTGGCGTTGGAAGATGTCTGAGAGAAGCCCGATTGCCACGACACCTCCGGCGTTTATTCCCATCAGAATTCCGAACGCCCACGCGGCGCTGGCCTGCGAGATGTCTTCGCTGATTGCCCATCGGACGAAGTGGGTGGAGATGCTGGCGGTGGTAATTCCGCACACGAAGTATCCGATCGAGAGTTGCCACATGGGCCATGATTTGAACGACTCGGTCCAACTGTCAGAACCCAACGGGCCGCCACGCATCATGGCCTGTGCTCTGATTCGCTGTTGTGCGGAGGCTTCGTCTCCTTTGGCACGGGTTTCCCCGTCTGGCAGCAACCCCATTTCGTCAGGTGAGTTCCGCAGTATGACAATGGAAACGGGCAGGCCTAGTCCGAGTACCAAGATGCCGGAGACTATCCATGCAGTCTGCCAATTGGTTGCAAGCATCAACTGGGTCAAAAACGGCACCATGACCAATCCGCCTAGCGATCCTCCAGCGGCGACGACGCTCATCGCCATGCCGCGTTTGCGTTGGAACCAGCGGGTGATGACGGCTCCGGATGTTCCGGGCGAGACGCCTCCGGCGAAAAACGATATGACACCGCCGAAGAGCACCGCGAGCATGATCACGCCGTCGATGAACGCCAATAGTAGGTATGAGATGCCTAATATGACCATGCTGATCACGACGACGACTCTGCCGCCGTAGCGATCCACGATTTTGCCCAAGATTGGCTGCGAAAAGCCGTTGACGATCCATCCGATGGCGGCGGCGATGGAGATATCGCCGGTGGTGACGCCCCACTCTTCTTCCCAGTTGCTGACGAACACTCCAAACCCGTTGCGAGTCCCCATGACTAGCAACATGCCGAAGAACATCGCGCCGACTACGTTCCATCCGTAAAAAGCTCGCCGACGGCGTACGCCAACTCTGGCGCGACGGGCTAGACGAGTGGGGTTAAAGGTGGTTGACATGTGGTCGCCGACGGTCACGTGGCGCGATGGTTGTTGCAAGTGTAACCGCGACGTTGGATGTGGGGTTTTGAACTAGGATGTGCATGATGGGGAATGATTTGAAGGGCCGGGCATCCCCGCGTTCGCTTCGCAAAAGGGGAGAGATTCGTCGGCTGCGCTCGGAATGACAGTGCTAGACGCTCGGAATGACAGGGCGAGGGGGCTTGGGATGGCAGGGGGTGGTTAGGTGGTGAAGCGGTATTGTTCTTGGGCTTCGTCGGGGATGTATGCGGGGGTCATGCCTACTAGGGTCATGATGCGGTGTTTGAGCATTGCTCTCGCGAGGTTGCGCCATGATTGGGAGAGGGTTGGCGGTGGCGGTTGTGTTCTACCTTGCGGCGGTCCTCCCCCTGCCGCACTGTCACCCTCACCCTGACCCTCTC
Source organism: Dehalococcoidia bacterium (assembly GCA_034423055.1). GTDB lineage: Bacteria > Chloroflexota > Dehalococcoidia > Lucifugimonadales > Lucifugimonadaceae > Bin127. The sequence goes on along the minus strand of DAOUJE010000045.1, from coordinate 44,900 downwards.
CCATCGAGGGAGAGGGGATTGTGGCCTGCGCGGGTGTGATGGGGGTGTTTGGGTTTGGTCCGTAGACGGATTTTTCGAATGCTTCGATGATGCGGCGTGCGTCGGCGTATCGCATGGTCATGTCGGCGATTTCGGCGGCGAATTCGCGGGCTGATACGTGGGACGGTTTTCGGTATCCGAGGATTGCGGCGACGCGGATGAATTGCGAGTAGGCGCGGATGGGGGCGGGTTGTCCTCGGAGGTTCCAGCGCCAGAGGAACACTGCGATGAGGACGATGAGGATGACGGAGGTTGCGGCGGCGGTGGGTACTAGGGGGACTTCAAACGGCAACAGGTCCTGGTCAGTTTCGGCGGGTTGGAAGCGGCCGCTAAGTCGTAGTTCTTGTTCTAGCAGTGCGAGTTCGTCCAAATCTTCGAGGTATTCGAGATAGTCGGGGTCGAACTCGGCGGAGCCGGGGAGACCGGGCGGGATGTCGGAGGTGGGGCTTGTGGGGACGAGTATGTTACGCGGGACTGAAGGCCTGCCGGGAGTGACTTCGATGTCGATCCATCCGTATGGCGGAGCGAAGATCTGTGTCCATCCGTGGCGGTTGCGGTCGCGGATTAGGAACTGTCCTTGGTCGGGGACGTATTCGCCCGCGCTCCATCCTGCGATCATGCGTGCTGGCACTCCGACGGATCGGAGCATGACGGTTGCGGCGGACCCGAAGTATTGGCTGTAGCCTTTGCGCTTCGTGGCATCGCAGGTGGGGAAATCGGACGGGCATGGCTCGTTGACGGTCTTGAAGAGGAAGTAGTGGATGCCGTCGTCGCGCGGGCCGGGACCTTCGATCTCTAGCGAGTAGACCTGTTGCTGGAGGAAGCGTTTTATCGCCATGGTCTTTTCCCATGGCGTTACCGCGTTGGCATCGGTCACGACTTGATTGGCGAGTGCTCGCACCTCTGCGGGAAGTGTTTGCGGCAGTTGGAGATAGCGGTCGGCGATCCAGTTTGGGTAGTCGGTAGTCGACTCAGCGAGTTCGGGAGTCTCGGCGGTGGAGATGTATGTTGTAACGCTGTATCGCTGGTTCTCTTCAAGGATTTCGTCGAAGGTAACGGTGTTCTGCTCGGTGGGTCCTCGGCGTGCGATTCGCATGAGGTTTGCGTTAGTGCCATCGGGTTCGGCGAATACGCGGTAGCTGAATGATTGCCAGTCGATGCCGGAGCGACGCAGGTCCATTTCTTCGATGTTTTCAGCGGTGATGCGGAAGCGGGTGGATTCTTGTCGGCGCGTGGATCCGAGGGGGTCTAGGTCGGGAATTGCGAGGGATTGCAGGTTTTCGGGAGTCAGGATGATTTCGAGCCTTCTGGGACCTGCGCCGTTGTTTAATGTGGCAGCAACGCGGAGTATCTGTGTTGAGACGCGTATGCCGACGGTTTCAGGCGCGTTGTTGGAACCGTTCAGCATCTCGTCGAAGGCTTCGTCGGAGATGGCGAAGGTGACGTCGACGAATTCTCCGGAGTTGGTCAGGTGGATATCTTCGAGAGAGCTGCCGGTGATAGTGAAGGTGATTCGGTCGTCGACGTTGTATTCGGGATCAACGTTGGATTGCATCTGCCGGATGACGGAGCCGACCTCGTCGAACGTCATTGCCGGTTGGGTGTTCAGAGTGAATGGCGGTCTGTCGTTGGCGGTGTCTGGAGGTGAGTAGATAGGGGAATCGGTCGCCAACTTCATTAATCGTTCGCGGAGCATGAAAGCGAATTCCCGAAGGTCTTCAGGGAGTTCGGCGAGTTTGGCAGGGCTGCCAGCGAGCGGGACGTCCCAGCTGAGGGGTTCGAGGATTTCGACCTCGGCTTGGTAGTCGAGGGCATGGACGGCTGCGGCGGGTATGACGCGGTTGGTCCTTCCAAGAAGTTCGACGGAAATGTCGAGGCGTTGCCGCTCGTCGATGTCGATTTCATCAGGGCTGGTGAGCAGTTTAGTGCCGGCATCTGCGGGAAGCGATACGCTGGGAGCGGTAATCCATCCTTGCGGCGAGTATTCCTGATATACGCGGGAGGGGTGGAGCTTCGCGTAGCGGGATCGGATCCACATAACAGGGTCGTCGGTGAGTTCGATGCCTCCTTGGAACGGAAGCACTGCGTTGGGGGAGTAGATCTGGTTGTCATCGCCGCTGGGAACGCTGGCGAGGAGTCGCTCGGCGACATCTCGGAACTGTGTGAATGGGTCGAGGAAGATGGTGTTCCACCGGACGCTGAGGGTATCGGAGCGCGGGATGAACATCGGGGCTAGAGCGGCGACGATGATGACGACAAAACCGAGGATGATTCCGTCACGTGCGGCGATCCATCGTGCTTCTCTGGGGAATGTGAGTCCGGATTTTCGCCACTGGTTGATTCTTGAGACGGCGACGAGGTGTGAGAATAGGGCGACTGCGGCGAGCATGAAGAGGTAGAAGGTCTGCTCGTGGAGACCGATGCGATGACTGAGGTTGGTTAGGAGCGCGGTGCCGAGTATTGCGGCGGGGATCCATGGGCTGTTGAACTTGAATGTGAGGAGGGTCACTACGTATGACGTGATCCATGTCACGGTCATCATGATCATTGCGAATGGGATCTGGTCGCCGCTGACGCCGCCGTTTCTCGCGATGTCGACCCAGAGTCCGAAGCGATCGTAGGCATCGTAAGAGCGTGCGAAGAGGTTGGTGCCCTCGGCGTTGAGCGAGGATTGCCAGAAGACAATGACGATGCCGGCGATGAGGAATATGGCTGATTTGATGGGGATCGAAAATTTGCTCAAGATGGTGTTATTGCGGAATCGCACTCGGGTCATAAAGAAGGCGATTACAGCAGCCATGAGGGCGGTCGGTACGATGTTTGGGAGGTCGCCCCATTTGGCGAGTTGCACGGACCACCCGACCATGGCGAGCATCCATGAGAGTAGGGCTAGGGCGATCCAGTCGCTGATTGCGATGTCCGCGAGGAATGCGCGTCGCATCAGGCGGCGACGCATGAGGCGACGGGATCTAGCCGATTTTGTCGAGCGGCCGAAGATGCTGCCGAGTTCTGTGGTTGCGGTGGTCATGCCTCGCGGACCTCGGTTTCGACGGGAGCCTCAGTCGGTTCGGGAGTTGGCTCGGTGACGCCGGAGTAGAGGGCGGAGATGCGGGCGGCTGCCGCATCGGCGTCGGCGGTCGTGCCCAGGGCGTCGGTGATGTCGTCGCCTTTGTAGATGCGGTAGGTGGTGACACCGGCCATTGAGAGACGTGGTATCACTGATTCGTTTGTTTCACCGCCGAATGATTCGCGGTCGAGGACGATGCAGATGACTTGGATGCCTCGTCGTTGCAAGACGCCGAGGGCTTCGATCCAGGGGCCTTCGTCTGCGGCGGTGATGACGACGACGGTGGAGCTTACGAAGAGTTCGCGGTCTAGGACGGCGAGGGCTTCCATGGTGGGGACATTGCCGGTGGGGCGGCTTGCGGCGATGTGTCGGAGGATGTTCTCGCGGTGGGACGCGGTGTGTTCTGGCATAACGACGAGTTCGTTGCTGCCGTATGCGACGTAACCGACTTCGGTGAAGGCTCGGGTGTATTTGTCGACGATCGAAGCGGCGATGGTTGCGCCGTATTCGTCGGTGGAATCTTTGCCGGATCCGGCTTGGGCGTCAATGTGCTGGTCGAATATGACCCACATCTCGCCTGCTGAGCCTTGGTCGAACTGTTTGACCATTAGTTCGCCGGTTCGGGCGGTAGTTAGCCAGTGGATGCGTCCGATAGGATCGCCATCGGCGTATTCTCGTACGGATGCGACGTCGGTTGAGAGTAGGCGCATGCGGTGGCGTCGGGAGTGGCCGTCGGCGAGGAGGACGCGGGAGGATGCGATGTCGGGGATGGGGAGGACGCGCGGGTAGACGAGGACTTTGTCGATGCCTTCGAACTCGATGTCGCGAGGGAAGAGGTTGAATGGGTCGGAGGCTCGGATGACGAGGGGGCCGAGGTCGTATTCGCCGCGTTGGGTCAAGGGTGCTTCCATGTCGACGCGTTTGAAGGTGACCATGAGTCCGAAGCTGGTGACCTCGCGGAATTGGACATCTGGGAGGGTGGTTTTGTCTTCAACCTCAACCCATGCTTTGGGTGCGCCGTTGGAGTTTTGGATGACGATGCGTTCGCTGAGGGTGTCTCCGACGGAGAAAGGGCCGGTTGGCCGGTTTACGCTGGCTCTCATGTTGACGGCGCCAACTCGGGACCATACCCAAGAGACGGCGATGAGGATGAGAAGTAGGTAGGCGAGGCGCATGGAGAGGTCGAAACCGGTCGCTACGGTGTTGACCAGTTTCACGCCGATCACGAAGATGATGGCGAGGAGCATCCGATGGCGGAGTGCGTTGCTCCAGATCGCGCTTAGGAGACTCCGCCCTTCGACATTCGTGGCGATGCCACGTCCGATCTTTGGCAGTGTTCCTTGCACGGTATTAGGATGTTCTCTGGTTTTATGCAGTTATCGTCGCGGCGATACGTCCACCACTGGCACCTGGGACGGTGGCTTGTTCCAGCGCTTCGTTGACGATGGTGCCCTGGTTTACGCCTCTCATGCGCGCGGATGGCGACAGTAGGACGCGATGGGACATCACGGGGACGGCGATGGCTTTAACGTCGTCGGGTATGACGTAGTCTCGGCCTTGGAGCATGGCGTATGCTTTGGCACCCTTCATCATGTTAATGCTGGCGCGCGGCGATACTCCGAGGGTAGTGTCGGGATGGCTGCGTGTGGCAGTTGCGATTTCGACGATGTACTGCTTGATGAGTTCGTCTATGTAGACGGTTTCGGCATATTGCTGGAGTGCTGTGATGTCGCTGGCGGAGCAGCTAGGTGCGAGGATGTCGATGGGATCGGTGGCTTCTCGTCCGTCCATGATTGCGACTTCCTCGCTCGGGTCTGGGTAGCCTAGCGATATTCGCATGAAGAAACGATCGAGCTGGGCTTCAGGTAGCGGGAAGGTTCCTTCGTATTCGATGGGATTTTGGGTAGCGATGACCATGAATGGGCTCGGCAAGGGATGTGTTACGCCTTCGACGGTGACCTGCTGCTCGCCCATCGCCTCAAGCAGTGCGGACTGGGTCTTGGGTGTGGCGCGGTTGATCTCGTCGGCGAGGACTACTTGCGCCATTACGGGGCCGGGGCGATATTCGAACTGACCGATCTGTTGGTTGTATACGGAAGCGCCGGTAACATCGCTAGGCAGCAGATCAGGAGTGAATTGGACGCGTTTGAAGTCGCAGCCAGTGGTGATGGCTACGGACCGGGCGAGCATGGTCTTGCCGACACCGGGGACATCCTCGACGAGGATGTGACCACGGCTCAGGAGTGCGACGACGGCGAGTCGGACTGCGGGGTCTTTGCCGATGATGACTCGTCCAACGTTATCGACGATTCGGTCGATGGTATCGGCGTGTCCCTGGTTAACTGTGGATTCGGCGACGGCGGTTGAGGATGTTGTCAAGCGTTGGGTCCTTTCGATATCGAGGGGATGCGACGATGGTGTTTCTATCCGACCCTTGAGTTGTGCGTTAATTCAATCGTAGACTGCGCCAAATATAGCATCAAATCGTAATATCCCCCCTTGCCGGGTGATCTTCTGACCAGATGCGGCAGTCAATCCAGGTCCGAATCACACGAATCGACATGACCATGACGCAATACGAACCTAAGATCGGATCGGTTTCTCAATCTGACGGTTTGGCAGGCGGTGTTCGGCGACTTCATGTGGGCGACAACCTTGAGGTGATGCGGGGGATGGAGGGCGAGTCGATCGATCTGGTCTATCTGGACCCGCCGTTCAACTCGAATCGCAACTACAAGATCGTGTTTCGAGGTCCCGCGGCGTTGAAGGCCACGGCTCATCTTCCGGCATTCGAGGATGTTTGGCTTTGGGATGATGTATCAGAAGGTCTTTTGGACGCGACGTTGAGTGAAAACCGCGGTCAAGCTATCGCTGATACGCTTGCGGGTCTGCTAAAGGTGGTTGGTCGGGATCGGTTGATGGCGTATCTGGTGAACATGACACCTCGTCTCATCGAGGTTTATCGTCTGCTTAAGCCGACCGGCAGCGTGTATCTGCACTGCGATCCGACGGCTAGTCACTACCTGAAGGTGGTCATGGACGCGGTGTTCGGACGCGAAAACTTTCGCAATGAGATCGTTTGGTGTTACCGCGGCGGTGGTGTGCCACGTCGGAACTTCGCGCGCAAACATGACGTGATACTTCGGTATTCGAAGAGCAATGATTACACTTTCAATCCGCAGTATTCGGAGTACTCCGATGCTTCGAAGGCGCTGGTCAATGCGCGTGGCGGCACGAGCATCGATGGGCGGGAGCGCGATCTTGAACGAGGCGCGCATATGCCGGATTGGTGGTCGGACATCAACTCGTTGCAGACTTGGTCTCCAGAGCGAACCGGTTATCCGACGCAGAAGCCGGTCAAGCTGTTGGAGCGGATCATCAGGTCGTCGAGTAACGAGGGCGATGTGGTGATGGATCCGTTTTGCGGATGCGGAACGACGATGGTTGCAGCTGAGTCGTTGGGAAGGTCATGGATCGGGATTGATATCGAGCCGATGGCGCTGAGCATATTCAAGGAACGCCTCGACCGTGCCAAGATCGATGTCGATTTCGATGTGTTGGGCGATCCCGGCCCCGCGTCTTCCGTGGCAGAGGGTTAGGGGAAGGGGGAACGGGCGGTCATGGGAATCAGCGCGGCGCGGCGGAATCGCCGAGGAGCTTCTTCAGGATTGCCGTGTGCTCCTCCGGGAGCATTGGGTTTTCAAACGCAGCTACGTTGTCTTCGAGGTGATTGATGTTGGAAGTGCCGGTGATGACGGTTGAGATTCCGGGATGGTCGGCGGCGAATTTGTAGCCGGCGGCAATGATGGTCGGGGCGTCTGCGGTGATCAGCCAGTCCAGGCCGTCTCGGAGCTTTGGGTGATCGACGTCGATCTCGCCTTCTTGGCGCCAGTTCTTTAGGAGTTGCTCGTATTCGTGCTGTCTGGTTAGCGTGAAGCGGACGGGGGCCATGTTGAGGATGGCGACTCCGTGTTTCTGTGCGAGCGGTAGGATTTCTTTGGCGGCGTATTGGTTGAGGATGCCGTATTTGAGCATGATGGTGTCCCAAGTGTCGGGATGCTCTTCTAGTGCGGTTCGTGGCACGGTATGTTTCGGGTCATCGGTCATCATTTCTGAAAAGCCGATGAGCCGGATTTTGCCTTGCTCTTTGAGTTTCTGCAGCGTCGGTGCGTATCGTTCGGTGAGTTCGAGGTAGTTCTCCGGACGGATGCCATGGATCTGCATGATGTCGATGACGTCGGTGTTGAAGCGGCGTAGGCTTCGCTCTACGGATGCGTTGACGGAATCGGTTGAAGGGAAGTTGCCATCGGCTGTCTTCCAAGTCCACTTGGTGGCGATGAGGAAGGAGTCGCGGGGGATGCCGTTAAGAGCTTGGCCGAGTTGTTCTTCGCTGTCACCGTAGTTGGCCGCGGTGTCGAACATGTTTATGCCGAGGTCTAAGGCTCGTGCGATGAGGTCTCGGCGTTGTTTCGAGGTAAGGCCGGCAGCCTTTCCGAACTGGCTGGGTCCGCCGCCGCCATAGGAAGCGAGAGAGACTGGGATGCCGGATTTTCCTAAGGTGCGGTAGTGCATGGTGTCGTTCGTACGGTAGTAAACTCACATTACACCAGTTTGGCACACCAGATTTGACAACTTGGATTGCCATGGTTGCCAAGAGCCAATGATCAAGCAGCCACACAGTTCCGCAACAATTGGGCATATTTCTAGCCTCCGCATCGACGAGTACCTAGGCATTAGCGATTTGGAGATACCTCGGTTGTCCCAAGTCAGCTTGTTCGCAGGCGAATCCGGTTTATTGCGATCGGGATTGCTCGAGTTTTTGGTCAACGAGTACGCCAATGGGACGTCTGCAGAAATGCACCCTTACGCGTGGCAAACGATCCGTTATGTAGCGAAAGAAGAGACTTTCTACTTGGGTCAACCTGATCTTTTGGCAACGACGACGGAACATCGAAGACATGGTGAAGATTCGGCGTCCGTCGTGATTAGGCACATGAACGAAGACACCATTCAGTTCAATTCGGGAGGAAACGTCACCCGGTTCTTTCTCCTCGCCAATACCGTTTCAGTTTTCAAAGCAGGCGCATTATTAGATCCGAGGTTGAACGAAGAGTTTGGCCAACCGATGAAAATGCCCGTGGACCATGGCGACCGGAATTTGGTGTCGCCGCGCATCCCTGTTGTCCGACAGACTAACGGTTCATACGATTACGGCTACAACTACGCAGAGTCCGGCGCGAATTCAAACGCTGAATTCAGAGGCGTGTTCCGAATAGGAGTCGACACACTTAGATTGATGCTCGTTATGTCCTCTATGTTTTTTTTGTCTACGAAAGCCAACGAAGAGGGCAAAGTTGCCGTATTGTTGATTGACGGTCTCGACGTGGCTATTGGTCGCTGGTTTCAGGCTGAGTTTTGGCGATTGGTTTTCGATGAAGTGCGCTCACGCGACGTTCAGTTGTTGGCGACCACGAATTCGTTGGATTGCATCGCGGGATTCGCAGACGCCGGTTCCTCGATTCCTGAACCGATGGCGACGTACTTTCGGCTGGAGCAAGGTCCGCACCAAACGCACTGCGTAGATTACGATCCATCAACTTTGCAGCTATCGATCGACACTGGCGTCGATCCTCGCTAACGGCATCGGGATAGCGGATTGACGGATATCGCTGACCACCCACGCGCGGCAGTCCGCAAAATCACATTGATCGTCGAAGGTTTTCACGATGCCGCGACGATCCAAGCGATTTTCGACATGCAGGGTTTCGTCGACTGTGATGTGCGCATCGACCAATTGAGTGGATTGTCGAGGCCACAGGACCGAGATTCCAGGCTCAACACGTTTTTGGACACGCGACTGAGTGAGAGAGGTGTCGATGCTGTTGGGTTGATAGTTGATGCCGATCAAGATCCTGATAGCGTAAAACGGCGATTGCGGCGGCTGACCGTCTTGCAGAACACCGTCTTGGAGGTCAGATCCGACGTGAAACCTGAGGACGGCTATGTGACGACATATCGAGTCGGCACCCTTCGCAAGAATTTCGGCTTGTGGATAATGCCCGACAACTGTCGGCCTGGACAACTAGAGGATTTCGTCATGCGGATGATCGCCGACGATGATTCCGTTGAACATCCGGCGCGTAAATTCATCGGTGGTTTGCCCGAGGACATCGTGGACAACGCTAGTCACAAAGCCGTTAAACATGTCGCCCATGCTTGGTTATCGGCGTATTATCCGGGTTGGAGTTTCGACGACGCGTTGAGGAACGGTCAACTCGTTTTCTCCGTCGATGATCCAGTCTTGGGTAGGTTCAAGAAATGGTTAGAGCGTTTGGCTAGTTAACGCGATGGCGTCGTCTAGTCGTAGACCATGATGGCGCGGCCTAGGATCTCGCCGTTCTGCAGGTCGTTGCACGCCTCGTTGATCTGATCCAAGCTGTAACGCCGCGTTACTAGCTTGTCGAGCGGGAACTTGCCTTCTTGATGCCACCTCAGGAACTGCTCGAAGTCTTTTTCGGGATACGTTGCGCCGAGCGATCCTCGGTACTGCTTCTGGTGGTACATGAATTCGCCGGGGTCCACTGTCATCTGCTTTGCCGGCATGCCGATCAAAACAGCCATTCCACCGTGGTTGTCTGCGCCTGGTCCTCCTCCTCGCACCGAAGGCAGGATCTGTTCGCTCGTCAACTGAAGACCTATTGCGTCAAAAGCGTAATCAGCACCTCCGCCAGTGATGTCGTGGATCGCTTCGACCGGATCCGTATTCATGGCGTTGACGGTGTGCGTGGCACCCATCTCCTGCGCATACTCAAGTTTGGTGTCATCAATGTCGATCGCGATCAGCGGGTATGCCTCCAGCATCGCCGCCATGATCAGGGCAGAGGTACCTACTCCGCCGATACCGTAAATCGCGACCGAATCACCAGGACGAACCTGCGCCGTGTTCAAAACCGCGCCGGCGCCAGTCAACACCGCACAACCGACTATCGAAGATAAGTCAGTGGGGTTGTCTTCGGCAATCGGAATTACGTATCCGCCCCAAACCAAGGCGTCCTCGCCCCATGTGTACGTGTTGCCGTTCAGCGACTCTTCGCGGTAAGTCGCACCGCACAGTTCAGGTGCCCACCGACCGCGGATCGGGTCCTTAGGCACCCAAGTCACGATCGCCAGGTCTCCCTCCTTGACGTGCGTGACATCAGCTCCAACCGCGGTCACTCGCCCCGTTCCTTCATGTCCGAGCAACGATGGTGTCGCCGTCTCTGGGTTGTGCATCTGGTGCAGCTGCGAATGGCAAACGCCGCTTGAGTAGAGCTTCACATGGACTTGGTCGGCACGGGGATCGGGGATTTCGATCTCGTCGACTTCCAACGGTTTGCCGTGTTCGACGTGGATTGCTGCCTTGCTTCTCATGTTTATGCACTCCTAGCGCATGTCAGTCGGTTGTTGGGCCGACAATTCGTTACGGCAAATGATACGCTCTGGCGTTTCGAAGCGCGGATCTGGTTTTTGGTGGTTACTGATCAGCGGCTAGGTCTATGGCGATGTCGCAAGCTTGCAGCGATCCGAGGAACGGTGCGAGATCTTCGAGGTCCAAAACCTGGGATTGATGCTCTTCGGTGAAGGCGACGAAATCACTGATCAACTCGACGCCAGCGTGTTCGACGATGCATTCGGCTTCTTCGAGTGAGAACATGGACAGGATCGGCAGGAATCGTTCTCGGACAGCGCTACATCGGGCCAACACTTCGGTCTCTGCGAACAGATCAATAACGTGTTGGGCTTCAGCCCCCTCGCCAGAGTTGAACTTCTCTATGGCTTCGAAAATCTTAGCCGCGGTTTCTTTGTCGGCGTGCGCTTCGACGCAGACCGCATCGCGGGCCTCCATTCCGAACGGAGAGATCTCGTCGATCGGTCCTTGTTGTTTGGCAGCAGATTCTTCGGGTGTGGCGGTTGGAGGGATCGGGGTTGCGGTCGGTTCGGGCGATGAACAGGCGACGATGGCGAACGCTAGAGAGGCGAAAACCACGAATACCAGGAGATTCTTGACTCTGTCATTTGTCGCGGACGGACTCATCGTATCTCCTGAATTTTCGTGGATAGCTTGGACCAACGCGTTGGCACGTTGTTCACCTCAAGCTTCAAGGTAGCGGGCGTTACTGATCAAGTGGTGGCGTTTCGGATCGCGGATTTGAATCGGTGCGGGGTACCGTGTAGTTCGTCACTGTCCGGCAGTTAGGTCAAGCGCCACATCGCACGCTTGCAACGAGCCCAGGAGCGGGGCTAGAGCCATCAGATTCAAAGTCTGTTCCTGCTGCTCTTCGGTGATGGTGAAGAACTTCATGAGCATCTCGATGCCCGCCTGTTCGACTACGCATTCAGCATCTTCGGGGGTGATTTGGGCCACGATGGGTGCGAAGCGTTCTGGCATCACACCGCAGTGTGACAACGGTTCGGCAGCGGCCAACAGGTCGAGAATGTGCTGGCTTTCAGCATCGGGGCCAATGGTGAGGGCTTCAATTGCTTCGAAAACCTTGGCGGCGGTTTCGGCATCGGCGTGCTCTTCGATGCAGGCTGAGTCGTGTGCGGACAACCCGGAAGGGCTGATCTCGTCGATCGGTTCAGACTCAGTTTCTTCTGGCGCTTCAGTTGGTTCAGGCGTCGCGGTTGGTGGAACCGGAGTTGCCGTGGGAGGAACGGGTGTCGGCGTTGGGGGAACAGGCGTAGGTGTTGGTGGCACTGGTGTTGGCGTCGGCGGGACGGGTGTCGCGGTTGGTGGTACTGGTGTCGGTGTCGGAGGTACTGGCGTTGCAGTCGGTTCGGGTGACGAGCAGGCGACCATCAGGATTCCGATCATTGCGCTAATGAACGCTGCGATCAAGAGTGTTTTTGCGTTCCGGGGTTGCAACTTCATTTCGTTTCCTTCTGGTCGGGATTTGGTTGTGCAAGTCATGATTTGAGTAGGTGTTGTCTAAGGGTGCCAAAGGCGTACATTGCGGCTCTTCGGCGATCAGGCACACCGCTGCCGGCGGATCTGACGTGCCGCATCTCGGATTTCTCGGCGTCCGAGATCACGATGTAAGTATCGCCTCTGGCGAGATTTTCGGCGCTGCCTTCGGCTTCCGGTATGCCGTGTACAGCGATACCCAGACTTGCACCGGAATGCTCACGTATGGCGTTGGCGAGAGCTTTGGCACGTTCTTCGCCGGTCATCCCCTCGAAATTGCCGTTGCCGATCAGACGATCGCGCGGAACCTCGGTGTTTGCAACGATTGCTTCGAGGAACCGGTCGCCGGCGGAGGTGCGCATGGAATCGGAGACTGCGCCGCCGCTGAGGTCTTCGTAGACAGCTACAGTGGCGTCGTGTTGCTGGAGCATGTCGCCGATAACGCTCTCGATAGTTTCTTCGTCGGATCCGAAGATGTGGCTTCCGAGGAGTTTTCGCACTTCGGCTTCTACGGGTTCGATGAGTGCGTTTGCGGCTTCTACGGTTGCCGCGCGGGCGGCGATGCGGACATCAACTTGGCCGGGACGCGCGAGTACCCCGACTGTGGGATTGGATGATTCGGCGATGAGATGTCCGATCTCGTGGTCAACTGCGCTTTCACCTAAATCGGCGACCTTGAGTACGCGGTAGTGGATGGTCTCGCCGAGGTCGTATTTCTCGCGTAGGTAGGGAATTATTTCGTTGGTGATGAGCCACTTCATCTCGAAGGGCACGCCTGGGAGACTGATGATGGTGCCTTTCTCGGATTCGACCATGAAGGCGGGCGCAGTGCCATTGGGGTTTCGGATCACGGTGGCGCCAGACGGTATCTGAGCCTGTCGCTCGTTGTTTTTGGTGAGGATGAAGCCGCGGTTTTGGAATCGTTCGCGCAGTTCGGTCAGGGAATCGGGGTCGGTCACGACGTCAACACCGAAGACTTCTGCGACGGCCTCGCGTGTCAGATCGTCTTGAGTCGGGCCGATGCCGCCGCCAGTAATTACGACATCGGCGCGATTTAGCGCGATGCGGAGGACTTCGGTCATGCGGTTCTGGTTGTCGCCGACGCACGACTTGTAGAAGACGTTGGCACCGTTTTCGGCGAGGCGTTGGGAAATCCAAGCGGAGTTGGTGTCGACGATCTGGCCCAGGAGAAGTTCAGAGCCGATTGAAACGATCTCAACGTTTACTGACATCTTAGAGGTCCCGCCGATTGGTTAGGTTGGTGCGCCGATGTCAATTATGCACGAATCGTGTAAAGGACACCGATGAAGCGTTCGCCGGGGATTTCAGGAAATATCGCCTTGCGATTTGACAAAACGATGGATAGGATGTATGTTCTAATTAGAACGTGGGTTCGATGACAAGTGAGGAGACGAGAAATGACTACACAGATTTTGGAACGACCAGTTGAGCGTCAGAGGCGACATCATGCGTCGAGGACGGCGGTTGAAACCGCACGTCATGGCGGGTTGCGTACTGACTTCGATATCGATGCAGAGCTGGACATACTCACGCGGGCGAAGTCGGAATTCATCGAGGACCGGGATGAGTTGGGGCAACGCATAATGCAGTCCGCGGTGTCGGATGATCGGGAGACTTTTGCGGTGAAGTGCCGTTCGGTGAGACATGCGACCGACTTTGCGACACCGATGCGCAGCATGATACTCACGTTGAGCTCAGCATTCGGCGGGATCAGCGCTACGGTTTCGCCGTCATTGAATCTAAATACGTGGCCAGCGATGGACATGTTGGTTTCAGCACTCGAGGAGGCCGGGGCAGGAGAACTTTGGCAGCCAGTTGGCGAGCGGAGCATCGCAGTCGGAGCTGCGCGTCACGTCTTCGTCAGCGTAGATAACCCGATCCGGGATGATTCGACACGGGTGTTCCCGAACTTGCTGATCGAAGTTGTGGGAGCGCACATGATCGATCCGCAGTGGTTCGACCGCACCGTTGCGCCGCGTTGCCAAGACGAGGCATTGACGTTCGTGTTTTACGGACAGTCTGGTTTTGCCGGATCGCTGTTCGATAGGGCTTGGGAAGAGAGCCAGTTTCGAGGTCAAGTCTGAACGATGCTAACAGCGAGCCGTCTACGAGACAGTCAAGCAAGTTCGAGCAAGCAAAGCGTTCGCGAGCAAACGTCCTCCTCGATCAACACGACACGGGGATTGCCGGAGAACACCGTTTACGAAGATACTGGATGCGATTTGGCGCCATCCTGTCTTGAGTGTCCGCTGGCGCTCTGCAAATACGACGACCCGAATGGGGCGCGGTACGATCGAACCGTTATGCGTGACACGGAGATCATGAGGCTGTTCGCGGAGGGGTTAAAGGTTTCAGCCATAGCGTTGAAGGTCAATATCAGTAACCGGACCGTATATCGGGTCATACAACGCGAGTTCGGGGCGACGGGCGATGAAGCCGATGGTCGTACAAAACGGACGACTCGAGGTCGTGCTTTGCGTGAACGAGTGCCGGTTGAGCAACTCGACACTTGGCGCCAGTATTCGATGTCTGAGATGGCAGACGCGAAGGTGGCGTAGCGAGTAAAACGTTGCTATGAGATTGAACGGCGTAAAATCGCATTACGTCAAGAAATAAGCACAACAAGCGAGCAGACGGGTGGCATACGATCGCAACCGAGCAATTGAGCTGCTACGAATTGGTACTGGTGACCCACACGCAACATTCCGCGACGGTCAGGAAGAGGCGATCCGGTCTGTGGTAGAAGGTCGTGATCGATTATTGGTTGTGCAACGTGCAGGTTGGGGAAAGAGTTTCGTTTACTTCATCGCAACGAAACTCTTGCGAGAACAAGGACAGGGCCCCGCATTGCTGATTTCCCCCTTGCTCGCCCTGATGCGCAATCAGATCAGCGCCGCGCAAAGGATTGGGGTCAACGCTGAAACCATCAATTCGGACAATAAGGATCACTGGGAGGAGATTGAGGACCGCATTAAAAATGACCTAGTCGATATCTTGTTAATTTCCCCGGAACGGTTAGCGAATCAACAGTTTGTCGATTACGTTCTGACCTCCATCGCCTCAAACGTGTCGATGTTGGTTGTAGACGAAGCGCATTGCGTTTCGGACTGGGGTCATGATTTTCGGCCAGATTATCGGCGTATAGAGCGCATACAGCGCAATCTTCCGCAGAATACGCGGTTGTTGGCAACCACTGCGACAGTCAATGATCGAGTTATGGACGACTTGCAAGAGGTTCTGGGGGCGAGTGTACGAATAATTCGTGGCGACTTGGGGTTGCCCAGCGTGAAATTGCAAACGATTAGGATGCCAGATCGCGCCGAACGCATGGCATGGCTGGCCGACACGATACCGACGTTGCCTGGAAGTGGTATCGTCTACACTTTGACGATACGCGATGCTGTGCGGGTAGCTGAGTGGCTCGAATCGCGCGGGATTGATGCGGTCGCGTATTACGGTGGTCAAGAGAACCGCGCCGAACTTGAGGAGATGTTACTCGGCAATCAGGTCAAGTGCTTGGTGGCGACCACGGCTCTGGGCATGGGATTCGACAAGCCCGATTTGGGTTTTGTCATACACTACCAAACTCCGGGGTCCGTTGTCGCGTACTATCAACAGGTCGGACGCGCCGGGCGAGCCATAGATTCCGCTTATGGCGTGTTGCTCGGCGGGCTCGAAGACACGGAGATAAACGACTACTTCATAACTTCTGCCTTTCCGACACGTGAAGAGGCTGACGCTACTTTAACTGCGCTTGAAGAATCATGCTTGGGGCTATCAATATTGGAGATTCAGGCCCAAGTAAACATCAGCGTGCGACGCGCTGAAATTGCCACCAAGATCCTTGCTTTGGAGGAACCACCCCCGATCGTGAAACAAGGTTCCAAATGGGTGCGTACTCCAGCGGATTTACCAGAAACGTTTTGGGAGCGTGTCGATCGCCTGACGGAGATTCGGCGGATAGAAGAGCTCCAAATGCGTGAATACTTGACATTGTCATCAGGCCACATGAAGTTTCTGGTGAGCGCTATGGATGGGAAACTCGATCTCTCAAAGAGTAGTCGATTATTACCGCCATTACCTACTGGCGTTCAACGACGGACGGTCGTCGAAGCGATCGAATTTCTGCGTCGTGCTCAGATAGAGTTCATCCCTCGTAAACGGTGGCCAGTTGGAGCCTACAAAACTAAAGCTACGATACCTGAAGATCGCAGCAGCGAAGAAGGTCGAGCGCTTTGCATTTATGGCGATGCTGGATGGGGAAAGTTGGTTCAATCAGGCAAATATAGCGACGGAAGGTTTTCTGACGACCTTGTAGAAGCCTGCTTGGAGTTGATGGGTCGATGGAATCCCGAGCCGTTTCCAACCTGGGTGACGTGTATTCCTTCATCGCGAAACCCCTCGCTGGTGCCAGATTTCACTGATCGGTTGGCACAGAGATTGTCTCTGCCGTTTAAGATGGCACTGATTTCAAAATCTGGCGTCCCTGAACAGAAAGAGATGAACAACGCTGCACACAAAGTCAAAAATGTCGCCCGTTCGCTCAAAGCTATCCCAAACGGAATCGCGCCCGGACCGGTGTTACTGATTGATGACATCATCGACTCTGGCTGGACGTTCGCGGCGGCGGCTTGGATGCTACGCGAAGCTGGTTGCGGTCCCGTTTGGCCACTGGCATTGGCAAGCAAGGGCAATAGATGATGCGACATACGACGATTAGCGACGTAGCAAAGGTATATCTGTTGCTTACCAGTAGGATGGCAACAGGGCGGCGTTCCCGAAACGGTGCCGATGCTGGCCTTGCGCTGTTGACGCTCAGCACGTTGAATCCCTTGGTTGCCCGTCTCAATGACATCGGTGCCGGACTTGAAGAGCTCGTGTCTCATCGTGGAGACGATTTAATTGATGCGCTTGAACCTGACTTCGATGTTGGAAATCTACGCGGCTTGCTCGGGCGAGGATTGCAAATGTCACTCGCGATTGAGCGTTGGCAACAACGCGGTATCTGGGTGTTATCCCGAGAAGACGAAGAGTACCCCAAGTTGCTACGAAGTAGGATGGGCGACAAGGCTCCCCCGATAATCTACGGTTGTGGCGAATCCTATCTGTTCAATGAAAATGGGTTGGCGATAGTTGGGTCGAGGAATGCGAGCAGATCAGCACTTGATTTCGCAAAAAAAGTAGGTCGCCAAGCCGCCGACAATTCCTTCAGTGTCGTATCGGGGGCCGCGAGGGGTGTGGACAGGGCATCCATTACAGGCGCGTTGGGCGCTGGTGGCAACGCCATCGGGGTGTTGGCAGATGGATTGTCCCGTGCCGCTATATCGCAAGCCAATCGGATCCCGATCTCTGAGGATCGGTTGGTACTGATAACACCCTACGATCCAGATGCTGGGTTCAGCACCGGCAACGCGATGGGGCGAAACAAGCTGATCTTCGCTTTGAGTAACGCCGGGTTGGTCGCCGAAACCGATTACGAAAAAGGTGGCACTTGGGCAGGTGCAACCGAGCAACTCAAAAGGCTCAAGTTCGTACCGATGTTTGTGCGCGCAACTGGAACTTCGTCGCGAGGTTTGGATGAGTTGAAAACGTTAGGTGCGCGTGAATGGGCGGACCCTAACGATTCGGATGCGGTACATGCCATTTTCGAAGAGATACGTTCGGGTGCATTCGAAACGGATGAACCGAACATTGCACCGCAGTCTCTGATCGAAAGCCCGCGACAGGCCGCAATGGTGATGGACTCCGGCGAATCCTTTGGATCGGACAACGATGAATCAACCAAAGATCAGGTCGAAATCGATCCTTCGGATGCATTGTTCGCTGATGTACGCCGACATATTCTTACAGCGCTCAATACACCAAGGTCTAGAGACGAAGTGGCAACAGGATTGAAGTTGAAAAAGGGGCAAGCAGACCAATGGCTTGCTCGCTTGGTCGACGAAGGTGTCGTAACCAGACACAGCCGACCAGTCCGCTACGTCGCCAATGAATAACAGTTATGAACGGGAACGCATAAACTTCACGGCAACGATTTTCGGAATCGATGGAAGTTAGTTGCCATGAAGTATGACGTGATTATTGTTGGCGCGGGGTCAGCTGGCTGTGTGCTGGCTTCGCGACTGACAGAGGACCGCAGTCGCTCAGTGTTGCTGCTTGAGGCAGGGCCGGATTACCCGGATGTCGACTCGTTGCCAGACCATATCAAGTACGGCGTTCGCGCTTGGTACGAGTCTTACGACATCGATGAGCACACCTGGGGTTATCAAGCATTAGCGACGCCGCTGCAGGAGCCGTTCAAACTTCCACGCGGCAAAGTGGTGGGTGGTTCCAGTGCCATCAACGGTCAGGTGTGGTTCCGCGGTATTCCCGAGGACTATGACGATTGGGCGGCTTTGGGCAATGAGGGTTGGAGCTATCTCGACGTTCTGCCCTATTTCCGCAAGATCGAAACAGACCTCGACTTTCCGGGGGACGATTTCCACGGTTCCGACGGGCCGATACCGGTTCGGCGTTACAGAGAAGACGAGTTGTTCGCCAGCCCGCGGGCGTTCATCGATGCAGCCCAAGCGGCGGGGTATCCCTTCACGCACGATCACAACCACCCGGAGTCGACGGGTGTCGGTCACTTGGTTCTGAATCGGATCGACAACATCCGCATGAGCACCGCGGTCACCTATCTTCAGATGGCTAGGGACCGGATGAACTTGACTGTGCGATCCGATGTGCTCGTTCACCGAGTGTTGATTGAGAATGGAAGGGCGGCCGGCGTCGAGGTCGAGTCGGGTGGCGAAACTTACCGAGTGGAGTCCGATCTGACGATTTTGAGTGGCGGTGCGATCAACTCGCCGCAACTCTTGATGCTCTCGGGGGTAGGGCCTAGTGATCATCTGTCAGAGAACGGTATCTCGGTGATAGCCGACGTTCCGGGCGTTGGGCAGAACCTTCGCGACCACATCGCGGTTTTCGTCCGGTATGAGAGCGATCTTGAAGAGCCGGTGCCTGAACGCCCGGCGCCGCTTCAGATCGGGATGCGGTACACGACGCCGGGTTCGCCGTACCGCAACGACATGCATATGCGTCCGATTTCGATACGAACCGAGCATGTTCCGATCGATTTCGATCCTTCGCTGGGAAATACTCCGGCGGGTTTCAGCATCGCGTTGCAGAAGGCTGTTGGTAAGGGTGAGCTTCGTTTGGCGACGGCGGATCCGCACGACCAGCCGATTCTGGACTATCGGTATTTGAGCGAGCCGTTCGACATGGAGCGGATGAGGGGCGCGGTGCGGCTCTGTGCGGAGCTAACGGAGATGCCGGAGTATGCGCCTGCGAAGATGCGGCGGGTGGAGCCTACCGACGATGTGCTGCTCGACGACGAGGCGCTGGGCGATTGGCTGCTTCAGAACGTCAGGACACAACATCATTCGTCGGGAACTTGCAAGATGGGGCCGGATTCCGACGCGATGGCGGTGGTGTCGCCAAAGTGCGAGATGCATGCGGTTGATGGGTTGATGGTGGTTGATGCGTCGGTGATGCCGGATGTAATACGTGCGAATACGAACGCGACGACGATCATGATTGCGGAGAAGATTGCGGCGGAGTTTTGAGTTTTTGCCGCGAAGTGGTGTTTTGCCGCGGTTTTTGTTGCCGTTTATTGCCGCTGGCAGCGGCATGATCGCTGTTTGGGCGCTTTTTGGCGGGATTCGGAGTTAGGTGCGGGGATATGTCGGGTATGAGGGTGTATCGGGTGAGAGATGATGGTTTTCGTAGGGTTTAGGGGTTGGTTGGAAGGGGTTTTTAGAACAAAAACGGCATTTTAGGGGCGATTCTGCCGCTGGCAGCGGCAATTTGGCGGCAAGATTACTTTTTGAACAAGTTCAAAAAGTTGTCTGAACCGGGATTTGAAGGATTTTGGGGATGGGCAGGATTTTGGGGGTTGGCTGTCTGAACCGCTGATTACGCTGATTTGAATGATGGGCTGTGATTTTGGGTTTTGGTGGTTTTTGAACAAATTCAAAAATAGGGTAGGGTGAACTATGATGGCCATGATTTGAGATGATGGGTGTTGGTTGTTGCGCGTTGATGTGAGAGGAGCAGCGGAATGTCCAATCCTGAACCGATCCACCCTGGCGAGCATCTGTCGGAGATGATGGAGGAGTTCGGCATAACTCAGTACCGACTCGCAAAGACGATTGGGGTGCCGCCGGTGCGTGTGCACGACATCGTAAATCGGCGTCGGTCGATTACCGCGGATACCGCGTTGCGCATCGGACGCGCGCTCGGAACCACGCCTGAATTCTGGCTCAACCTACAGCGGATGTACGACTTGGACGTTGCACGATCCAAAACCGATGTTGGCAACATTGAACCGTTGGTGGGGACTGGTGCGTGAGTCTGATTGGGTTGCCGAACCGACAACCATTTCGGTAATTTTGTGGTCGAGATCGACCTTTTGCTGGGGTAGTGGAGAAGAATCTGTATACTTTTGTGTATACCTTAAGAAGAATGTTGACTTTGGGCATAGGTCAACATCAGGAAACTCGTAAACCAAGGAGGGGTAGCGATGGCAATGACGTTATTGATAGCTTCGCTGGTGCTTTTCGTGATCGGAGTTTCCATCATCGCCTACGATGTGATCTCCACTCGTAAGCGGCGCGAGCGTTCTGAACCGAGTATCGCAGATTCAACTGTTCGTAGACGCGAAGCCTGAGTTTCGCAATGACGGGTCTCAGCCTTCTTGGTGGCATCGTCATTTATGTCGCGTTGTTGGGAGGAGGGGTGTCGTTGGTGATTTGGGTAGATGATCGGATCGCGGAAGACCTCTCAGAACCCCAGAGGCAGATGCTGGTTTACGCTGATTTTATGGTCAAGGGTGCCATTGGTGGACTGTTCACGATTGCAGGTGTAGCAGTAAACCACTTCTTCACGAGAATTAGGCGCGGGACGTAAAGGGCGGGCGGCGCAGAGCTTCTAGCTCGTGGCACCCTGTGGACGGGTACTCGGGGATGGCCACTCACTTCCACACTTGATGCTCGAGCCTGAAGGTCTCAATCCCAGAGCCAGTCGAGTTCGGTGAAGGCGAGGTTACGTTCGAAGTTGACGATGTTGTCGTTGACGTCGAGGATCAGGCATCGATCGTTGCCGCCGTTTTTGATGCCGCGTTTTAACCGCTCATTTCGCCACACATGAGACGTTGGACCGATAGGCGTCTATAAAATCGTTTCATCATGGCAACATCAACGAACAAGCTCTACTTTGGGGACAATCTCAACATCCTTCGCGAACATGTCGCGGATGAGAGTGTCGACCTTATCTACCTCGATCCGCCCTTTAACTCCAACGCCACCTACAACGTCCTGTTCCGAGAGCGCAGCGGCGAGGATTCCGCGGCTCAGATAACCGCTTTCGAGGACACCTGGAAGTGGAGCATAGAGTCGGAGTATGCCTACCAGGACGTGGTTACGGACGGGCCGGAAAAGCTTGGCGACCTACTCCAGTCGATGCGCGGATTCCTCGGTCAGAACGACATGATGGCGTACCTGACCATGATGGCACAACGAATGTCCGAACTCTATCGTGTCCTGAAACCGACGGGGAGCGTTTACCTTCATTGTGATCCGACTGCGAGTCACTATCTGAAGTTGATGATGGACGCTGTTTTTGGGAATGAAAATTACAAAAATGAAATTGTGTGGAAGAGGTCATCCGCGCACAATGACTCAGGCACGTGCGGACGAACACACGACATCATTTTCCTGTACACCAAGGATCGACTAAGGCTGACTTGGAATAATCAGTACCAAGAGTATGACCCTAGTTATGTTGAATCGCATTATCGACGCAAAACCGAAGATGGCAGGATTTATCGGACTGATAATCTAACTGCGACGAGTTTGAGTGGTGGCGGATATGAGTATGAATGGAACGGCGTTACTAGAATCTGGCGGTCTCCGCGCGAAACCATGGAGCGTTTGCATAACGAAGGACGTATCCACTATACGCGGAACGGTGTAGCTGAATACATCCGTTACTTGGATGAAATGCCGGGAGTGCCTCTTCAAGACTTGTGGACAGATCTACCTCCCATAAATTCTCAAGCCAAAGAACGCCTTGGTTTCCAAACCCAAAAACCCGAAGCCCTGCTTGAACGCATTATCAACGCCTCCAGCAATGAAGGCGATGTGGTTCTAGACCCTTTCTGCGGGTGCGGTACTGCGATCGCAGTTGCTGAACGACTCAAGCGTAGATGGATAGGAATAGACATAACTCATCTGGCTATATCCCTCATGAAGAGCCGGTTACGAGATACATTCAACTCCGATCTCTCTGACTACGATGTAGTAGGCGTTCCACAGGATGTCGAAAGCGCGCGGGCGCTCGCTGTTGAAAGCGAACATGACGGACGCTACCAGTTCGAGTACTGGGCGCTGGGACTCGTGGAAGCGCGCCCTGCAAACCGGGGACGCAGGGGCGCGGACTCGGGTATAGACGGGTATATCAACTTCTTCGACGACAACAGCGGGAAGGCGAAGCGCATCATCGTGCAGGTCAAGAGCGGTCAAGTCCGGCGCGACACGATCGCCACGCTCAAGGGCGACATGGCTCGTGAAGATGCAGAGATCGGATTGTTCATCACGCTGAACCAACCTACCCGGCCGATGACTCAGGAAGCGATCTCAGCGGGCGTCTACACGCCTGAGCACTATCCCGATCATCGGTATCCGCGCGTTCAGATACTCACTATCGAGGATCTGCTGTCAGGCACACAAGCCGAATATCCTAGGTTCGCGCCTGACGCTACGTTTGCGCGTGCACCTAGACGGCGGCAGTCGTCGAGTTCGCAGCGGTTGATGGATTAAACATTGATCAAATCGCGGTCAACGTAGGGGCGAATCTCTTTACGCAACTCGTGCATGCGCGCCAAGTCCACCTTTCGACCAGAGAGGTCTTCGATGTAGAACTGGGCGCCGAAATACGACCTTGCAGACGGGTTGCCATCGAACTTGACAACGACGTCGATGTCGCTGTCATTGGTCGCCTCGTCGCGAGCGAAGGAGCCGTAGAGCGAGATCTCGGAGATGCCGAAACGTTCTTTCATGATCGGCTTGTGTTGCCGGAGGAGATCTAGAACGTTGTCTCGGTTGAGTTTCGAGGGCATTGCAACGGGTGTTGGTGAGTTGGTTGGTTGGTGGGTTTGGTGCGATTTTAACCTTTGGCGCTGGAACCCTGCGCGATGTGCGCTTTTGCCGCGGTGGTGGGTGGGAGTTCCCCCTCTTCTCCGCCTCGGGCACCCCCTGCGTCTCGCTGCGCTCGCCGCGTCCCCCTCGCTACGCGAAGGGGACGAGGCTGTCTTAGTTCTGAACGATGTGGACTTTTATGGCGCCGGTGGTTTTGTCGAAGGCGGTGTTGAAGGCGGGGGCGATTTGTTCTAGGTTGTAGCGGTGTTTTACGGTGTCGCGGTAGGGGTATTGGCCGGTGGCGAGGAGGTTTATGGCGACTTCGTAGTCGTGGACGCCGTCGATGATGCCGTAGCAGTTGGAGGAGATGATCTTGATCTCTCGGAGGAGGGGGTCGAAGAGGTCGACTTCCATTGGTATTTTGATGCCGCCGAGGTAGACCATGGTGCCTTGGTTGCGGGTGGCTTTGATGGCTTCGTGGAAGGAGACGGCTTGGTGTCCGCCGACGGATTCGACTGCGACGTCTGCCCCGACGCCTTGGGTCTCGTCCATGACGCGGTCGGCGAGCTCGCCGGGTTCGGCACCGGTGACGATGTCGGCACCCATCTTGGCGGCGAGTTCGGCCTGCTGCGGATATTTGGCGGAGGCGATGACTTTGCTGGCGCCGAAGGCGTGGGCGCTGGCGATTGAGGAGAGTCCGATGGGTGCGGAGCCGACTACTGCCACCACGTCGCCGGGCTTCATGCCGGCGTAGCGGAGGCCGTGCACGGAGACGGCCATCGGTTCGACGAGCGCGCCGTCGGTCCAGTCCATGTCGTCGTGGAGTTTGAAGAGTCCGAGTGGGCGGCGGGTCATGTATTCGGCGAAGCCTCCGCCGGAGTCGTCGACCATGTTCATACAGTGTCGGTACTGTCCGTAGTTGCAGAATCGGCAGTCGAAGCAGGCACGTCCGGAGCATACGGTGTCGATGGCGACGCGGTCGCCGACTTGTAGGTTGTGGTTGCGACCGCGGGTTTTGGGGGGCAGTTCGACGATTTCGCCGGTGACTTCGTGTCCGGAAGGGAGGTCTTGCGCCTCTTCGCGGCGAGTGGTCATGTGGAGGTCGGAGCCGCAGATGCCGGTTTGGCGGACGCGGATCATTGCCGCGCCGTCGAACATCTCAGGCGTTGGGACATCTTGGGTTTGGTACAGGCCGGTACCGTCGTCAAGTGCTGCGCGCATTGTGTTTGGCATTTTGTTGCCTCGGATTCTGAACTGTGATTGCTGTGATCCCGGTTCAAGCCCGGGACATGTTTTGGATGATTGCCATGATACTTGGGTGTTGGCCCCCTTTGTCCTTCGGACATTTCCCCCTTGGATTTCGTTCGTATTGGGCGGGGGAAACCTGATGTAGAGGGATGATGGTTGGTGTGAGGTGGTAGGGGCGATTCGCGAATCGCCCCTACGGGCATCCCCTGCGTTCTCGCTTCGCTCGTGCGCGCCCCTTTCGCCTTGCGAAAGGGGCTAGTCTTACTTGCTCGTTCTCTCTGGATGGACGTTCCGTCCACTGAAGCGCCCGCCTGCGCGGGAATGACAGGAGGGTGCGGCAGGTATGACGGGTATGACCCCCCTGCGAGTTTCGCTGCGCTTCACTCGCGTCCCCCCTTTGCTTCGCTGCGCTGCGCAAAAAGGGGAGGGATAGGGGTTTGCGTATAGGATCGTAGGTGCTATGAAAATCACCAATGTGAAGATGTCGGTTCTGGAGATGGATGGGGAGGATCGGTATTTCGATCTGATCAAGTTGCAGGGGCAGCGGCGGGAGCGTTGGTTGCACCATACGGTGCCGGCGCGGGCTAGGACGCGGTACGAGTATGTGTTGCATGTTGAGACTGATGAGGGTGTAGTGGGGGTTTGCACTACTCCGGGTGATGGTCACACGGGGTTGCATCCGGGGGATGTGCCGCAGTTGCAGGCGTTGGTTGTTGGCGAGGATCCGTTGAAGCGGGAGTATCTGTATCAGAAGCTGCACCAGGGGACGCGATGGGTGTATCGGTCGCCGAGTTGGTTCGGCGGGTTCGACAACTGTTTGTGGGACATCGCGGGGAAGGTGGCGGGGTTGCCGGTCTATTCGCTGCTTGGGAAGGTACGGGACGAGGTTTATGCGTACTACAACACTCGTGGATCGACGATCGAGGAGGCGGTTGAGGATGCCCAGCGAGCGTTAGATCTGGGTTTTGTGGCGGTCAAGGACCACTTCTACCATCCGGTAGAGGAGAATATCCGGTGGTTGACGGCGATACGTGAGGCGGTTGGCGATGAGATCGATTGCATGCACGATCCGGTTGCGATCTACACGTTTGAGGAGGCGTTGAAGGTGGGGCGTGCGTTGGAGGATTTGGATTATCGGTGGTTCGAGGAGCCGTTGCCGGAGCGTAGTCACAATCTGCTGGTGCGGTTGGCGGCGACGCTGGATATTCCGATCATGGCGACGGAGACGTTTATGTATGACACGGATTTGTGTGCGCAGTATCTGATTTCAGGTGCGACTGACCTCATACGTCAGAATGCTCGTCATGGGACGACGAACTTGATGAAGTTGGCGCATTTGGCCGAGTTGCACGGGACGAATGTGGAGTTGAACGGGCCGGGAGGGCTGTACGGGTTGGTTCATGCGCATTTGTTGTGCTGTATTCAGAACACTTCGTACTACGAGTTCTTTCCGGGTGGTCATCTCGATTTGGATGGCGAGCAGATCGGGTTGCTTAATCCGGTTGTGCCGACCGATGGCAAGTTGAGTCCGCCTAAAGGGCCTGGCTGGGGCGCAGAGTGGGACTGGAAGCAGTTCGAGAAGCGGACGGTCGAGGTTGTGGAGTGAGTCGGGATGTCGCGATCAGAGAGTTCGTCGAATCGCTTGCTGAAGCGGAAACACTGGATGATCGAAGCGTCAACATTTACCGAAATGCTGTTCGATGCGCCAACCTGATGCGTTGGTTAAGGACTTTTGAGAATACGTCTCAATCGGCGATTTTCGTGGGGGAAGCGCCAGGGCGTGATGGTGGCGCGATAACGGGCGTACCGTTTGTGTCGCCTAAGGTGCTGACGTCTGCGGACGATCCTTGGGGTGAGTTTGGGGCGGGAACGGGGTATGAGTTGCCGGTTGGACAAGACGCGAATCATCGTGAGCGTACGGCGACGAGATTTTGGAAGCATGTTCCGACGTGTTTTTCAGATTTGCCGCGTCCGTTGACATGGAATATCTATCCGTTTTGGCCGTTTGCGTACGCGAAGGATGGCAAGCGAATCAATCGGGCACCGACTAGGGATGAGATTGCGTTTGGGTCTGGATGGCTGGTGCGGGTTGTCGAGATGTATCCGAACGCTCGTGTCGTGGCAATAGGAAACAAGGCTCACGATACCCTTGAATCGATTGGTATTGAAGCGCCGTTGGTGCCTCATCCTTCCCGCGGGAGTGACGAGAAGTTGATCAAGAGCTTGGAACGAGTCGCTGAGAATTTGCGGAATTTGGATTGATGATGAGTGCCCCTTGCCCAACTCCTCTGGATTCCCGCCTGCGCGGGAATGACGGACTTCGTCGCGATCCCAAGCGGTACGAGCGGGTCAAGCTTTGGATCGGGTTGGTGAATCTCGCGGTCTACGTCTTGGTGCCTGCGATCATTTTGGTTACTGGGGCATCGGCTTCCATCCGAGACGTGATTGCAGACGAGATTACGGGCGTCATTGTGTTGGGTGCCGTTGTCTACATCGTCTTGGGTTCGATTGTGTTGGAAGTGCTGACGTTGCCTTTGGGTTATTTTTCGGGGCATGTTCTTGAAAAACGTTATGAACTGACGCGACGGTCAGTGGGCGGTTGGGCTTTGGACTGGTTGAAGGGATTGGGTGTGCAGACGGTGATGCTCGGCGTGTTCGTGGGATGTCTCTATGCGTTGTTGATGTTGGACCCGGCGTTGTGGTGGGTTTGGGCGTCGTTGTTGTTCTCGGCGATTTCGGTATTCTTGGCGGCGATTGCGCCGACGGTGCTGATGCCGATCTTCTTCAAGTTCGAGCCGTTGCCAGACGGGGAGTTGAAGGACCGGTTGATGCGGCTCTCAGAGCAGTTGGGGACGTTTGTGCAGGGGGCGTACGTGTGGAAGTTGGGCGATAAGACGGTGAAGGCGAATGCGGCTTTGGCGGGTTGGGGGAAGACTCGGCGGATCATCATTTCGGACACGTTGATTGAGAGTCATGATCCGGATGAGATCGAGGTGATCATCGCTCACGAGCTGGGGCACCATGTGAACGGTGACATCTGGCGCGGGATTGGGGTGCAGGTGGTGATCATTTTCGTGTCGATGTGGGTGATTGATCTGGCTTTGGGTGCATGGTCGGGTGCGTTTGGGTTGGATGGGACGTTGCATGACTTTGCGAATCTGCCGCTGCTGGCACTGGTGAGTACGGCTGTCGGACTGGTGGCGTTGCCGTTGGCGAACACTTATTCGCGTCGTCGAGAGACGGCGGCGGATGATTTCGCGATCGCCACGACGGACATGCGCGCTGAGTTCATAAGCGCGATGGAGAAGCTGGCGGAGCAGAATTTGTCGAATGCGGAGCCGCATCCGCTGATCGAGACGGTGTTGCACAGTCATCCAAGTGTGAGTCGGAGGATTGCGCGGGCGCGGGGAATTGAACTGTGATTGGGGAATTAGTCGGTGTGAGTAGGGGCGATTCGCGAATCGCCCCTACGGGCATACCCCGCGCACTCGCTTCGCTCGTGCGCGCCCCTTTCGCGGAGCGAAAGGGGCATGAACCCCCTGCGTCTCTTATGTCGGTCATTTGGGCTCGACGCGTCCCCCTTTTGCTTTGCAAAAAGGGGAGGGTTGGTTTACCAGACGGAGTAGCCGCCGTCTACGGGGATGGAGGTTCCGGTTACGAAGTCGGAGGCGTTTGAGGCTAGGAATACGGCGGTGCCGGCGAGGTCGGCGGGGATGCCCCAGCGGTCGGCGGGGGTGCGGTCTTGGACTAGTTGGTAGCGTTCGGGGAATAGTTCTTTGAACTGGTCGGTCATTTCGGTGACGATCCAGCCGGGGAGGATGGCGTTGGCCTGGACGTTGTGTCGGGCCCATGCGACGGCGCAGGATTTGGTGTATTGGACTACGCCGCCTTTGGATGCGGCGTATGCGGAGGCGTATGCGGTTCCGAAGATGGACATCATGGAGCCGATGTTGATGTATTTTCCGGCGCCTTTGTCTCGCATGTGGTCGAAGGTTAGGGACGAGACGTTGTGCATGGAGGTGAGGTTGGTGTCGATGACGTATCGCCAGTCTTCGTCGGAGAGGTTCTGGGGCTCGTCGGAGCGTCGGTTTGTGCCGGCGTTGTTGACGATGATGTCCCATCCGCCGAAGGTGGACATTGTCTCATCTAGTGCGGCTTGGATAGATGCTCGGTCAGTGACGTCGCAGGATAGGGCGAGGACGTGGGAGGATTCGCCGCCGGCTGCTTGGGTAAGGGTTTCGACGGCGGCGGAGAGTTTGTCGGCGTTGCGTGCGGCGATGGCTACATTGGCGCCGTGTTCGATGAAGCCTTGGGCGATGCCGAGTCCGATGCCGCCGTTGCCGCCGGTTACGAAGGCGGTTTTGTTTGAGAGGTCGAAGGGGGAGTCGTGGAGGGAGTGGTGGGACATGGGGAGTTTCAGTCGTGAATTTCGTTTTCGCTTAGATGTTCAGGATATATAGGTTGGTGATCCGGCACTTGGTTATCGGGGGTTGGGGGTTTGTTACGCCAGATGCTACGAACAGAAGTGTATAGGAGGGCTGCGACGACCCAGATCAGCGCGGTCGAGGCAATCTTGGCGGTCGCCAGCGCGATGTGTCCCGAGATCCACACGAGGAATACCAGATCGAAGACGGCCATCATCGCAACCAGCGCGAGGATCATATGGATGGCGCTACGGAAGGTCGACAAATTGACCAAAGCTCCGATGACGAACCAAATCGTTGTCAGCGCAACAGCATGCGGCAAAATTGAACGAATGAAACACTCGGAATCGTAACAGTAGTACGAGTCGGTCTCAGAGTAATAGATCAACGGTGCCAAGGACACGACGAGTAACAGCAGGGTAAAGACGGGTCCAATCACGGCGGCCAACCGAACTTGGAGCGCTCGCTTCGTAGTGATCATCACGGCTATTACTGACGCGACTCCCAACAACCCGAAAAGCAACCAGACGAAGCCCAAGGCGATCCCCAAATGCTCATCGTCGAACGGGAAGAATCTCGACACCAACCCCCACACGGAAGCACCGCTCGCAAACACAAGGAATAGGACACCGACGATTCCTAGAGCGGTGACCAATGATGCAAGGACGTACCTGATACTTTGGCCTTCAACGGGCAAGGTCGCCAACGACAAAGCAAAGGCAGTGCTTGCGATCGCGATGGCGATCGCGATGAACAGGATCTCGTCGGGAGATATCAATAGAAGGGCACGGTTTACCGGAGAATAATTGATTGGTTCGTAAGGTCCAACGCCGACTCTCCGCCAAAGATTGTCTGGAGTTCTTACCACGACACCTTGCAACCCCATCGCGACAATCAAGTTGCCGCTGTGGAGGTCGTATATGACATCTTGGGGCAGATGGGTAACTCGCCAAAAATCGGCGCCGGTCGAGTCCTTTGCCAGTGCGAATATCCGGTAGCTGGAGCGCGGGTTCACATCGACGATGGAATGCACGATGGCTGGAGA
Source organism: Dehalococcoidia bacterium (assembly GCA_034423055.1). Classification (GTDB taxonomy): domain Bacteria; phylum Chloroflexota; class Dehalococcoidia; order Lucifugimonadales; family Lucifugimonadaceae; genus Bin127. The sequence continues at coordinate 14,935 of DAOUJE010000045.1, read as the reverse complement.
TTCGCCAATTGTCAGGATCACGCTTTCGTCTTGCAAACGGTACGTGACTTCGGGACCTTGGCTGGAGGTGCGTTCCCAATCGATCGTAGGGTCAGATGGAACTGATTCCCAGGTAAATCCTCCATCGTCGCTTCGACGAACTTCGTAGCCATGGTGCCCCTTAGCAAAGATCGACCCGGTTTCGTTCTGCGTCAACGTAGTGATCCCGGTGGTAGGATCTGGCGCGCTAGTTGCGATCGATGCGAACGCGGCTATGGCGGTGATAAGGAACGGCGTACGCATTCTCGACGCGGTGCCTTTTGCGTCAGCGTTTCGCCAAACCCAGATGGCGATGGCGATGCCGAATGGGATGACGATTGAGTCGGTTGGATCGAACGGAGAACCGCCGGGGGTGCCTCTCAAGAGCGAAAATCCACCCATGATCACATCGTGCAGCGGTTCGAATGTGTTGTATGCGGCGTAGAGGAGTGGGAGGCCGATGTAGGCGGTCGACCATGCCACTTTCAGTGCGGTTTGGTTTCGGCGCGCGAGGAAGGTGAGGGGCAGGGCTAGGAGTGGTGGTGCGAAAATGACCCATGCGAGGTCGCTCAATTTGCCGGTGATCCATGAGCCCGGCCACATCGACTTGAAGACCAGGTCGTTAACGAGGAGCGTGGCTAACGCGAGGAGCGTTACCGGATGGATTAGTGCGGCTTCGGCGCGGGCGGTGGGATAGGCTGATGGCGCGTAGTCGTGGTTTGTCGCTACTCGAGACAATTTGCCGCGAATGTTACCAGTCAACAGTGAGAAGCGGATGCGTACCGTCGTTCAGGCCAGTTGGAATTCTTCGCGTGAGACGTGGACTGGTGCGGGCAACTCTTCTCCCTGTTCCAGCATCACTTGGATGTGCATCGCTCCCGCCTCAACGATGAGACGCTTCACTTCGTCTATTGATTCGGCGGCGGCGATACACCCGGGGAGTTCCAAGATGTAGGCACTGCAATTTCTGGGGCCCTCTTCGATCACTACGGTGTATGTTCGCGACATCGGCTACTCCTGATTTCAGCGTAAGCCCATTTGTTTGAGGATACTCGCCCAGGTGCGAGGATGGACGTCCTCTTTTGGGTGTCCCGCTATCGTTACTACTCCGGGTTTCGAAGGATGTGTGTATTGTCGATGGCTACCTCTGGTGCGAGCCAACTGCCAACCTTGTTCTCTTGCCAATCGGATCGCGTCGCGTACTTTCGGCGGCATGGTACCAACTTAATTCAGTCTTAGTCGTCGAGGTGCCTATCGCTTCGGGTTGTAACGGCGAGATCTAGCATCGTGTGCGTATATTCAATCATCCGTTCACGTCACACCCTACAAACGTCCTCCCTGCTAGTTGGCAGGCTTTTAGGACGCTGAAGCTGCCGGCGGCGGGGTCTAGGATGGGGTCGTTGGGGGCGGTTGTGGCTTCGATTAGGGCTTGTTGGAGGGCTACTGGTTTGGGATGGACGCCGCTTGATTTTGATGATGGAGGTTTTTCGGTCCAGACGTCGGGAATGTCGTGTCGGGTCCAGATGCCTTTGGCTCGCTTGGGGGCTTTTTGGAGGACGATGAGGTATTCGGCGGTGCGTCGGGTGCGGTAGCCCATGCCGATGCGGCCTTTGTTCCAGGTGATGAGGTCTACGGTTTCGAGGGTGGTGTTTTGGGTCCATTCGTCGATGCCGGAGCAGAGGTGGTATTTGTCGATCCAGAGGAAGAGGTGTCCGCTGGGACCGAGGACGCGGTGGATGGCGCGGATGAATTCGGCGATGGTTTCGGATGACATCTGGGGGAGGGCCGAGCGTTTCTGGCCTCGGAGGACGCCTTCGTTGCCGTAGGAGAGTTTGTCTAGGACGCCGCGGTATTGGGGGTCGAAAAAGGTTGCAGCGATGGAGGCGTCGGGTAGTTGGGCGAGGAAGCCTAGGCCGTCCATTGTGATGCGGGTGTCGCGTGGAATCGATGGGGGGAGTTCGTTTTGGACGATGCTGCCGGTGCGTTCGTTGGAGTAGACGGTCATGTGGGAGAGTTTAGATGCAAGGGGGTGTTTGAACTAGGATGCGAAGGATTGGTTAAGGATGGGAAGGATGCTGCGGCGCGCCTCTTTGTCCCATTTCACCCTCACCCTAGTCCTCTCCCATCGAAGGAGGGGGGATAGCCTTACTGTAGCGGGTAGGTCGGCTCGATGCCGGTGATGTCGTAGCCGGCTTCGTCTAGCAGGAGTCGGATGACTTGCTCGGTTTCGGCGTATTTGCCTTCGCCGAAGTGGCGGAAGCGGAGGTTGCCTGCGGGGTCGAAGATGTATTTTGCGGGCCAGTAGCGGTTGGTGAAGTAGCGCCAAGTGGAGTAGTCGTTGTCTTGGACGATGAGCCAGCCGATGTCGTTCTCTTCGGCGGCGGCGCGCACTTTCTCGATCTTCTTTTCGTACTCGAATTCGGGAGTGTGCACTCCTAGGATGGTGAGCCCGGCGTTAGCGTAGCTCTCATGCCATGCCCTCAGGGCTGGCCACGTGTTCTTGCAGTTGTATCAAGTGTAGGTCCAGAAATCGACCACCACCACTCTTCCGCTGTTGCGGATCTCGGCAATCGTGGTCGGCTCTCCGTTCAACCACTCCTGCGTGTTCTTCAGTTCGTAATCGGTTCGATCGTTGACTGGTGGGTACTGCTCCATGGCGATTCCGGGGAGGATCTTCTTGGCCCAGTACGGCGTTTCGGTTGCCGTGGGAGCGATTGTGGCGGTCGGGGCTTGTGTCGCGGTTGGCGGGGGTGCCGTGGTAGCGGTCGGTTCGGATGCTTGGACTAGAGGGGGAGCCGCGGTAACTTCGACGATCTGCACCTCCCTATTGGACGTGTTGGTGTTCACTCCGCAACTTGCTAGAGCCAACGCTAAGATCGCCGCTACTAAGGTCAGCAGATATGGACGTGGGGATGTGAGCCGCTTGCTGAACAACGTTAAACTCGCATACATCTCGCAAAGCAATCATCGAGGCGCAACAGTTAATGTCAACGATACCATCTCCTGACCAGCCGATAGTCGTGGCACCGACGCCCACGCCGTTCCGGGACGACGATGAACAGTCGGTCGATTTTGGGGCGCTTGAGCGCAATGTCGGGCGATGGCTCAAGACACCGCTTTCAGGTTTCGTAGTCGTGACTGCCAATGGCGAGGAGACGATGTTGAGCGAGGCGGAGCGTTTGGAGACGGTTCGGACGGTGGTGTCGGCGCATGGTGGAGAGAAGTTCGTGATCGCGGGTGTGGATGAAAGATCGGCGCGGGAGACTCTGCGGTTGTCGGAGAACTATGCCGAGGCGGGTGCGGACTTCATTCGGATGCGGATACCGCGTGGCATGGCAGCATCGGATTTGGTGAATTACTACGGTGAAGTTACTTCGCGGTGTCCGGTGCCAGTGGTGGTTATCCATCAGACGTTCGCGCGAGGGGGTGACCCGGCTGCGCCGCCGTCGGTGATCGCGGAGTTGTGCGGGATGGAGAACGTGTTCGCGTACATCACCGACCATTCGATACTTTTCGAGCAGCAGGTGTTGCCGCGGATTCCAGACAGCGTGAGGAAGTGGAATTGCAGCGGGGCGTTGTTGGCGTTCGGGACGATGATCGGATGCGATGGTGCTTGCATGTTGCTCGGGAACATCGCGCCAGCGCTCTGCATGGACATCATCAGTGCGGGTTTTCATGGTGACTACGCGAAGGCAGTTGAGTTGCAGCGGGCTGCATCGAAGTTGAACGCGATCGTGATGAACACCATCGGCGCGCCTAAGACTGCGTTGTCGATGTTGGGGTGGGAGTATGGGGATCCGCGTCGGCCGACTGCGCCGGTTTCTGTGGAGTCGAGGGAGGCAATCGAAGCGGTTCTGCGCGAGACGGGTTTGCTAACGGGTTAAGAGATAGCGGGGATATCATTGAAGTTTGTTGACTCCGAAAGGTGATGTCGCTGACAGGATACATTTGCAAAGCAACGACTAGAGTGGGTTGAGGCACAAAATACGCAAGGTGCCCCGCTGCCCCTCTGGATTCCGGCTTTCGCCGGAATGACGAAAGTTTGACAAAAATCTCGCTGACGACCGATAGCGTTCCCGCATGAACTTACACGAATACCAGGCCAAGCAGATTTTCAAAGATTACGGAATTCCGGTGCTGCCTTGGCGGATCGTGGAATCTGCGGATGAAGCGAGGAATGCGGCCGAGGAACTGGGTTGTCCGGTGATCGTGAAGGCGCAGGTTCATGCAGGTGGGCGCGGTAAGGCAGGCGGGGTGAAGTTTGCTGCTACCGTTGACGATGCTGTGGATGCGGCGACGGCGATGTTGGGTACGCGGATGGTGACGCATCAGACGGGGCCTAGTGGCGTGCCGGTGAACAAGGTGATGGTCACTCCTGCTGCGGATATCGCGCACGAGTATTACTTGTCGATAGTTATGGATGGCGACGAAGGCGCGCCAGTGATTATTGCGACGCGAGAGGGTGGTGTCGAGATTGAGCAAGTGGCGGAGGAGCATCCAGAGAAGATTGTTCGGATCGTCGGTGATCCGTTGATCGGGTTGCTGCCTTATCGGGCACGGGATGCGGCGTTGGCGTTGGGATTTCCATCGGCTCTGATTCGACCCGCGATGGCGTTGATATCGAACGCGTATCGGATTTTCGTCGACAACGACTGCTCGCTGGTCGAGATTAATCCGTTGATAGAGACTGAAGACGGCAAGTTGATTGCTTTGGATGCCAAGGTCGGGATTGAAGACGATGCGCTGTTCCGCCATCCTGATCTCCGTGAGCTCCACGATCCGGATCAGATGGATCCGCTGGAGCGCGAGGCTTCGGAATACGATCTGGCTTACGTGAAGCTCGAAGGCGGGCGCGTCGGGTGCATGGTGAATGGTGCGGGTTTGGCGATGGCGACGATGGACATCACCAAATGGGCGGGTGCGGAGCCGGCGAACTTCCTCGACATCGGGGGATCGGCTGATCTCGACCGTATTGAGCACGCTTTCAAGATCATTGTCAGCGATCCGGATGTTGAGATCATCTTGGTCAATCTTTTTGCGGGGATTGCGCGGTCGGATGTGGTGGCTACCGGGGTGATAAACGCGGCAAAGGAATTGGGTGCGACGAAACCGATCGTGGCGGCGATGCGAGGGACGAACGCGGAGGAAGGATTGCGTCTGTTTGAGGAGTCGGATATGGACATTACGCCAGCGCCAGACATGGCTAGTGCGGCTTTGGTGTTGAGGGACAAACTTGCGAGCATGGGAGGATCGAGTTAATGCCGGTGTTAGTTGAAGACCCATGCCGTTTGTTGGTGCAAGGATTGGGGCGTGACGGCTCGTTCCAGGCGCAACGGATCGTGGAGTATGGGACGAATATGGTTGCTGCGGTGCATCCGAACCGTGCGGGGATGAAGTTCATGGATGAGGTGCCATATTTCGAGACGGCGAAGGAGGCGGTTGAAGCGACGGGTGCCAATACGGGACTGGTGTTTGTTCCGGCACCATTTGCGATGGATGCCATTCTTGAGCAGGCCGATGCCGGAATTTCGCTTATCGTCTCGATAACCGAGGGTGTTCCGGTTCAGGACATGATGAGGGCGAAGGCGTATCTGGATCGCACCGATTCGAGGTTGTTGGGCCCAAACTGTCCGGGGCTGATACACCCTGGCGAGCGGATCAAGCTGGGCATCATCCCGGGTGCTGCAGTAACGCCTGGCAACGTGGGTGTGGTGTCGCGGTCTGGGACACTGACTTATGAGGCGGTGGCGCAGTTGGGCGCGGTAGGAATGGGTCAGTCGACGTGTGTAGGCATTGGCGGTGATCCGATTCCGGGAACGAACTTCATCGACGTGTTGACCGAGTTCCAGGACGACGACGAGACCGAGGCGATCGTTTTGATCGGTGAGATCGGCGGGACGCGTGAGCAGGCGGCGGCTCAGTTCATCAAGGAAAACGTGACTAAACCGGTAGTCGCTTCGATTGCCGGACAGACCGCTCCACCGGGAAAGCGAATGGGCCATGCGGGCGCGATCATCACCGGTAGGGCCGGTCTGGCTTCCGAGAAGAACAAGGCGTTAGAGGCGGCGGGGGCTACGGTTGTGGAATCTCCGGCATATATCGGCGAGGCAATGGCGGGGATTTTGGGTTAAGCAACGGTGAGAATTGGTGACTTGACGCCTGATTTCGCCTAAGCGACGGCGGTTTCCTTATAGAGATGGCATGAAACGACGCGGTTCTGTGCTGTCTGGTAGAGCGGCGGCGTTTGATTGCAGATATCCATGGCGTGCGGGCAACGATCAGCGAATTGGCAGCCTGCGTAGTCGGCGGCCATCGTATCGCTCGTGGATTCTGTGGACGGAGCTACGATTTCTAATCCTTGTTGCCAGCGCTGGTCGGGATCGGGCATCGGGATTGAGCCGATGAGTAGTTGAGTGTACGGGTGCTCAGGCTCTTGGACGACGGGTACGACGTCGCCCTGTTCGGCTACTACGCCTCGGTAGAGTACGACGATCTTTTCGCTGATTTCGTAGGCGGTTGTGAGGTCATGGGTGATGTAGATGATGGAGATACCGAACTCGGTGTTGAGTTGTCGTAGGTTTTCGAGGATTGTGGCACGGAGCGACGCGTCGACCATCGACACTGGCTCATCGGCGACGATGAGTTTGGGGTTGAGAAGGAGCGCTCTAGCGACCATAACGCGTTGGCGCTGACCACCGCTCAGCTGATGTGGGTAGCGTCCGAGGGTGTCGCGAGGGTTGAGTCCGACCTGCCGTAGCGTATTCTCGATTATCTCTATGGCTTCGTCGCGTGATGATGCCAGCCCCGTTTTTTTGACTGGCAAATGCAGTGCGTGATCGACTTTGTAGAAGGGGTTGTAGACCTCGAACGGGTCTTGGAAGATGACTTGGACATCGCGTCGGAACTGTTGGCGTTCGGTACGGGATAGTTGCGAGACTGGTTTGTCCCGATATAGGACTTCCCCGGTTGTCGGCGGGATGATGCCGAGGATTAGTCGGGCGATGGTGGTTTTTCCGCTGCCGCTTTCACCTACAAGGGCGGTGATGGTTGGTTCGTCTTCATCTACGGACATCGAGAAGTCGCGGAGCGCGACCGTCTTTCGGCTGAACCATCCGGTGCCGAAAGTTTTGGATGTGTTCCTTAGTTCGACTAGGGCCGTCATCGGGATCAGTAGAGGAGGCAGGCTGTGCGCTGTTCAGATTGTTTGTCTTCGTTAACTGCTTTGAGGATGGGTTCTTCTGCTGGACAGATGTCCATCGCCTGTGGGCATCGCGGGTGGAACGGGCATCCGCTGGGGAGTGCGTAAAGAGACGGTGCGGTTCCGGGGATGCCGCGGAGGTCTCCACGCTTGCGATCTTTTCGCTCAAGGGAGGGTAGGCTGTCGATGAGCATTTGGGTGTAGGGGTGTTTGGGTTCTCGGAGGAGCTGTCGAAGGGTGCCAGTTTCGACTAGTCGTCCGGCATACATGACGCCCAGTGTGTCGACGAACTGTGCCATCAGGCCGATGTCGTGGCCGATGAGGAGGATTGCGGCACCGAGTTCTTCTTGGAGTTCGGCGAGGGTCTCCATGATCTGACGTTGCACCACGACATCGAGAGCGGACGTGGGCTCGTCGGCGATGATGATCTTGGGTCCCATCGAGATTGCGATGGCGATAGTTACGCGTTGTTTCATTCCGCCACTGAGTTCGTGGGGGTACATATCGCCAACTAGGGGGCTCAGACCGACTTTATCGAGCAGTTCGGCAACGAGCTCACGGTATTGGGACGCAGAATGCCGGGCGTCATGGTCGCGCAGGCCGTCGATGATTTGGTTTTTCACTTTGGCGACTGGGTTCAGCGAGTTCATCGCCCCCTGCGGCACGAGGGCGATGGTCGACAACTTGGCGTTGCGCATCTCCTCATCGTCGAGGGACAAGAGATCTGTTCCGTCAATGATCGCGGTTCCTTTGGTAATGCGGCCCGGCGGTTTGATCAGACGCATGAGAGCCAGGGCAGTAGTGGTTTTTCCGGACCCGGATTCGCCGACCAAGCCCATGCGCTTTCCGGGCATGATGGAAAAGCTGACACCATCAGCGGCTTTGATCTCGCCGCTGGAGGTGTAGTAGGAGACGCCGAGGTCGTTCACATCCAAGGCGGGTGATACGCCGTTCGATGCACTGTTTGTGGCTGCTTGGACGCTCACACCTGCCTCCGCAGGCGCGGGTTCGCCAACGGGTCGAGGCCGGCGGTGATGAGATAGAGGCTACCGAATACGAGCGCGAGTGCTAGCACTGGCGGTGCCCACCACCACCAGATTCCGCGGAATGGTGCGGAGTAGAAAAGTGCCCAGTAGATGGTGTTGCCGAGTGTAGGTTGGTTCTGAGGACCGAGCCCCAGCGCATCCATGCCGATAGTAGTGAGCATGGCAGTGGCTACGGCTGTTGCAAGGCTAGCGGCGAGGAATGGGAGTAGGTTTGGAAGCATCTCGAGGAATATGACTTCGAGGGTGTTGGCACCAGAGATCTGGGCTACAGACACATATGCCCTTTCGCGCATGGTCAAGACCTGTGATCGTATCGTTCTCAGCGGCCACATCCAGACGAAGGCAGCGATTATTAAGGCTTGTTGTGTGACATCGATCGAGGATTTCAGTGTTACCGCTACGACGACGAGGATCATCAGGACGGGAACAGTGATGAGCATGTCTGCGAAGCTCTTGAAGATGTTGTCGATGATGCCTCCGTAGAAACCGCCGATGAACCCAAGAACCGTACCGATGGACATGCCGATTAAAGCGGCGAGAAAGCCTACGTAAATTGTCAAGGGAGTGCCGAGGAGTGTGACCGCCCACACGTCACGGCCTTGGCTGTCGGTACCTAGTACGGAGAAAGCGCTTCGCTCTTCTCCTTTGACCCGGTATTCGACAGTTTGCCAAGGGTTCAAGTCGATCTCCACGGTGCCGGCGCGGGCAAGTTCGGGGTCTACGAATTGGGAACCGATGACGCCGAAGAGGATCATGAACGCGAGAAGGAATAGACCGGCCCAGAGCGTGGGATAGGTTCGCATCCAGCGGAATGGTGTGAGGATGGCACGTGCTGCCGCGCTGCCCTGCTGGCGCTCGATCGTCGTGTCGAGCTGCATGGAGCCTTGAGTTTCTGGCTGTACCGTCGTCATGGAGTTGTCAGGATCGGGGTGCGTAGGTGATGCGAGGGTCTAGGCGTGGATAGATGAGGTCGAGGACCAAGGTGGCAAGTGCGATGGACAGGATAACCAAGTAGACGATGCCGTAGAGCAACGTGTAGTCGAAGTTTCGGATAGATTGCAGGAGCATCGTGCCGATGCCGGGATATCCGAATACGACCTCTACGAGGATGACGCCGGAGACGACGTGTCCGAGGGTCAGGGCGAATGAAGTGATCTGGGGGAGCATTGCGTTGCGAACGCCGTACCACGCGAATAGTCGCCAACTTTTCGTGCCTTTGGCCTCGGCGAGCAGCATGTAATCCTCACCTTGGGTAGTGACCATCATTCCACGCATTCCGATGGCTGAGAATCCGATGCTCACGAGGATTATTGAGAACGCTGGGAGGATGGCGTGTTTGGCGGCGTCGAAGTAGAAGTCTGTGCTCCATCCTGGAGATGTGCCGACGGTGTAACCGCCACCTAGAGGGAACCACTCGAGAGTGAAGGCGAAGAAGTGGACGAGGGCGATGCCGACGAGGTAGTAAGGGATTGATGAGAGTGCCATGACTGGCGGGAAGAGTACTTTGAATAGTCGGGATGCGCCTGGCCAGGCGACGAGCGCGCCTAACGCCATGCCGAGGAACATGTAAATGAGCGATGAAACTGTCACTAATACGAGGGTCCACGGGAGTGCTTGGGCGATGACGGAACGCACTTGAGTTGGGAAAAACGCGATGGAAAAGCCGAAATCGAAGCGCGCGAAGTTCCAGAGGTAACGAAGATACTGTTCGTAGAGCGGTCTGTCTAGTCCGAAGCGTTTCTCGAAGTGTTTGATCATCGCCTCGGTATTGCCGCTGGAGACGGCACCGCGCGAGGCGAGCTGGCTCATCCGCTCTTCGATGGGGTTGACATCGGCGATGCGCGGCAATACGAAGTTGAAGGTTGCAGCACCCCAGATGACGAGGAAGAACACCCCGATGCGTCTTAGGAGGTATTCGGCAGTCATAGCGTTTGATATGACGTTTCGCTCGCGCACGTGCGCGCTTTGTGATAGATTTCGTTAATCAACGACAGCCAAGGCCTCGGAGTTTTGTGTACGCTCGTCGAGCCGCTGAGCAGTGGATTGGCAAACAGATTAGCACATCGGCAAGGTGCCTGTTCCACACAGTTGAGAAGGGAATGTAGTCATGAAGAGAAATTTGAAATCAACGACTAAGCACATGTGGCTGTTGCGATTAGTGGCTCTCTCGATGATTGTCACTACCGTGATGGTCGCAGCAGTGGCGTGTGCCGAGGAGGAGCCTACGGCAACTCCGCCCCCCCCCCCAACCGCGACGCCGGTACCGCCGACGGCGACTCCTGAGCCGGAGCCTGAAGAGGCGATGGTCGAGAAGGAGGCGATGGATGAAGACGGGATGATGATGAAGGAACCGGCGCCGTTGATGGATCCGGATTCCGTTTCTCGTGAGAAGACCTTAATCGTGATGAGCGGCGGGCAGGACGGTCGATATCCGGATTGGGAGAACTTCAACAACTACGTTCCTGGCGGCACGGGTGGCTGGCACACGGGTCCGTTGCAGACGATGAGCGAGCCGTTGATCATGTTCAACCTTTTGACAGGTGAACACCAGATGTGGTTAGCGGAGACGATGGACATAAGCGACGACTTCAGGGAGGTCATGCTGACGATTCGCGACGGTGTCTACTGGAGCGACGGCATGCCATTCACCGCGGAGGACGTTGCCTTCACCTTCTCGTTGGTGCAAGAGAACCAGGACACTCTGGTGCACACGGCTGAGATTCACCTGCTAGACAGCGTCGAGGTGATTGACGGTAACAAGGTGAAGTTCACGCTCAAAGAGCCGTCACCCAGTTGGTGGGTAAACACACTGACTAGCAACCACGGCCTATCCGAGCACATCCTGCCGAAGCATATTTGGGAGGACAAAAACATCCAGGAGTTCACGTTCTACGACCCAGATCAGGGATGGCCAATATCGACAGGACCGTTCGCCTTGGCGTCGGCTTCGCCTGAGCAGAAGGTGTTCGTACGACGAGACGATTGGTGGGCTGTTGAAGCTGGGTTCATGGACTTGCCGGACATCGAGAAGGTCGTATACATTCCGCAACGCGAAGAGACAGCACGGGCTCAAATGATCATTCGCAACGAGATCGATGCCATGAGCATGGTTCCCGTTGACACTTTGCTCGACGTGTTTGAGCAGAACCCTGAGGTGGTCAGCTGGAGCAAGCAGGAGCCGCCATATGGATACTTGGACTGGTGCCCGATCGGATTGTTCGTGAACAATGCTGGTGATAGTCCGGTCGCTGAGAGCAAGGACGTTCGTTGGGCGTTGAACTATGCGCTCAACCGCGAAACTTTGGTGAGTAACGCCGAGAGGGGCGCGGGCACGATTGCGTATCACATGATCACGCCGTACTCGTGGTTCGATCCGTTTGAAGAAGTGCTTCAACCGATCTACGCGAAACACTCGCTTGACGAGGTTGAGCATTACGACTTGATCGATGAGCGAATGGCTGCAGCGGGTTACTCGAAGAACTCTGACGACATGTGGGAGAAGGACGGCGAGATCATCGAAATGAGCATCGGTTTCCCGTCATGGCTGGCGCGTTACGGCGTTCACATCGTGAGGCAGTTGCAAGACGCGGGCTTCGCGGCCGAGATGGACCAGAGCCCGGGCACGGGTGAGGCGTTTGGACGTGGTGAGCGCGACTACCAGTTCGGTTGCAAGGGGCCGTCTGGCGTGCTTGGTGCTGACCCGTATTACATGCTCTCGCTTTACTCGTCGGCTACATTCCGGGACATCGGTGAGCCTCCTGTCAACCCATGGGCAACTGCTCGCTGGCAGAATGCGGAGTTCGACGAGATCGTCACTGAGATGTCGAAGATCCCTGCTACAGATCCGCAGACGATGGATCTGTTCGAGGATGCGATGGAGATCTGGTATGAAGAGTTGCCGGATATCTATGTGTCGCAGCTGATCATTCGTCACTTGGGTAACGAGAACTACTGGGAGGGTTGGCCGTCGTTCGATGACAACTACGGCGTGCTACACCCTTGGCAACAGGAGTTCCTGAAGATCACGACAGGCTTGAAGTCGAAGTAGGAGCCACGTTAATATTCGGCGGGGGTATCGATTGCCCTCGCCGTTTAGTTTCGGGCAACTTTCTGAACTGCCACGATCATCCGCTGGCTACGTACGACGTAGATCCCCGCCTGTAAGTCGTCGTGTAAGTTCGTCAGTCTCAGGCGCGCAGTGGTTTGTGTCCCTGCTTGCGTCTAAATGACGTATGCTTTCACAAGCCAGTAGGAGGTTCTCGATGAACGACCAAGAACGATATTTGTTCGACTTGAAGGGCTACCTTGTTGTGCCCGATGCGTTGTCTCAGGAACAGGTGGGCAGGCTCAACAGTGTGTTGGATGAGCACATTGCGGCCGAGTGTCCGTCGGATATGCGCACGCACAGGTTTGGGCCGTTGCTTGAATGGGGAGATGACTATCGCGATCTGATTGATAATCCGTCGATAACCCCATATCTCAGCGAGTTACTGGGCGAGGGTTTCCGGCTCGACCACGTTTACCTCGACGTGATCAGGTCGGGCAAGGGACCGATCGGGACTCGGTTGCACGGCGGGGCTGTGCCGTTCAATCCGACGCATTACTTCCGGTTCGAGGGCGGTCAGATGCACAACGGGCTGTCGGTGGTGGCCTACAACCTGAAGGATGTGGGTACGATGGACGGCGGTTTTGGGTGCGTGCCGGGTTCGCACAAGAGCAACTATTCGTTTCCGGACGAGTGGAAGGAGATGGAGGAGCCTGGCCCGTTGGTCGAGCGGGTCACAGGACCTGCTGGGACTGCGATCATATTCACCGAGGCGCTGACGCATGGGACGCTGCCGTGGGCGGGAGCGGATGAGCGTCGGACGGTTTTCTTCAAGTACAGCCCGCATTCGGTTTCGTGGTCGGCGCAGTATTTCGACGCGGACGATTATCCGGGGTTGACGGAGGCGCAGCGGGGGATATTGGAGGGTCCGAATGCGCGTTATCGGGGGAGGGAGCGTGCGATTGGGGGGATGTGAGTGGGGGTGTTTGGTTAGTCTGAATTGAGGAGGGTGTTGACTTCGTTGAGTAGGGTTGGGAGGTTGTTTTCGATGATGCCCCAGACGGTGCGGTCTAGGATGTCTCGGTATCGATGAGCGAGAATGTTGCGGAAACCGACGATTTGGGGGTAGTCGCCCAGTAGGGTGGCAACGGTCTGGTCTTTGGCGGCGATGACATTTGTCGCCTCGCCGATGATAAGGAATTGACGTTCGACTGCGGCTCGGACAACCCAGTCGCCCTCGAAATCCTCGAACGACTTGTCGAGTGTGACTTCGATGATGCGTTCTGCGGCTTGTTTGATGTCCGCTAGGTAAGTCTTGATTTCAGCGTCCATAGATGGGTTGGCGTGTCTCATCGACGGATGCGCGGAAGTAAGGGTTCTCGATTGCTTTGTCTTCGACGAGGTCGATTGAATGTCCGAACAAGGATTGCAGATCGTTGAGGAGTCCGAAGTATGCGTCGGCGTGTTGGGCTGGTGGTAGGAGTTGGTAGTCGACTAGGAAGTCAATGTCGCTTTTATCGGAATTGAAGTCGCCGACAGCTGCAGAGCCGAAGAGATCTAGACGCTTGACGTGGTGGCGTCGACAGAGTTCGGCTAGTTCGTCGGAGTGTTGTGAGATTAGGGGGATCATGGGAGATTGGGTTTAAGGATAGCGTAGGGGGTGTCTGAACTGGGATTTTTGGGATTTTGTTGTGGTGGGCTGGGGGAGTCCATCTGACCACTCCCTCACCCTAGCCCTCTCTCGCTGAGTGGGAGAGAATATATGTGAAAGAATCAGCGAGAGGTTATCTGTAACTCCTCGCCGATTCGCGTAGACGACTTTTCTGTTAAGCCTGCCGATTATGCTTGATGCGCTCTCTCAGCACTGATGCCCATGGTTGTGATTTTCGCCTTCGTGCTCGTGACCAACGCAATTCGAGTCGTGGTCAGTGTGGGAGTGCCAACCGCCTCCGTGATCAACAATATCCGTGCCAGACACATGGTCATGACTATGGCATAGCGAGTTCCCGTCGCCCAGACACGATTCTGCATCTTCGTACTGCCCCGTAGTGGTGGTTCCCGTTGCGGGCTGCCTCGTTGTAGTGGTTCCTGTCGCGGGCTGCCTCGCGGTGGAGGTTTCAGTTGAGGGTTGCCCCGTGGTGGAGGTTCCCGTTGCGGGCTGCTCCGTGGTAGTAGTGTCCGTTGCGGGCTGTGTCGTGGTAGTGGCTTCCTCGATGCTACTCGGCTTGTTGTCGCATCCGACCCACCCGCCTAGAGCGATGCGAATCTCCCGTTGTTCATCTGTCTCCCAGTCGCTCCAGAACACCAATCTGCTGCCCCATAGATCAATTTGCACTATCCAGTTGGTCACTCTCTTGCGATCGTCGTCAGGTCCGCGGTTCTGATCCGGAGAGCCGGACCAAGCGACGTTGCACCAGTTGAGGTCCATCTCGTTGATGTTCGCCTGGACTTCGCCCTTGACAGGTTCGCCGGCTTGCCATGCGAAGGCGATGATCACGCAAACGATAGTGATCGCGGTCACTACCGCTGCTTTCTTGGGGTCTTCCATTTTCAGCAACACTTCGCTAAGCTCTCGTGGATCCTTTGAGGTCAGCAAAGGAGTACCCCCCCCCCCCCCCCCCCCCCCCC